>NZ_JABXGB010000021.1:0-95787 GCF_022627935.1 Ochrobactrum sp. C6C9 | reverse complement strand
CGTGCTGAAATCTTTCTTATCGTGATACACACCGGACCACAGCCGATACCCGCCCAATCTCTCCCGGTCGTTCAACATCTGGACGAGATTTGTCCGGTGCCAGTCGGTGAGGTAAAGCACGACCTGAAACGGATATTCCTTGTTGATGAGCGTCTTTGGCGGCTCACCGCGTGATCTACTGCTCATTTTACGAACACCGTCGGCTTCCAGCCACGTGCAAAGCCCATCGACATTGCCAGACTGGCGTATTCTATTTCCTTAACCAAAAAGTCGCGATCCTTCAGCAGAGCTTCAATCGCAGCTCGCACGTCACCGTCATAGTAGGCGAGCACTAGATCGATCTCGTCTTCGTAACCTTCTTTTTGCGCAAGCGCGTTCATTTGCCGTGCTCCTCATAAGCAGACATCATCATTCCCAAGCGTATCGGGGCTGTCGGCTTTCGCCGGCGACGTTCCTATTTTGTTCACGTCAACATTAGAGAGTCAACAAGGGAGTTTTCCACAGGCGAGTTTGCATCGCGAGGACGATCACAGGCGAACAGTCGGCTTATCGCGACGGGGTATAAGATTGTGAACGTCCACGGCGGGGGATACCCGATAGATCGCACCGCCGATCTCGGCTTCAATCGTAACCCCTTCTTCCTTGGCAATAACTGCCATACGGCGAAGATCGGCCTGCATAATTGCGGCTCTCTTGGTCATTTTCGCTTCCTAGAACGTCTTTCTTCCAAAAGGGCACGGAAATCCACGATGGTGAGTGGCGAACTACGTGGCACACGCCTTGAAGAAGCGGGCTGCTGCTCAGCAACTCCAACCGTTTTCCGTTGGCTCTTGAACGCCTCGATATCAGCCGGATCGTAGCGGCGTATTTTCCGCGTACCTCGGCCAACATTCACATAGGGGATTTCCCCGTCCTCGGAAAGATTGATGAGGTGCCGGACTGATATGGCCAAAGCCTCAGCAGCTTGCTTTATTGTAAGCAACGGCATTGGCGCAAATCCCTTCTGGTTAGCGACGGCGTTTCCTGTTTCGCCACTCTTCCAAAGTTGTCCCGCCATACGCGATGTCTGGATCAATAGAAGCGGAAGGTTTGAGGTCGTCGGTCGACGGATAGACGCGAAAAATTCTGCCATCAGCGGCCTGCATCTCTATAGGCACGTTATGCCGCTTTGCTGCCTTTGCCATTCGATCCAGATCAGCAAGACGTATTCCGGGGTTTTTGGAAGCAGGCATTAACACGTACCTCGGTTGGTTGAGCGGCGGCGCAGGTTCGACAGGGTGACTCGCGTGAGAGGATCAAGTCGCTCTAACAACTTCTCGCTGGGTTCTGAAGCGGTTTCAATGTCACGCGACTCGAATGCCACCACTTCGCTTTCCTTGATGCGATAGAGCTTTCCGCCCAACCGGAATGCTTTGAGCTCGCCAGACTTGATTAGATGTCGGACGTGCTTTTCAGAGCATTCCCAGCGCTTCGCTAACGTTACAGGTGAGAAGATGCTTTCCATTGTTCCCTCCGACTAGATGGTCGAACAACGGTGATCTTACCCCGCGAAATCGACAATTCCACGACATCGGGCGACTGTCGCGTGACTGTCAAGTGACGCTACAGGGCGTTACGCGTGACGTTACTGTAACGCTTCCGTAACGTTTCGGCGTCTGACAAGCGTCTTATTCAGACGGTTTAAGTCGGGTCCAAATTTGGGCTGGCCGAGTTCGGAGTTATTTCCACGGTGGAAAAAACCTCCGGTCGCAAAGGTGCAGACGTATCGGAACAGACAACGAACGGGTTGCTACCATTTTGCTACCCAACTCGGTAGCACGATCCAATATAGATGCATACAGATGAGGAAAGAGCCTGCCGCTATAGCCGACATTTCGGGATTTTTGAGGGTGATTGAATACAGCGGCAGACGTGGGCGTTAGAATTTGAAGTCCGGACATGCCACCGGGCATGCATCCCTTCCAGATATTGAATTCGTCCCATACTTTCGCACGGGCTAACTGTAGTAACGGGTTATCACCGCGTCAATCTGCGCCGCAGCGTTGGGTGCTATTTGTGCTAGTGCCTTCGCGATAGATAGCAGCATGGAATATTCAGAAGATGGAATGGATTCCTGTATTCTTGATAGCGTTCAAGGTTCTCGTGTTGGGCGTGGCTATGTTCTTCGCCATCAAGTTTCACTACGACGAAGATAAAAAGAAGAAGAATAGCGAGAAACGCGGGACGTAACGCCCACTTCAGCTGGGCCTGCCCGGTTTACCTCAATCACTGAATGATGCACGTCCCCGGCCAATCGCGGCACGAGCGATTGGCGCAACCGGTGAGGGCTGCCGCCACGATCAGTATGCAAATAGCTGTCGCCAGTGTCTTCATGTTTCGTCACTCATGATCGCTAGGGGGGATTGTTGCCAAACCTCATTGCCAGACTTCGCTGACACTGGGCGTAACGCTACACCAAGCAAGCGTTCCCACCAAGTCTTGATGGCATCCGCGCAGCATGGAATTGTCTGGCTTAAGGGTCCCGCGCGTTACTCACTCAATCATTCGAACGGTCGGGATAAGGTTCTTTGGGAACCTGGATATGCGGGTTGCCCGGCGCATTTGATTGTTCATGAGTGGGCTTTTCCTGATGGTCACTGGGTTCAACAGGAGATGGATCGATAGCTTCTTTCTCTCGTACCAGATCCGGGTCGGACCACGGATTTCGCTTTTGTGCCATTTTCTTCCCTCCTGGGTCATTGGTCTTGCCGGTTGACGTCGACTTCTTGTTGTCGGGACAGATATCTGGCGCTTGCAATGCCCGCTGCCAGATCAGCGATATATGTCTGATTACGCAATCCGCTCTGGTAGAGACTGATGATACTGGATGCCAGGTCTGAAGCTGAATAGGCGTTGCCGCCTGCCTCGAGCTTCTCGCTGGCTTCGGTAAAACATCTGCGCATCAAATCGACTTCTCCCGGCGCGTATATACGGCTCGCTTCATTGAAGAGCGGCATAGAACCCTCCTTTCAGCCACCAATCAAAAGCCTGCAAGATGCAGTAAAACGGCCATTGAATGCACCAGAGCAAAAATGGTTCCGTTAAAAATGCCCTGTCTTGCGTGGGCAAGACAGGGCGGGCGCCAACTTCCCGAGCTTGGTCTGAGCGGCAATTGACACCAACGACACCGAACTTCGGACGCACGCGAAAGTTCCCCGCCTTTTGGTCCCAGCTATTCGTCGGCCCGGATTTGGGCGTGCGAAATCAGCCCGAAGATGAATGTGCCCCCGACGATGTTACCAAAAAGCGTGGGCAGACCGAATTTGAAGATGCTGTCGAAAGCGGAAACTTCGCCGATGAACAGCAAGAAGAGCACTTCAATCGACCCGACCACGATATGGGTGAGATCACCGATTGCAATGAGATAGGTGATCAGGAAAATAAGAAAAATATGGCCTTGCTTGGTGCTGTGCAGCATCCAGACCAAAGTCGCAATCAGCCATCCAGACATGATGCCTTTGCTGAATAGCTCATTACTTGTGTTCTCCATAAGATGCTTGCCCATATCTGTAAATGTGCGCGTAACCTCAACGGAGAAGATGGGCATCAAGACTATGACGAGGGCGGCAATCGCTCCTCCGATCAGATTGCCCAAAAGAACGATGCTCCACAGCCTTATCATCTTGAAAAAGTGAGACGCAGTCGGCTCTGTCATAAAAGGCAGAACCGGGGTGATCGTGTTTTCGGTGAACAATTGCTGGTTGGCGATGATCACAATTATAAAGCCAACGGTATAGCCGGCTGAACTGAGCAGAAAGAACAGGTTCCCGTCGGGAAGGTAGGCCTCCAGAATGCCTCGGGCGATCATCGAGGTACTCATCGAAATACCACCGGCGATTGCCGACCAGAACAGCGCCATCGCCTCTCTGTTCATTTCCTTTTCGCCTTCGCGGCGAATGAGTTCATGAATAGCAGCGGCTTTGGAGGGAAGACTTTCCTTCAGGACCTCCGCTGATTGGCCGTCTTCTTTCGGTTCAGGCATGAAGGCGTCTCCTCGTTGCGCCCTGTTGTTGCGTCGTTTTGGAACGCATCAGTGGGTAAAAATTAACTAGGGCGCGGATTTTCTGCGTCCAGAGCGCTCAGCCCTCCCGAAATACGACAGATGCCGTATAGCGCCCGGGCAAAATCTACCGTTTCCTGATGGGGGATTGTGTAACAACGCCTGCATGATCTCATCAAATTTCGGCGTCCATACTGGCGAGACCAGTAGAGGAGGAATGATGAAGACCATAGCCGTGTTAGCGATTGGGGCATTCATGGTGTCGGGAACAGCATTTGCGTCAGCGCCCGCTGTGTCGACCACCAAGCAGACTATCAAGCAAGATCAGACATCCGGTCCGGTGGTGGCAGGTGGCCCAGGCAAATTGGGTCGCGTTTCCACATCGACCGGTGGCAAGCGCTTTATCTTTTAAGGCGGATGGTTTGCCCCGTTCAGGCGGGGCATTCATCCGTGAGTCGGGTCTCAGCGAAATCGCCGAACAAGTCCAGCTTGCGACGGTTTAGCCGCCGCAAATCTCCGCGCCGGATTGTGACGCTGTTGCGATCAAAGAACTCAAGGATCTGGATCGCCACCTTGCGGCCACTGTCCACACGATCGCGAAAACGCGCGGCGATAAACCAGCCGCTGTCGAATTCTTCATCCATCACCGAGAGTATGCCGATCATCTCGGCAATCGTATCACGCTTGAAAAAATGATCGTGCGCCACTTCATGCACACGACCCATCCGACCGCCAAGCTTGAGAATGCGGCGGATGTCTTCCTCCTTTTCGCCCACCAAACCGGCAATGTCGCGCACGCGCGGCGGGCGAAAGCGCGCTTCGCCGCCAAGCATCGGCGCGATCCGCTCCCACAGTACCGCGTCGGCGTCACTCATCGTCACCTCATGCTCGCTGAGCCGAAGCCAAGCGCCGTCGAGCTTCACCAGTTGCAAATCCGTCAACGCGGCTATCGCAGCCCGGAAGGCGCTTGCAGGCAGGCGCGGTTTTAAAAGCAGACGCAGTCTTTCCACGCCCATGCCGATCAGGTCCGGGTTCTCGTCATGGAAAATGCCGAGCCGCTCAAGAATGGCATTCCGCAATGCATCCCAGCGCTCCGGCAACAGCAGCAACCGCGCCTGTCCTTGCGGCAGAACCGTCGCATCGAGCGCTTGCGCCAGATATTGCGGTCCATGGCTCAAAGCACGGTCGCGCAGAAAAGCGGTTGCATCCAGATAAAACGGATCGACGGACAGCAGCGCCCGGGCCGCTTGTACTGGGTCATCAATGGCATGGGCGTCGAGTTGCGCCATGCGTTCAGGGCTACGGCGCTTGCGCTGCGGCGGGCGCAGATCAAGAAAGCGACCACCGCCGATTGTCCGCTGCGCGGAGACATCGCGAACGACAAAACGATCACCCGATGCGGCTGCAATCGGGCGATCCAGCACCAGTTGCACACGTCCATGCGCGCCCGGCGCGAGCGCCTCGTCCTGCAAAAGCACGATGCGCGCACCCACTTCCGCCGACGCATGGTGCAGCCGTACTGGAAACCACTGGTCTATCGGCTTGCGTTCCGATGGCAGGATTGAAAGCGAGGCGTCGATACGATCTGTCGGCAGGTGCAAGTCGGGGGACAACACCATGTCGCCACGACTGACAGCGTCCTTGGAGATGCCCTCGCCTGCCAGATTGAGCGCGCAACGGTCGCCCGCCTGTGCAGTTTCGCGTGGCCGGTTTTGCGCATGGATTGTGCGCACGCGCACCGGTTTTCGCGAAGGGCTGATAGTCAGTTGATCGCCGATCCTGGCCGTGCCGGAAAGGACGGTGCCTGTCACGACAGTCCCCGCGCCCTGGATGGTGAAGGACCGATCCACAGCAAGGCGAAAGCGTCCATCGGCAGGGCGATGCGGAAAGCTTCGCGCCTCGGTTTCGAGCGTCGCTTTAAGCTGGTCCAGTCCTTCGCCAGTCACCGTGGACACCGGCAATATGACAGCATCGGCAAGCGGTGTTGCGGCCAGAATGTTGCGGATGTCGGCTTCCAGCTCACTCACGCGCGCGGCTTTGACAAGATCGCACTTGGTGATCACAACGATGCCGCGTTTGATCCCAAGCAGATTGACGATGGCCAGATGTTCGCGTGTTTGCGGCATGATGCCGTCATCGGCCGCCACCACCAGCAGAACGAAGTCGATGCTGGCCGCGCCCGCCAGCATGGTATGCACGAATTTTTCATGCCCCGGCACATCGACGAAACCGAGGATTTCCTGTTCGTCGCCTGTCAGGGGCAGATAGGCAAAGCCAAGATCGATGGAAATGCCGCGTGCCTTTTCTTCCTTGAGCCGGTCAGTGTCGATTTGCGTGAGCGCACGGACGAGGGACGTCTTGCCGTGGTCGATATGTCCAGCCGTGCCGATAATCATGGGCGGCGGCCTCCGGCAGCGCGCGTTTCGGCTGTTCTGCGCTCATCGTCATCCAGCTGTTCGCGAGCCGCTTGCAGAAAGGGCTCGGCAAGGGCGCTGCCTTGGGAACGAGCGCGTAACAGGTGTTCATAAGCCGACAAAGCATTTCGCTCCACACCCATGCCGAGATGAAGCGCGGCACCCAGCATGGCTTCGCCATCGGCATCGCCAGCGTCCGCCGCCTTGCGCCACCAGAACACGGCTTGCGCTGGATCGCGCGGCACACCGAGTGCGTTATGATAGATCATACCAAGCCGCGTCATGGCGGCGGCAACACCGCTTTCGGCGGCTTTCAGCGCCCATTCGCGTGCTTCCACCGGGTCGGCGACAATGGCGTCGCCTTCCAGCAGCATCCAGCTCAGCATGTCCTGCGCTTGCGCGTCGCCCTGTTCGGCAGCCAGCCGATAGAGTCTTGCCGCTTCGGGATAGTTGGGGTCGATGTCCTCGCCCTTAAACAGAAGCGAGGCGAGATTGCGCTGGCCGGAGGCGTCACCCGCCTTTGCAGACAAGGCCAGCCATTGATGCGCGAGATCGATATTTCTTTCGACCCCCATGCCGCCCGCAAAACAGGCACCGATATTGTTCTGGGCGCGGGCATTGCCCTTGCGCGCCAGCGGTTCCCATATCGACAGGGCGGTGGCGTAGTCCCCTGATTTCGCCGCGACAAGCGCCTGTTCCAGCGACTGCGCGTCACTGTCTGGCTTTGGCTTGCGGGAGAAAAGATCAGCGAGCCGCATAGGAAGCCAGGTTCCTGACGAAGCGGGTCTCATCATCAAGGCAGCGCAGATCGAGAATGAAAACGCCTTTTTCGATGCGCCCGATCACCGGCAGCGGCAATTGTCGGAGCGCGGTGGCCAAAGAGGTGAGCGCGGAGCCACTGCCGTTTTTCGGGGCGATGGACAATCCGGCGCTTGGGACGGTTGATAATGGCAGAGCGCCGGAGCCGATCTGGCTGGCGCAATTCGTCACTGTCACATCAAAAGCTGAACCGAGCACCTTTTGCAGTTCCGGCTGCAATCGGGTCGCTTGAATGGCAATGTCGCTTTTCGACCGCGCCAGATAGCGCAGCGTCGGCAGCTTTTCGGCCAGACGTTCGGGATTGCGATAGAGCTTCAGCGTTGCTTCCAGCGCGGCGAGCCTGATCTTGTCCACGCGAAGGGCGCGCTTCATCGGGTTTTTGTTGATGCGGGCGATCAGATCGCGCCGGCCGACGATGAACCCGGCCTGCGGTCCGCCGAGCAGCTTGTCGCCGGAGAAGGTAATGATATCGGCCCCTTCGGCCACCGCTTCGCGCACGGTCGGCTCATGCGCCAGACCGAAAACCGTCAGATCGGCGAGTGTGCCGGACCCAAGGTCGTTGACCAGCGGCACACCGCGCGCCTTGGCGATTGCGGCAAGCTCCGCCGCCGTTACTTCCCGCGTAAAGCCTTCAATGCGGTAATTGGAGGTGTGGACCTTCAAGATCAGCCCCGTATCCGGCCCAATGCCGCCTTCATAATCACGAGGATGGGTGCGGTTGGTGGTGCCAATCTCAACCAGTCTGGTGCCTGCGCGGGTCATGATATCCGGCATGCGGAACGCGCCGCCGATTTCGATCAGTTCGCCGCGTGAAACGACAGACTCCTTGCCCGCCGCAAGGCTGTTTAGCACGATCAGCACGGCGGCGGCATTGTTGTTGACGATGGTCGCATCTTCCGCGCCGGTTAGTTCGCAGACCAAAGCGCGCAAATGGTCGTCGCGTTCGCCGCGTGCACCGGTGGAAAGATCAAACTCCAGCGAAACGGCTTCGCGCATGGCTGCCGTCGCAGCCTCGACGGCCGCTTCGGCCAATATGGCGCGTCCGAGATTGGTATGCAGAACCGTTCCCGTCAAATTGAACAGCGGGCGCAGGCTCGATTGCTCCGAGGCTTCAAGCAAATCAATAACGCGTTGGGTAATCTCTGCGCTGTAGGACGGTGCAGCACCGGATTTCACGGCTTCGCGCACTTCGGTCAGAACAGTGCGGATGGCTTCGGTCAGCGCCGGGCGACCAAAGCGTTCGAGCCCGGGACCAAGTTCCGGCATTTGCAGGAGTGCATCGACGGAGGGCAACTGCCGCAGGTGAGACCGGGTCTGATCCATCGTGCCTCACAATCCTGCAAGCAAGGCCGCAAAACCGCCGCGTCGATAGGGCGTTTCGCGCATCAGCATATCAAGGCCGAGGCTTGCCACATCGTCGGTCATCGGGTCTGCATCGGTGGATTGCTGCTGGTAGATGATCTTGGTCCAGCTTTGGCATTCGTCGCAGGTTTCCGCCTTGATGACGCCGCCGCCGTCTTCAACTTCCTTATAGCCGACGCCCTTGGTGGAGCCGCAGCAGACGCACTTGATGCGGACATAGTGCCAGAGCGTGTTGCAAACCGAGCAGGAACAAAAGCGCGCACCATGTGCGCCTTTCCAGCCCACCACGATTGACCCGGATGGCATGCTGCCGCAAGTGGGGCAGACGCCATCGGCAACGGGCAGCACGGCTTTCGGATCAAGCGCGGATGCAAGCCGCGTGAAATGCAACTGAAGCCCTGCCCAGATATAGATATGTTCGGCAATCGCATCCGGCGGCAGCATACCGGTAAAAACCGCATCAATCATGCTGCGGCGCTCTGCCGGGCTGGCTGCGGCCACACGTGCCAAGGCATCGGCGGCATCTTGCGGTTTGACGATATGGTGCACGCGATCAAACAAGTTGTCGAAGGTTGAATTCAGGGTGCCATCCGATGCTGCCACATCGCGGTCAATGCAGGGCATTTCAGGTTTCCGGCTGGTGTCGCTTGGCGAAACCGGGCCGAGCTCTTTTTGAACCGCAGCCTGCGCACCGCTCAGATCGGCCAAAAATTCGAGATAGGGTTTGAGTGGGCTGACCGAACCCAGCAGCCGCAGGCGCGCGGCTCTTCGGGAAAACAGGTCGTCGGGATCAGGCAATCGTACAAAGGGTGGAGACGATATTTCGCCAATCGCCGTCGGGTCCGGCGCTAGATCTGTCTTACCTGCCATTCTACTCCCTCACGAACCCGCCGGGCCACGTGGACCAGTGCAACCATATTCATTCTCGGTCGATCGCCAGATTTTTCAACCCGGCGATGCGTAAAATCATGCTGCCGGTTTGCCGCTTGCCTGCTTCGCCTTGCGCTTGGCGTTCAACTCGCGCAGCCATTTGCGATGGTGCCGCCATGCCCAGCCGCCGGTCACCGTGCCGCGCGTCATGGCGCTGAACGTGCCTCTGATCCAGATTGCGGCATAGACATGCACGATCCAGACGCAGATGGCGATGACGGCGGCCATGGAGTGGATAAGCAATGCCCAGCGTTGCTGGTCGATGCTGACGATAAAGCCGAAATATTCGTTCCAGATGGCGAGGCCTGAGACGATCAGGATGATGATCAGCAATGACATTGACCAGAAAACGAGCTTCTGCCCGGCATTATATTTGCCGATTTCGGGCAGTTTCTCCTCATTGCCAGCGATCACATCATCGACCTGACCGAGCCAGCGCGTGTCCTCGCGCTTCCAGAGATTGGCGCTCCAGAAACGCACGAAAAGACCAAAGAAGCTGAAGAACAGCACGACGCCGATCCATGGATGAATCGTGCGCGTCCACTGACCGCCGCCGAAAAGACCGGACAGGAAAAACAGCCAAGGGTGGAACATGGCAAGCCCGGAAAGCGCCAGCAGCACGAGGCTGATGGCGGTGATCCAGTGATTGATGCGCGCGGCGCCGGAATAGCGATGCACGCGGACCGGCTTGCCCGGTTCTATGTCATCGCTGGCGGAAACATCGTCAAAGTCGGTCTTGCTCATGAGCTTTTTTCTCCCGTGAGCTTTTCGGCCTCTTCCTCATCATGTTCGGTCACGACATTCGGACCCTTGAAAATATAATGCAGGAAGCCGGTGGCGACGGCCAGCCCCATTACCGCCATGCCTGCATATTTGGAGACGCCTTTCCAGACTTCGACAACCGGGCTGATGCGCGGATTGTTCGGCAGGTTGGCGTAAATTTCCGGTTTGTCGGCGTGGTGCAGCACATACATGACGTGTGTGCCGCCGACTCCCGGCGGATCGTAAAGCCCGGCATTTTCAAAGCCACGGGATTTCAGATCCTTGATGCGTCTATCGGCCCATTCCTTCATTTCGTCCTTGGTTCCATAGACGATGGCCTGAGTAGGGCATGCTTTTGCACAGGCCGGGCCTTGTCCAACCGCAATGCGGTCGGAGCACAGCGTGCATTTATAGGCCTTGTGGGTCACTTCCGAGATGCGCGGGATGTTGAACGGACAGCCCTTGATGCAATAGCCGCAGCCAATGCAATTATCGTGGATGAAATCGACGATACCGTTGGAATATTGCACGATGGCGCCAGGCGCCGGACAGGCCTTGAGGCAGCCGGGGTCCTCACAATGCATGCAACCATCCTTGCGAATGAGCCATTCCAGATTGCCGGTGTCGGGATTATCCCATTCCGTATAGCGCATCAGCGTGAAGGTGTTGGGCGTCAGATCATGCGGGTTGTCATAGACCCCCACATTGATGCCCACCTCCTCATGCGTATCGTTCCATTCGGCACAGGCCGACTGGCACGCCTTGCAGCCGATGCATTTCGACACGTCGATCAGCTTGGCCACTTCTGTCTGGCGTTCAGCAGGTGGCGTCACGGATGACGCCGACCGCCGCATCAGGTCACTGTCACCGAAGCGCGGAGCTTGCGGCTGGACACTGGGATTGGGAACGGGTGGAAACATTCTTCAATCCCTTCTAAGCAACAGGCGCGCTGCTGCGCTCGATATTGACCAAAAACGCCTTGAATTCTGGCGTCTCGATGTTTGCGTCACCGACGAACGGGGTCAGTGAATTGGGGCCGAAGCCCTTGCGGGCAGCGCCCATGAAGCCCCAGTGCAGCGGAATGCCGACCACATGCACCGTCTTGCCGTCGCAGATGAGCGGCTTGATGCGTTTGGTCACCACCGCCTTGGCCTTGACCGAGCCGCGCTTAGACCAGACGCGCACCCAGTCGCCCTTGGCGATGCCCTTTTCCTTGGCCAGTTCTTCCGAAATTTCCACGAAGAATTCCGGCTGCAACACGGCATTCACATGCACATGCTTGGTCCAGTAGTGGAAGTGTTCGGTCAGGCGATAGGAGGTCGCCGCATAGGGGAACTCCTCGGATGCGGTATCGGCGAACTGCTTGAAGTCGTTGTTGAAGACGCGGGCCACCGGATTGCCCCGGACATTTGGCGCAACCACATTGGCGATCGGCGATTCAAACGGCTCGTAATGGGCCGGGAACGGACCATCCCGCATCATGCCACGGCAGAACAGGCGCGACGAGCCTTCCGCATTCATGATGAAAGGACCGACTTCTTGTGGCTTGGCGGTCGGCGCGATGTCCGGCACGTCATAGCCTGTCCATTTGGTTCCGTCCCACTCGATGAGCTTACGGCTCGGGTCCCATGCCTTGCCGTTGAGATCGGCGGAGGCACGGTTGTAGAGGATGCGCCGGTTGGCAGGCCACGCCCACGACCAGTTGAGATAGGCACCGGTCTCGTCAGGATCGTGATTGTCGCGGCGCGCCATGTTGTTGCCAGCCTCGGTGAAGCAACCCGAATAGATCCAGCAGCCCGACGCGGTGGAACCGTCATCGCGCAGCACGGCAAAACCGGGTAGCAGTTTTCCTGCCTCCAGCACCACCTTGCTCGGGTCCGTCGGGTCCATCAGCGTGGTCAGGGCGCTGCCGTTGAGCTCCTTTGCCAGTTCTTCGGCGGTCGGTTCTTCCGGGTCCTTGTACTCCCAGACCAGATTGAGAATTGGATCGGGGAGTGCGCCGCCTTCCTTGCTATAAAGCGCTTTCAGCCGCATGAAGATCTGCGCCATGATCCAGTTGTCGGTCTTCGCCTCACCGGGCGGTGTCGCCCCCGGCCAGTGCCATTGCAGCCAGCGTCCGGAATTGGTCAGCGAACCTTCGTCCTCTGCAAAGCAGGTGGATGGCAGCTGGAACACTTCCGTCTGGATTGATGCGGTATCGACGTCGTTATACTCGCCGTGATTTTCCCAGAAGCGCGATGTTTCCGTTTCAAGCGGGTCCATCGTGACGAGGAATTTCAGCTTCGATAGGGCCGCGGTCAGCTTGTTGCGGTTTGGCACAGCCATCAGCGGATTGAAGCCCTGACAGACATAACCGTTGACCTTGCCATTGTTCATCATGTCGAAGATGCGCAACACGTCATAATTCGGCACGTCCAGCTTCGGCAGCCAGTCATAGGCAAAGTCGTTTTCTGCTACAGCGGCGCTCCCCCACATGGACTTCTGGAAGCTCACGAAGAACTTCTTGTAGTTTTGCCAGTAGCTTGTCTGGTTCGGGCGCAGCGGCTTGAAGCTGCGCGTCGACATATAGGTGTCGAGGTCGATCTCCTTCTCGACCGGGATATTCATATAGCCCGGCAGAAGATTGGACATCAGGCCGATATCGGTCAGACCCTGAATATTGGAGTGACCGCGCAGCGCATTCATGCCGCCGCCCCGCACGCCGATATTGCCAAGGATCAGTTGCAGCATCGCCATGCCGCGAATGTTCTGCGCGCCCTTGGAATGTTGCGTCCAGCCCAGCGCATACATGGATGTCATAGTCTTGGTCGGCGAGGAGCATTCGCCGATCATCTCGGCCACTTTCAGGAATTTCTCCTTCGGCGTGCCGCAAATGCGCTCGACCATTTCCGGCGTGTAGATGGACACATGCTGCTTCAGCAGGTTCCACACGCAACGCGGATGCTGCAACGTATCGTCCACAACGGCATAGCCGTCATCGCCGATCACATAATCCCAACTTGAGCGATCATAGTCGCGTTTTTCCTCGTCATAGCCGCTGAAAAGTCCGTCCTTATATTCGAAGCCATCCTTGACGATGTAGCTGGCATTGGTGAAATGCTTCACATATTCCCACTGCACCTTGTCATTCTGGATGCAGTAGTTGATGACGCCGAGCAGGAAGGCGATATCCGACCCCTGACGGATCGGCGAATAATAATCCGCCACCGATGCCGTGCGCGTGAAACGCGGATCGACGACGATCAGCCGGGCGCCACGGTTGGCCTTGGCCTCCGTCACCCATTTGAAGCCGCACGGATGCGCTTCCGCCGCATTGCCGCCCATGACGACGATGAGATCAGTGTTCTTGATGTCTGTCCAGGCGTTGGTCATTGCGCCACGGCCAAATGATGGGGCGAGACTCGCCACCGTCGGGCCGTGTCAGACGCGTGCCTGATTATCGAATGCGACTATGCCTGTGCTGCGCACCACCTTGTAGGTGAGAAACGCTGTTTCGTTGGTGGTTGCGGATGCGGCGAGAAAGCCCGTCGACGTCCAGCGGTTGACGGTGACGCCCGCCTCGTTCTTCGCGATGAAATTCGCGTCACGGTCATCTTTGAGGTGGCGCGCGATCCGGTCCAGCGCGTCCTCCCATGATATCCGCTTGAATGCACTGGTGCCCGGTTCGCGCACCATCGGATATTTCAGGCGTGTCTCCGCCTTGACAAAATCCTTGAGCGCCGCGCCCTTGGGGCACAGCGTGCCGCGATTGGTCGGGTGGTCCGTATCGCCCTCGATATGGATCAGGTCGGATTTCTCGCCCTTGCGCAGATCACCCTTGGAATAAAGGATGATGCCGCAGGCTACGGAGCAGTAAGGGCAGGTATTCCGGGTTTCGGTCGTATTGGCCAGCTTGAAGGGGCGGATGGATTCGGCATAGGCGGTTTCCACCGCACCGAAGCCGAAAGAACCGAGCGCCGAAGCCGCTACCACCGCTCCCGTTCCGCCCAGAAACTGGCGGCGTGAGAGCTCCACATTCATCGTGCGATACCTCCCTGATGATTAGAACCGACGTGCAGGGGAAATTTTCCCGGTCACGTTGTCGGGCAGGCTTGACTTTCACTTTGGCAGTTCACCGCAATAAGACGAAGTTGTCAACCGAACCGAAGGGCGAAAAATATAATAACAAAGCCCATTTATATATAACATGACAGGCGTACTCAAGTATTAATACATGAATGTAATCTTCACGATGACTTTCTCTTGTTCGATGGTTGATTGACGGAGTTAAACAAACACGGCAGACTGCGCGTGTGACTTCTTCCGCTGCTCCCGAGTTTCGGGGCCTTGATCACAGATCATTCCTGGCATGCGCTGGTCTTTCGAGGTCGGGCGCAACAGCAGCGCTTTCTCCGCATATTCGTAAGAAACAGAGCTCATGGCTCCTAAAGAGGGGCCACGAAAGGGGATCGTCATGAATCGTCGGGAACTCCTCAAATCCGGCGCGGCCTGCGCCGCCCTCAGCCTTCTGCCGAGCTTCGCCACGGCCCCTGCCTTTGCCGATGACGGCACGTTTACGCCCAAGCCATCGAACTGGCGCAGTTTCGAGATCAGGACAACTGTGAGCCCGACCGCATCCAAGGATGTCATTCGGGCATGGGTGCCTTTGGCCGGTTTTCAGGCGGATGACTGGAACCGCCCGGAAGGCAATCGGTGGACGACAAATGCCAGGGTTGCGCAGATCAATCGCGATCCACGCAGCGGGGTAGGCCTCCTCTATCTCGAATGGGCGCCGGGTGAAGAAACGCCGACTGCGGAAATCATTAGTCTCATCTCGACCCGTGACCGCGCCAGCAGCCTTGAGGCATCGGCGACCGCCGTGCCGCTGACACAGGCCGAGCGCGCAAAATATCTGGCTGGAACACGGCTGGCACCAGTGGATGGCATTGTTCGGGAGACCGCAAACAAGATTGTCGGCGACGCCGCAAGTGATCAGGATAAGGCCCGCCGCATCTATGACTGGGTTGTCGCCAACACCTATCGGCGCGCGTCCACGCGCGGCTGCGGCGACGGCGATATCGTCGCCATGTTGAGGAGCGGTGATCTTGGCGGCAAATGCGCCGATCTCAACCCGCTGTTCGTGGCGCTGGTGCGCTCTGTTGGCATTCCCGCGCGTGACCTTTACGGGGTGCGGGTGGCGCCGTCCGCTTTCGGTTACAAGAGCCTTGGCGCAAAGAACGAGGTCATCACCAAGTCGCAACATTGTCGTGCTGAAATCTATCTCGATGGCGTCGGCTGGGTGGCGACCGATCCGGCCGATGTGCGAAAGGTCATGCTTGAAGAAGAGAAGGACGGTTTGACAGCGGACGATCCGCGTGTGGTTGCCGTTCGTCAAAAGCTCTTCGGCGCATGGGAAGGCAACTGGATTGCCTTCAATGATGGCAGCGATATCGATTTGCCATCTGCGCAGAGCGGGGAGCTTGGCTTCCTGATGTATCCGCAAGCCGAGGTCGCCAGCATGCGGCTCGATTGTCTCGACGCGGACGCTTTCCGTTATAGCATGACGGCGCGCGAGATCACGATCTGATACGAAATAGCATCACGGGAACCGCTTTCGGTTCAGGAGGACCTATGGATATCGCATCGCCCATCCGTCTCAGCACTCTGGCGCATGGCGGCGGCTGTGGCTGCAAGCTGGCGCCTGCCGTGTTGCAAAATCTGCTTGCTGATCAGCCCGCCATCCAACCTTTCAAGCAGCTGCTGGTCGGCACCGAGACCGGCGACGACGCAGCGGTCTGGCAGCTTGACGATGAGAACTGTGTGATCGCCACCACCGACTTCTTCATGCCGATGGTGGACGATCCGGTCGATTTCGGGCGTATTGCGGCAACCAATGCCATATCCGACGTCTACGCGATGGGCGGAACGCCCATCATGGCGCTGGCGATCCTCGGCATGCCGGTGAATCAAATGCCTGCCGAAATGATCCGCCATATTCTGAAAGGCGGTTCCAGCATCTGCGCAGAAGCCGGAATTCCGGTGGCGGGCGGCCATTCGATCGATGCGCCGGAGCCGATCTACGGGCTGGCGGTGGTTGGCACTTGCAAGCTTGCCAATCTGCGCAAGAATAGCGGCGCGAGGCCGGGCGATGCGCTCATTTTGACCAAGGGGCTCGGTGTCGGCATCTATTCCGCAGCGTTCAAGAAACAGGTTCTTGATGGTGCCGGTTACGATGAGATGATGGCCTCCGTCACTTTGTTGAACCGGGTCGGCGCGGAACTTGGCAAGGATGAAGCTGTGCACGCGGTCACCGATGTGACGGGCTTCGGCATTCTCGGTCATGCGCTTGAAATGGCGCGGGGGTCCAATGTCGGCATCACGCTTCGATACAGTGATCTTCCGTTTTTGGCTCAAGCCGCACGTCTTGCGGAACAAGGTTTCATCACCGGCGCTTCGACCCGCAACTGGGCGAGTTATGGTGATGACGTGCGACTGGCGGACGATACTCCGCTCTGGAAGCAGCAATTGTTGACCGATCCGCAAACGTCGGGCGGGCTGCTTGTTTCCTGTGCACCGGATGCGGCTGAGCGCATTCTCGCAATGATCCACTCTGCGGGTTATCCGGCGGCAACTATCATCGGCACGATTGGCGGAGCGCCAAAAGTCGTGACGGTGGTTGACTGACGCCTGATTGAATTGCCAGTAAAATTCGAGCGTTCCTTGAGCGGCGACCCAGCCTCATGCATAGTGTTCCTGTAAAAATAAGAGTCGCAACCCGCGATAGGGACAAGCATGTATTGGGCTGATGTTATCGGTATCGTAGCGGTTCTTCTTCTGGTGGCTGCTAACGGTTTCTTCGTTGCCGCTGAATTTTCATTGGTCGCGGTCCGTAAAAGCAGGGTGGCTGAACTGGTCGCGGCAAAGCGCACCAACGCTTCTGCCCTTATGCGCGCGGTTGATCATCTCGACGCCAATCTGGCGGCCACCCAGCTTGGTATCACCATTTCATCGCTCGCGCTTGGCTGGATCGGCGAACCGGCGCTTGCGCATCTCATAGAACCCGCTTTGGGCGCATTGCCAACCAACTGGGTAAGCTTCGGTTCCCATGCCATCGCGGTTGCGATTTCCTTCATCATCATTACGGCGCTGCATATCGTGCTAGGCGAACTTGCGCCCAAAAGCCTCGCCTTGCAGCGCAGCGAGGGCACGGCGCTTTTTGTCGTCCGCCCGCTCGGCGCGTTCACCTTCATCTTCTGGCCCGCCATTTCGACGCTTAACGCTCTGGGCAATCTGGTGCTGCGCCTGTGTGGCTTGCAGCCCGGCAACGGAGAGGGTTCGACTCATTCTCCCGAAGAAATCAAGCTGCTCGTTGCAGCCAGCCAGCAGGCCGGGCTGATCGAAATGACACAGCGCGAGGTGGTGGCGCGCGCGCTGACCATCGGTGATCGTCGCGTTGGCGATATCATGACGCCACGGCGCGAAATCGACTGGATCGATGCCGATGACAGTCAGGAACAAATGCTCAAGACCATCCGCGACTGTCGCCACGAACAATTGCTGATCGCCCATCAGAGCATTGATGAACCCATCGGCATGGTTCTCAAGAAAGACCTGCTGGATCAGGTACTCGACGGTCATGCGGTCGATCCACTGAAGGCGATCCGCGAACTCGTCGTGGTGCACGAAGCAACGCCGATTTTCCGCGTGCTGGAAATCTTCAAGAAAAGTCCGGTACGGCTGGTCGTGGTGGTTGACGAATATGGTATCCTCGAAGGCATTGTCACGCAGTCTGACCTGCTTGAAGTCATCGCGGGCGATATACCCGATATTGATGATGAAGAGCCGGATATCGTGACCCGCACGGACGGTTCGCTTCTGATCGACGGTTTGATGTCAGCCCATGAAGCCTTTCATCGGCTGGGCTTTACGGAAATCCCGGAAGATCGCGGCTATCACACGATTGCCGGTTTTGCGCTGTTGCAGCTGGGCGATTTGCCGTCCGTCGGCGACAGCTTCGAATATGACGACTGGCGCTTCGAAATTGTCGACATGGATGGTCGGCGCATTGATAAGATTCTGGCGCAGAAGATATAGATCAGGCCACGGTCAGCGGTGCGTAACACTTTCGCTTATGGCTGATAATAGCTTATTGCCCGCAACAAATGATCGGGCTAGCATGGTTCCCATTACAACTACGGCAGGATGAACCTGTCGAAACAAATGGGGAAATAAAATTATGAAAATGGCACGCCTTGCCTATGCCGGTGCACTTCTTGCAACTGTGGCCGGTTTTCATGCCGCGCCTGCTGCCGCGCGCGATCTGACCGTCGTCTCCTGGGGCGGCAACTATCAGGATGCGCAGCGCGAAATCTATTTCAAGCCGTTTTCGGAAAAGACCGGAAAGCCGCTGCTCGATGAATCATGGGACGGCGGTTACGGTGTCGTTCAGGCCAAGGTGAAGGCTGGCAAGCCCAATTGGGATGTGGTGCAGGTGGAAGCCGAGGAACTGGCGCTCGGCTGCGCCGATGGTCTTTATGAAAAGATCGACTGGGACAAGCTTGGCGGCAAGGACAAGTTCCTCGACAGCGCGGTCAATGATTGCGGTGTTGGCGCCATCGTCTGGTCCACGGCCATTGCCTATAATGGCGACAAGCTGAAGGACGGCCCCAAGTCCTGGGCGGATTTCTGGGATGTAAAGAAGTTCCCCGGCAAGCGCTCGTTGCGCAAGGGCGCAAAGTACACGCTGGAATTCGCTCTACTCGCCGATGGCGTCAAGAAGGATGAAGTCTATGATGTGCTGGGCACGCCAGAAGGCGTTGACCGCGCCTTCAAGAAGCTCGAAGAGATGAAGCCGAATATCGTGTGGTGGGAAGCAGGGGCGCAGCCGCTGCAATTGCTGGCTTCCGACGAAGTTGTAATGGCTTCGGCCTATAACGGTCGCATCACCGGCATCAACCGCGCCGAAGGCAAGAATTTCAAGGTTGTATGGCCGGGCAGCATCTATGCCGTCGATAGCTGGGTCGTCCTGAAGGACGCCGAAAACAAGGACGCAGGCATGGATTTCATCGCGTTTACCAGCGAACCGGAAAATCAGGTCAAGCTGCCGAAATATGTAGCCTATGGTCTGCCGAACAAGGACGCCGCGAGCAAGGTTCCGGCGGAATTCGCAGCCGATCTGCCAACGGCGGAAGCCAATATGACGGATGCGATTCCGCTCAATGTCGATTTCTGGATCGACAATTCGGAAGAGCTGACGAAGCGCTTCAACGCCTGGCTGGCGCAGTAAACGGGTTAGCCTGAGAACACCCATCGCCATCCCGTCTGCCGAGATAACAAAGAGATAGAGCGGTTCCGTTAAAACTGGACCCGCTCCATCGGGTGGACGGGATATTCCGATGCCGGCAACTGGAGTGATTCATTGACGGACTATCGAATTCGATTTAAGAATATCAGTAAATCCTACGCCGATTTCAAAGTCATAGACGGGCTCAACCTCGATATAGCACGCGGCGAGTTCGTCAGTTTGCTTGGGCCATCCGGTTCGGGCAAGACCACGCTTTTGATGATGCTCGCTGGCTTTGAAAGCCCGAGCGGCGGCAAGCTTGTCGTCGATGGCAAGTCGATCAACGATGTTCCGTCCTACAAGCGCAATATGGGCGTCGTGTTCCAGAACTATGCGCTGTTTCCCCATATGAGCGTCGGCGAGAACATCGCATTCCCATTGCAGATGCGCGGGCTTGGCAAGGCGGAGATATCCGACAAGGTCGCAAAAGTGCTGGATATGGTGCAGCTTTCAACCATGCGCGAGCGCAAGCCGTCGCAGCTTTCCGGCGGGCAGCAGCAGCGTGTGGCTTTGGCCCGTGCGCTGGTTTTCGAACCGGGCGTGGTGCTGATGGACGAGCCGCTTGGCGCGCTCGACAAGCAATTGCGCGAACAGATGCAGCTCGATATCCGCGCGCTCCACAACCGCCTCGGTTTGACCATCGTTTTCGTGACACATGACCAGAGCGAGGCGCTGACCATGTCGGACCGTATCGCCGTGTTCAACAAGGGACAGATCGAACAGATCGGCTCGCCGCGCGAAATCTACGACGAGCCGAAGACCCGTTTCGTGGCAGAATTCATTGGTGAAACCAATCTGGCCGAAGGCAAGGTGGAGCGTGTCGATGGAACGAAAACGTTGATCCGCCTCAAGAACGGCGCCGAGTTGAACGCCTCATCATCCGGCGCGCTGACGCCGGGGCAAGATGTGCTGCTTTCCATCCGCCCGGAGCGGATCGAACTGGGCGGCGAGGCCAAGGCCGACAATAATCTCAGCACACGCGTGACCGATAGTGTTTATCAGGGCGATCATCTGCGCATCCAGCTGGATGACAAGGCGCATCATTTCATTGTGCGCCTCGACCGTAAGGCGCGCGAATGGCAACCGGGCGTCGATGTGGTGGCGCATTTCAATGCAGCCGATTGCTGGACAATTGTCGCATGACGGTTCTCTCCGCCAAAAGCACACGCTCGGTTCTGCTCATCGCGCCGCTTTTGATCTTCATTGCGCTGTTTTTCCTGTGGCCGCTTGGCGTGATGATGAAACAGGCAATCTCCGACACGGCGGTGCTGCGGGTTCTCCCGCAAACGGCGGAGGCCGTCGCCGGTTGGGACGGTCAATCGGGTCCGACACCGGAGATGAAACAGGCGCTGGTTGCCGATCTCAGGGCATCCACCGATCAGCAGGCGGTCGGCGATATGGTGCGGCGCCTGAACAGCGCCCAGTCGGGCTTTCGCACATTGATGAGCAAGACGCTTACAGCCATCGAGAAAGACGATCCGGCGCTAGATCTGGAAGCAGTCGATAAACGCTGGAGCCAGCCACAATATTGGCGGGCCATTGCCAATGCGCTGTCCCCCACCACAGACCGCAATCTGCTGGCGGCGGTGGATATGGAACGCGACAGTTCAGGCGAGATTGTTTCCATGGCCGCGGGCACGTCGGCCAATCGCGCCATCATGCTGCGCACATTCTGGATCGCCGCACTGGTCACGCTGGCCTGCGCCGCCATCGGTTATCCCTATGCGGTGTTGCTGGCTTCCGCCATGGGCTGGGTGAAAAGCGCCCTTTTTGCAGCCGTGCTTCTGCCGCTCTGGACATCGCTTCTGGTGCGCACGGCAGCATGGTTCATTCTGTTGCAGGACAAGGGGTTGATCAACGACACGCTGATCTGGCTCGGTCTCACCAACGGGCCACTGCCGCTGATCTTCAACCGGATGGGCGTGATCATCGCCATGACGCATGTGCTTTTGCCGTTCATGGTTCTGCCGATCTACAGCGTGCTGGTGTCCATCCCGAACAATCTGATGCCTGCCGCCGCTTCGCTGGGTGCGCCGCCATGGCGGGCGTTCCTGCGTGTTCTGCTGCCGCTCAGCATGCGGGGCATCCTGTCCGGCATGTTGCTCGTCTTCATGAGCGCCATTGGTTATTACATCACACCGGCACTGATCGGCGGTCCGAGCGACCAGATGATCAGCTCGATCATCGCCTATTATGCCACCGGCTCGGCCAATTGGGGCATGGCTGGCGCGCTGGGTATGGTGCTGCTGGTTGTCTGCCTGCTGCTCTATGCGGTCTATGGTCGCCTGACCAACGAAAAGCGGGGGAGGGCATAACCATGGGACGCTCCGTCAAGATCGTGTTCGGCGTGGCCGCTGTCCTTTTTCTGGTCGCGCCCTTATTCGCCATCCTGCCGCTGGCCTTCACGTCGAGCGTGTTCCTCACCTATCCGGTGCCAAGCTGGTCGATGCGCTGGTTCGAGGAACTGGCAACAGCCGATGCCTGGCGACGCGCCATCGTCAACAGCCTGATCATCGGCTTTGGCACCATGACGCTGGCGACGGTTCTTGGTACTATGGCAGCCCTTGGCCTGCGCAATCGGGCGCTGTTCCTGTCCGGTCCAATCCGCACGCTGTTTCTGCTCCCGATGGTGGTGCCTGCGGTGGTGATGGGCGTCGGCATGCAATTGCTGTTCGTGCGGCTCGGCATCGCCAATTCCTATTTCGGGGTCATCGTCGCGCATACGGTGGTGTCGATCCCCTTTGTGATGGTGAGCGTCACCGGCGCACTTGCGGGCATTGACCGGCGAGTGGAGCTTGCGGCGGAAAGTCTCGGAGCATCGCCGCTGACTGTGTTTCGCCGGGTGACGTTGCCGCTCGCCATGCCGGGCGTGGTTTCGGGCGCGGTGCTGGCCTTTGCCACGTCGCTGGATGAGGTTGTGCTGACGCTGTTCGTCGCCGGTCCCAACCAGCGCACGCTGGCGCGACAGATGTTTTCCACCATCCGCGAAAACATCAGCCCGGCGATTGCCGCCGCAGCCTTCCTGTTCATCGCGGGCACGCTGATCCTCGGTCTGGCTGCCGTGCTGTTCAAACGGAAAACGCCGCGCATGGCGTGATCGGAAAACCGCATAAGCTAGCGGATAAGATTGTGGAATTGTGGAACTTTTGACGGGGTATTCGGTTTGGAACCTATGCACCTCTCCACGATCCATTCAGAGAGAATTTCGCTTGCGGCATTATCGCCGGAGCATTCCGGTTATGCGCTTTTCTTCGATATCGACGGAACTCTGCTGGATATCGCACCAACGCCGGACGGCGTCGTTGTCGATCCCGCGTTGGTGACCGCCTTGGAAAAATTGCGCGAGCGTTTGTCCGGCGCAGTGGCGCTGATGACGGGCCGTCCGCTGGATTTCGTGGCAAAGCGTTTCCCTTCCTATTCAGGCGCTATCGCGGCATTGCACGGCACCGAGTTCCGGCTGCCGTCGGGGCAGGTCGAAAAGCTGGAGCCGGGCGAAGAATTCGCGCGCGCCAAGGATTTTATTCGTGAGACGCAATCCGGTATTGCCGGGCTTCTGCTGGAAGATAAAGGCAATGCGATCGCAGTTCACTTCAGGCTTGCGCCCGAGAAGGAAGACATTGCGCGTGAATTGATCGATGCGGCGGAAAAACTGGCCGGTCCCGACTGGCGGGTTCAGGCTGGGAAATTCGTTTTCGAACTGCGTTCGCGTCATGGCGACAAGGGCGTCGCTCTGCGCCGCCTGATGCAGAGCAAGGCCTTTGCCGGGCGTCTTCCGGTCGCGTTCGGGGACGATCTGACGGATATACCGATGCTGCAAGCGGCGATGGATTTGGGCGGAATGGGCATTGCCGTGGGCGAAGCGATCAGCGACCTGTCCACGGACGCGGTTGCCTCGCCGAAAGCCTTGCGGGCTTGGGTGATCAAAATGGCGGGCACGCAATAGAGCACATCCCGAAAAGTGTGAAACGGTTTTCGGATAAGATGTGCGTAAAAACAAAAATGTTAGAGCGCCGATCTGCTTCAATCAGATCGAAACGCGCTCTAACACGATGAAAGGAGAATGGAGTGGGACGCCTTGTCGTGGTTTCCAACCGCGTTCCCCTGCCGGATAAGCAGGGAAAAGCCCCGGCAGGAGGATTGGCCGTCGCCTTGCAGGCGGCCTTGAATGTCAGAGGGGGTGTCTGGTTCGGCTGGTCCGGTGAAACACTGTCCGGCAGAGAGACACATCAACTGGAAACGAAACAGGTCGGGCCGATCAGCTATGCGCTGCTAAGCCTGCAAAAGAAAGATATCGACGAATACTACGCCGGCTTCGCTAATCGCATGCTATGGCCGCTCTGCCATTACCGGCTGGACCTCATAGACTATACCCGCAAGGATATGGCGGGCTATTTTCGGGTCAACCGGCTGTTCGCGCAGCAATTGCTGCCGCTAATCGAGCCCGACGACACAATCTGGGTGCATGATTATCACCTGATCCCGCTGGCCGAAGAATTGCGGCGCTGCGGGGTGGAAAATCGCATCGGCTTTTTCATGCATATTCCATGGCCTCCAGCCGATCTGCTTTTGACGCTTCCGGTGCATGAGGCGATCATTCGCGGTTTGACCTATTACGATCTCGTCGGTTTCCAGACGGAAAACGATGTGGAGAATTTCATCGGGGGTCTGCGGCGGGAAAAGATCGGCAAACAGATTGAACCCCGGCGGTTCGAGGCTTTCGGGCGAAGCTTCAGCGTGGACAGTTTTGGTATCGGCATCGAAACCGAAGCCTTTGCCGAGATTGCGATGAAGACGCAAAACAGCAGTTCCGTAAAGCGCATGCGCGACAGCATGAGCGGGCGCGATCTGATCATCGGCGTCGACCGGCTGGATTATTCCAAGGGGATCACCAACCGGCTTGAAGCTTTCGAGAATTTTCTGAAAATCGATCCGGTCAATCGCGGCCATGTCACCTTTTTGCAGGTGACGCCGAAGTCTCGCACCGAAGTGCCGGAATATAAGGATATGCAGCGGGAAGTGGCGGAAATGGCCGGGCGCATCAACGGGGCGAACGCCACCTTCGACTGGACGCCGATCCGCTATATCAACCGGTCTCTCAATCGCGATGTGCTGGCCGGGCTTTATCGTCTGGCGAAAGTGGGGCTGGTCACGCCGCTGCGCGATGGCATGAACCTCGTGGCAAAGGAATATGTCGCGGCGCAGGACCCGGATGATCCCGGCGTGCTTGTGCTTTCACGCTTTGCCGGTGCCGCGCAGGAACTGGATGGTGCGGTTCTGGTCAATCCCTATGATACGGAAGCCGTTGCCTATGCGATTGCGCGGGCGCTGTCCATGCCGCTGGAAGAACGGCAGGAACGCTATAACGACATGATGGATTTTCTCAAAACCCATGACGTCACACGCTGGTGCGACGATTTTCTGGCGCGGCTTGCGCCGGGAAAATAGACCAACAGCTTGCGCCGCAAGGCGCAAGCTGTTCCGAGAATTAGGCGACAGCCTTGCCGTAAGTGCGTACGACATTGCGGACGGCTTCGACCATCAGCGCATGCGGCGTGGCTTCGACCGCACCCGAGGCGACAGCCGGATAAAGCGTGCCGAGATATTGGCTGATCAGCGTTTCGGGTATCTTGCGACCTTCCAGGCGCTTCAAAAGCGAATCGACGGCGGCGGTTGCCACCGGGTGCGGCCAGTAATAGCGAATGCGGTCGCTATAGGAGAAATGGCGTTGCAGCCGCAGCTCTTCCGCGTCGCCGTGGTAATATTTTTCCCAGTTCTTCGGCTCGGCCAGAAGTAGCGCTTCCATCTTGCCGCGCAGGGTTTCTTCATACGGCAGCTTGTCGAGGAATGCCGCAATCTGGTCGAGACCATAAAGAGCCTCGCGCAGTGCAAAAGTCAGGCCGGGGCCGACTTTCAGAATAGCGAAACCGTCGTGCACGAGATCGGAAAGCGCTTCCACCGGCTGGTAATCGGTCGAATGGGCTTCGAACACGAATTGCGGCATTTCGCTCAGAACAGCGCTTAAAGCCGTCGCTTTTTCGCTGTTGTAGAAGACGACATTCTCATTGCCGAATTCGACACCCGGCTGCACCACAACGCCGATGGCGCGGGCAAAGGCGTCTTCCAGTCCGAGTGCTGCAAAAGCTTTGCGGTGAATGGCGACGGTTTCGACGGCAGCGCCCGGCTTGGTCAGCTCCAGCTCTTCGATTTCTTCCATCGCACCACCGGGAATCGGGACTTCCGTGCCGATGATATAGACCGGCAGGTCGTATCCGGCTTCGCGGGCCGCCGTTTCGGAAACCTTGGCGAGACGCGCAGCGCGCTCGGCGGTGACGGTATCAGGCAGCGCGACTGGCTCGCCAGCGCAGCCCATCGACGTATCGAGATGGATTTTGGTGAAGCCTGCGCGCACGAAGGCGTCGATCATGACATCCGACTTCGCAAGGGCTTCTTCGGCTGGCAGATGTTTCCACGGGTTGGGGCCGAGATGGTCGCCGCCCAGAATAAGCCGCTTGGTGTCGAAGCCGACGCGCGCGGCGATGTCTTCCACGAAGCGGCGGAAGTCGGCAGGCGTCATGCCCGTATAGCCGCCATCCTGATTGACCTGATTGCAGGTGGCCTCGATCAGCACGTCGGTCTCGGTCGCGATGCCTTCGAGGAGGGCTGCTTCGATCACCAGCGGATGCGCAGAACAGATCGACGTGATGCCACCGCGAACGCCGCTTGCATAACGGGCGGGAAGTGCGCTCAGAACGTTCGTGCCGCTCATGCTGGAACTCCGTTTTTCTGCAGAAAGGCAACAATTTCAGCCATGGTCGAGGTGCCTTCCATCGGTCCCTTGCCGCCGACGGCGCGTGCGCCGGTGGCGTTGGCGATGACAAGAGCTTCCTTCGGGGCCATGTCGCGCAGCCAGCAGGTTACGAATGCCGCGCCAAAACTGTCGCCCGCGCCGGTTGGGTCGATTTCATCGACCTTGAAAGCAGGCGCGAAAACTTCGCCGGACTGGTCGAAATAGCTGGCGCCTTCCGCGCCGCGCTTGACCACAACGGCCTTGACACCCCGCGCCAGCAACTCTTCCACAGCTGCCTTTTCCTCGGTCGCCTTGGTGAAGAGGAAAATTTCCGGGCCGCTCGGCATGAACAGGTCGGTGTTTTCCAGAGCATGGGCCAGCGCCTGACGCATGCCCGGCAATTCCAGCATTTCCTTGCGGATATTCGGGTCGAAGGACACTGTGCCGCCCTTCGCCTTGATGCGGATTGTCGCCTCGTGGATCGCCGAGACGATGCCATCGGAGAACAGGGCCGAACCCATGATATGCAGATGATCGGCGGTCTCGATCAGCGTTTCAGCTTCTGGTGTCAGGCCAATCGCGCTGCATGCGCTGTGCTTGATGTTGAAGATGAAGTCGCGATTGCCATCAGGGCGATAGCGCACGAAGGCGCTGCCGGTAGCGGCTGTCGGATGCACGCCGATGGCCGATACATCCACGCCGTCGTTTTGCAGGCGCTCGACATTGAGCGCGCCGAAATCGTCATTGCCGACCGCGCTGACCATGCCGCAAGGCTGGCCCATCTTGGCCGCCTGATCGATGAAGATCGCGGGCGCGCCGGAGGCGAACGGGCCGATCAACGG
This sequence comes from Ochrobactrum sp. C6C9, assembly GCF_022627935.1. Taxonomy (NCBI): domain Bacteria; kingdom Pseudomonadati; phylum Pseudomonadota; class Alphaproteobacteria; order Hyphomicrobiales; family Brucellaceae; genus Ochrobactrum; species Ochrobactrum sp. C6C9. The sequence goes on along the minus strand of NZ_JABXGB010000021.1, from coordinate 68,510 downwards.
GATGGCGGATTTGAAACCGTTGCCGGTTTCCACGGCCATGATCTCGACGACGATTTCGCCGATAGTGATGATCTTTTTCATATGCTGCACCGATTACGTCCGTACGGATTTCGAGCGCACATCGAGCCAGACCGCGACCAGAATGACCACGCCCTTGACGATGAGCTGATAGAAATAAGGCACAGACAGCATGTTCATGCCGTTATTGATAACGCCGATGATGAGCGCGCCGAGAATGGTGCCGACCATGGTGCCGACGCCGCCCGCAAGCGAGGTGCCGCCCAGCACGACCGCCGCAATGGCGTCGAGTTCGTAGCCCATGCCCGCATTAGTCTGCGCCGAGGACAGGCGCGACGAGAGCAGAATGCCGCTGATCGCAGCCATGACGCCGGAGAGCATGAAGACGATGATCTTGATGCGGTCGACGCGGATGCCCGAATAAATCGCCGCTTCCTTGTTGCCGCCCGACAGATAGATGCGGCGACCGAACACAGTCTTCGACAGCAGGATATAGTTGAAAATGAACAGGACGCCGACAATCCAAATGATGATCGGCAGGCCGAGCCAGTTTTCCGACCCGATGGCGAGCCAGGTATCGTTTTCGATGATTTCCGGCGCGCCATTGGTCGGCAGGCTGACCATGCCGCGATAGATGCCCATTGTCGCGACCGTCACGATGAAGGAGGGCAGCATCAGCTTTGCCGAAAGCACTCCGTTCAGGCCGCCCATGATGGCGCCCGCCGCAAGGGTGAAAACCACGGTTGGCACAAAGCCGAACCCCATGGAGAAGGCTTGCGCCGCCACCATTCCGGAAACGGCGATGATGGAGCCAATCGAAAGGTCGATCTCACCGAGCAGGATCACATAGGTCATGCCATAGGCGGCAACGGCAATCACCGCCACCTGCTGCATGATGTTCATGAAGTTGTTGAAAGCCAGAAAGCGCGGGTTCAACACAGCGAAGACCACGCAAAGCACGGCCAGCGAAACAATGATGCCGCCATATTGGCGAACCAGCGGGGAGGAGAAAAGCGAACGGCGGACTTCTGCGTCCACGGCTTTCTTCTGGATATTTTGGGCGTTGCTCATAGGTGCATTCCTGCTGCGTAGCTCATGACGGTTTCGGGCGTAAGGCCATCGGCATCGACAATGGCGGCGACATGCTTGTTATGCATGATGACCACCCGGTCGCTGAGGCCCAGCACTTCCGGCAGTTCGGAGGAAACCATCAGAATCGCCGCGCCATTGGCGGCAAGTTCACGGATGATGCGATAGATTTCGAATTTCGCGCCGACATCGACACCGCGTGTCGGTTCGTCGAGAATGAGGATGCGCGGCTTTGTCTGCAGCCACTTCGCCAGCACGATCTTCTGCTGGTTGCCGCCGCTGAGCGATCCGGCAACCGTGTCGATGGAAGCGGTCTTGATGGCAAGGCGCAGCACTTCCGCCTTGGCGGCGGAGCGTTCCGCGCTGGAACGCATCAGGCCGAAAGGCCCCGCCAGCTGGCCGAGCCCCACCATATTGATGTTGCGCTCGACGCTATGCGGAAGAACAAGGCCTTCTTCCTTGCGGTTCTCGGTCACGAAGGCAATGCCGTGGCGAATGGCATCGGTCGGCGAGGCAAGCGTGATGGCTTCGCCTTCGAGCCTGATTTCGCCCGTTGGCCGCAGCATCCCGAACAGCGCCTTCATTACATCCGAACGGCCAGAACCGACCAGTCCGAAAAGCCCAAGGACTTCGCCGGGCTTCACATCGATGGAGACCTCGTGGAACTTGCCCGGTACGGACAGGTTCTTTGTCGCGAGAATCGGCGGAACGGCGTCCGAAGGGCGCGGCGCTTCACGCGGCGGGTAAATGTCGTTCATCTCGCGACCGACCATGAGCGCGATCAGGCGCTCGATGCTGGTCTCGCTCTTTTCGGTGGTCGTGACATATTCGCCATCGCGAACAACCGTAATGTCGTCGGAAAGCCGCATGATTTCTTCCATGCGGTGCGAGATATAGATGACGGCAGTGCCCTTGGCCTTCAGGCGCTCGATGATTGAAAACAGGATTTCCGCCTCGCTGTCGGACAGCGATGAAGTCGGCTCGTCCAGAATGACGACATCGGCAGGCTGGCTCAAGCCCTTGGCGATTTCGACGAGCTGACGCTGGGCAATCGAAAGATCGCCGACCTTGGCGCGCGGATCGACCGGAAGTCCGAGATCGGCAACGAGTCTGGTCGCTTCCGCGTTCAGCTCGCGCTCGCGGATGAAGCCGAAGCGGCTCGGCTCGTGGTTCGCGAAAATATTCTCGGCAACGGTCAGGTTGCGGGAGAGGCTCAATTCCTGAAAGACGATGGCGATCCCGCTGGCGCGTGCATCGCGCGGGTTCTTCGGCGCATAGGCCGCGTCTTTGAGCAAAATCGTGCCCGAGGTCGGCTTGAACACGCCAGCCAGAATCTTCATCAGCGTGGATTTGCCAGCACCGTTTTCACCGAGCAGCGTATGCACGCGCCCGCGCCGCACGGTCAGGTTCATGCGCTTCAGCGCGATGACCGGGCCGAAAGACTTCGCAACATCGCGAATTTCCAGAACCGTATCCGCTGCCGTCTTCTGTTCGGATTGGGTTGCTGTCACAGGATCTGTCACTTTTGAGGCCTCCACGCTCCGTTTGCTGCAGTCTGCCACGAACCGGATATGGCCGGGTCCGCACAGCCGTGCTGTCTAAAGGGATGCGGTGGCGGCCCGGAAAGGGGAGGCTTTCCGGGCCGCCACCGCAAAAAGGAAACAGCGACTGGGAGGAGTGTCGCTGCTTCACGCGGTCTTACTTGGTTTCGCCGTCCTTGGTGACGACGCCCGGAACGATTGGCTGCTTGGCCGGAACGCTCTCGCCCTTGATGACCTTGGCGGCGGTTTCAACCGCAACCTTGCCCATTTGGTCTGGATATTGCGCGATCACGCCGACCATGATCGGGTCGTTTTTCACGGCGTTGCGGGCTTCTTCCATGCCGTCAAAGCCGATCACCTTGACCTGATTTTCAAGCTTGGCGGCTTTCACAGCCGATGCGGCGGCAAGTGCAGCATCATCGCCGAAGCCGAAGATGCCGACGATATCCGGGTTGGCCTGCAAGATGTTCTGCGCGGTCGCCAGTGCTTCCGGACGGGTGATGCCCGGCTGGATCGCCACGATTTTGATGTCGGGATACTTGGCGATGCCCTTCTTGAAGCCTTCAACGCGGTCAACAACTGACTGAACCGTCGGGTAATCGATGACGGCGACATTGCCCTTTTCGCCGATGGTCTTGGCCATCAGTTCGGCAGCGCGTTCGCCACCGGCAAAGTTGTCGGTGCCGACGAAGGAGGTCACGTCCACATTGTTGGCAGGCACATCGACCGTGATGACCTTGATGCCAGCCTTTTCAGCCTTGTTGATGGCCGAGCGCACGCCCTTGCTGTCAACCGGCGAAATGATGATGACATCGACGCCCTTGGTGATGAAATCTTCCACATCGGCGAGCTGCTTGCTCAGGTCCTGATTGGCGATAGAAATTTCGAGCGGCACGTTTTCTGCCTGCGCTTCCTTCTTCATCGCGTCAGCGAGCGAGATGTAGAACGGATGCTGCTGGGTGAGAAGCGATGCGCCAACGCCTTCGGCAGAGGCAGAACCCGCCATCATGGCCAGAGCGACGCCGGAAAAGAGAATGCGGCCGAGAGAAGTGCGAAACATGATTTCCTCCGTATGAACCGGCGTCTGCCGGGCTGTCCTTCTAACAGGGACATGAACGATGACTTACCTGCTGGTTCATCGGACCGCAGCACTTTGCGTCGGTCTTCAAATCTCCCGGAAGGGCAGGTGCCTTCAGCCCATTATCGAGCTTCATTAGACATGATGGAGCTTGTTCAACGTGTCAATATATAATTTTTCACGTGTAAAAATTATAACGATTTAATTTCGCCCGAATAGCGGCGGGAAAAACAGTTGTGTTGCCTTATATCAGCATTTTCTGCGGTAATAAGGGCTGGCACCGGTGAAATTCAGGTTGCTTCTGTGAAAAAATAAATTTACGCATGGAAAAATCTTGAGGCGTGGAGTGGGCGCCGATCGGGACTGGCCCGAGGAAAGCGGAGCATGGCTGAAAACAAGATCAGGACGATGGAGGAGTTCGCCGTGGCAAGCGGCTTGTCGCGTCCTACGGTCTCGAAATATTTCGATAATCCGGAAAGCGTAAAGCCTTCCACGCGCGCCCGCATCGAAAAGGCGCTGAAGGATTACAACTATCAGCCCAATATTTTCGCCGTCAGCCTCAACCGCAAGAAGCCGAAGAATATCGGCGTCATCGTTCCGCATATTTCCGATCCGTTCTATGCCGAAATCATTCGCCAGATCGAATTGCGATGCCTTGCGGAAGGTTATTGGACCATCGTTCTGTCGTCGCATGGCGAGCGCAAGCTTGAAGCACGCGCCATGCGCTCGCTGATGTCGCTTAAGATCGCCGGTGTCCTGATGGCGCCGCTCGGTTTTGAAACCGACACCAAGCTTCTGTCCAGCCTTTCCGATTCGATGCCGGTGGTGTTTCTGGATAGCCGTATCGGCGAGGACCAGCCCTTTGTCGGCACCGACAACCGCGTCAGCATCGGCAACATTACCGAATATCTATGCAGGACCGGCGAGCATCCCTGTTTTCTGGAAATGCCTGCCGTCAACCAGAACGCGCTGGAGCGCCGCGCAGCCTATATCGCCACGATGGAAAGGCTCGGTATCGAGCCCATCGTTTTGCCGATGACCCCGAAAAACTGGAGTTTCGAGGAGCTCGGCTATCAGGAGGCGGGGCGTATTCTCGACCGCGGCGGTTTCCCGACGCGCACGGTTCTCTGCGCCAATGATCGTCTGGCCTTCGGCGTGATTTCGGCAGCTTTTGAACGCAGGCGTCATGTCGGGCGAGAGGAAGGCAGCGATCTGCGTGTCGCCGGTCACGACGATCACCCACTGAGCCGCTTCACCTGCCCGCCTCTGACGACGGTTGCCCAGGATTACCGCCAGATCGCGCAGCTTGGTCTGGATATGCTGTTTTCACGCATCAATGAGCAGGACAGCAGCAGCGCGACCGGCGAGGATATTCGCTATCTCGACAGCCATCTGATCATGCGCAGTTCGGCGTGATTGCTGCCGATAATTGCGTATTCAAGCTGACATTCTCAGCTTGATCTCAGCATTCAGCAGGATGCGGTTGCTTTCGGGCAGTTCGAGCCGATCTTCGGAATCTTCGCCCAATGTACGGAACAGAAGCTCAATCGCCAGCCTGCCGATTTCGTTATAATCCTGTGCGACCGTAGTGAGCGGCGGGCAGGTATATTCCGACAGCGGATTGTTGTCGTGACCGGCCACGCGGATATCGCAATCCTTGAGCCTGCCGATTTTCAGTCCCGCCTGCCAGAGCGCGCCCGTAACGCCAAAGGCGATGCGGTCGTTGGAGCAGAGCACCGTCGAGGTCGGAAAACTTGCCTTCTCGCGCATGATGCGCGCCGTCTGTTCAAAGGCATATTGTTCGAAATCCCAGCTGCGGCTCGGTTCCAGTTCGATGATGCGTGGCTCGTGACCGAGCTTTTCCATTGCCGTCGTATAGGCTTCGCGCCGTTTGAGAGCGTTGTTGTTCACAATCGGCATCGAGAAATAGCAAGGCTCGCTGCCAGAACGGCAGAGATAATCGACGATCAGGTGGAAGGATTTCTGGTTGTCGGTGCCGACGAAAGGCGTGGTGCTGTCGAGCGGCGAATCCACATAGACGATGGGGACGTCGTCGGCGAGACGCGCCAGCGCGGAATGCTGCGACTGTTCGCCAAGCGGTGCGATGATGGCGCCCGCGACATTGAGCGAGCGAAGCGTTTCAATCGCGCGCTTTTCCAGTTCCGGCTTGCCATCCGACGACAGAACGACAGTCAGATAACCCCGTTGCTCGGCCAGCGTTTGCAGCCTGCGGGTCATCGCCATGTAGAAATGATCGAGCTGGTTGGGAATGATGATTCCCAAAATTGTCGTGCGACGACGATTAAGGTTCACCGCGAAAAGATTGGGACGAAAGCCGGACTGCTTGACGGCCGCTTCGATGATCTCGCGGGTCTTCGGGCGGACGGATGATGGGTCGTTGAAATATTTGGAAACTGTGGGGCGCGACAGCCCGACGAATTCCGAAAAGTCTTCCATGGTGCGTATGGTTTTGCGCACGTTTCTCTGTCCTGTCCGTCAGCTGCCCGCTGCAATTTCTTGCAGTGACAGCTCACATTCTCCTGCTATCGGTCGGGTCCAGATGCGCTGGCCCATAGATGCGCGACACATCGTCTGCAGCTTGTTTTCCAATAATTTCAGGATGTTCCTCCAACCAGACCCGCCATGAAATTTTTCGCGGCGGGCCCAAGTCAAACTGTCAAAGGCTGAAGCAAAGGTCAAGCGAACAATGACGAACATCTGGAACGATGCAGCGCATATTTGAATGTGCTAAGATAATCGCGGGGTCAGATCGCGCGGTGAAAAATCCGTTGTTTCGGCCAGGAAAACAATCGAATGAATGGTCTTTTCAGCGCGCAAATCAAAATCAAAAACCGTGCTTGACAAGCTACGGAGAGCCGCGCCATAAATTTTACATATGTAAGAATTTTGCTATGCATTCGTAAAGGAGGAGACGAAATGCGGACCAAAACTTATGTGACAGGGCTTATTGCGTCTGCCGCTGGCGTCGCAATGTTTTCCGGTTCGGCGTGGGCGGAGGAGCTCACGATCGCAACGGTCAACAATGCCGATATGATCATCATGCAGAAGCTTTCGCCGGAGTGGGAAAAGGCCACCGGCAACAAGCTCAACTGGGTGGTGCTCGAAGAAAACGTGCTGCGCCAGCGTGTCACGACGGACATCGCAACCAAGAGCGGCCAGTTCGACATCATGACCATCGGCGGTTATGAAACCCCGATCTGGGGCAAGGCCGGATGGCTTCTTGCGGTCGATGATCTGGGCGACGATTACGACTATGACGATCTTATCAAGCCGGTGCGCGCCGGTCTGACGGTCGATGGCAAGCTTTATGCCGTGCCGTTTTACGCGGAAAGCTCGTTCACCCTTTATCGAAAGGATCTGTTCGAAGCCGCTGGCCTGAAAATGCCGGATGCGCCGACCTATGCCGAGATCAAGGAATTCGCGACCAAGCTCACCGACAAATCGAAAGAACAGTACGGTCTTTGCCTGCGCGGCAAGCCGGGCTGGGGCGAAAACATGGCCTATCTTTCCACCCTGGTGAACACATTTGGCGGCAGCTGGTTCGATGAGAGCTGGAAGCCGCAGATGAGCTCCGATACCTGGAAAAAGGCCATCAACTACTACGTCGATCTGATGAAGGAAGCAGGCCCTCCCGGAATCACCTCGAACGGCTTCAATGAAAATCAGGCGCTGTTCTCCACCGGCCATTGCGCCATGTGGATCGACGCCACCTCAGCTGCGGGCCGCATTTACGATCCGAAGCAGAGCCAGGTTGCCGACAAGGTGGCCTTCACCAAGGCGCCTGTCGAAGTGACGCCGAATGGCTCGTCCTGGGCCTGGTCGTGGAACCTCGCCATCCCGGCATCGACCAAGAAGGCGGAAGCCGCAAAGTCGTTCCTGAAATGGGCGACCTCGAAGGGCTACGTCGAACTGGTCGGCAAGTCGGAAGGCTGGGTTGCCGTTCCGCCGGGTACGCGTCAGTCGACCTACGCCAATGAAGAGTACAAGAAGGCCGCGCCTTTCGCCGAGACGGTTCTCAAGGCGATTGAATCGGCCGACCCGACCAAGCCGACCAAGGACCCGGTCCCCTATACCGGCATCCAGTTCGTGGCGATCCCTGAATTCCAGGCGATCGGCACCATTGTCGGTCAGGCAATCTCTTCGGCTGTCGCCGGTCAGCAAAGCGTCGATGCGGCGCTCGATGGCGCACAGAAGCAGGCCGAACAGATCATGACGCAGTCCGGTTACATCAAGTAATCCGGTTACCATCAGCCTGCTGCGCTCCTGAGTGAGAGCAGCAGGCTCGATTTTCGCGCGATCCGCCGCACCTTTTCGGGCGCGGTGGATGTTGAAGCGGGAAGGGGAGGAACGTCAGACATGCCAGCAAACCCGGCCTTGGCCACAGGCACCAAATCGCGCTTTGCCGCAAAATCGCGCCGCAGCGTCCGCACCGGACCTCTGCTTGCACCCGCCGTCATCCTGCTCTTGCTATGGATGATCGTTCCACTGGCGATGACGCTCTGGTTCTCGTTTCAGTATTACAATCTCATCAATCCCTTCGTGACCGGTTTTGCCGGTTTCTCGAATTACAAGTTCCTGCTGTCCGATCCGGGGCTCTGGTCGGCCATCACGAAGACGCTCATTCTGTTGGGCTCGGTTCTGGCCATTTCGGTGGTGCTGGGTGTTTTATTTGCGGTGATTTTCGATCAGGATTTCTGGGGCAAGAACATTGCGCGACTTCTGGTCATTGCGCCGTTCTTCGTCATGCCGACGGTGTCGGCGCTGATCTGGAAAAACCTTCTGATGCACCCGGTCAACGGGTTGTTCGCCTTTATCTCGCGCAGTCTCGGACTGCCTGTCATTGACTGGTTCGGACAGTTTCCAATGGCGTCGATCATCATGATCGTATCCTGGCAGTGGGTGCCTTTCGCGACGCTTATCCTGATGACCGCCATGCAGTCGCTCGACCGCGAGCAGATGGAAGCGGCGCGGCTTGATGGCGCCAAAGGGCCGGTGATGTTCTTTTATATCGTCCTGCCGCATCTGCTGCGCCCGATCTCGGTCGTCATCATGATCGAGACGATCTTTCTCCTGTCGGTCTTCGCGGAAATCCTCGTCACTACCTCCGGTGGACCGGGTATTGCCACGACGACGCTGACCTATTTCATCTATCTGAAGGCGCTCCTTCAGTGGGATATCGGTGGCGCTTCCGCTGCCGGTGTCGTCGCCATCATCCTCGCCAATATCGTTGCCGCGTTCCTCATCCGAACCGTGGCGCGCAATCTGGATAATTAGGGGAGACGAACGATGGCTGCAAAACGCAAGTTCGACAAAGCCGCGCTCTCCGCCGGGATTATCGGCTGGATCGTGGCGCTTTTGATGTTCTTCCCGATCCTCTGGATGCTGCTTGCGGCATTCAAGACAGAGATCGACGCGGTGGCCCCGCCAAAGTTGTTCTTCGAGCCGACGCTGGAAAATTTCGCGGCGGTCAATCAGCGCGCCGACTATTTCCGCTACGCCATGAACAGCGTGATCGAGAGCCTTGGCGCGACGATCCTGTCGCTGCTGATCGCCGTTCCGGCGGCATATGCGGCGGCATTCTTTCCGGGAAAACGCACCAAGGATCTGCTGTTGTGGATGCTCTCGACCAAGATGCTGCCTGCGGTGGGTGTTCTGGTGCCGATCTATCTTCTGGCGCGCGATACCGGGCTTCTCGACACGCGCACCGGTCTGATCATCATCTTCACCCTTTCCAATCTGCCGATTGTGGTCTGGATGCTCTATTCCTTCTTCAAGGAAGTGCCGCATGAAATCCTTGAGGCGAGCCGCATGGACGGGGCGAAGGTCGGCCAGCAGATACGCTATCTGCTCCTGCCGCTAAGCCTGCCCGGCATTGCATCGACGGCGCTTCTTTCCATCATCCTGTGCTGGAACGAAGCCTTCTGGAGCCTCAATCTCACGGCCTCGCAGGCCGGGCCTCTCACGGCATTCATCGCGTCCTTCTCGTCACCGGAAGGGCTTTTCTGGGCAAAACTCTCGGCAGCGTCCACGCTCGCCATCGCGCCGATCCTCGTCTTCGGTTGGGTTACGCAGCGCCAGCTGGTGCGCGGTCTCACCTTCGGCGCCGTGAAGTAAAGGGAACCCCATGGCTACGCTTTCTTTTCATAACGCCACCAAGTCCTTCGGCAATATCGATGTCATCAAGGGTGTGGACCTAGCCATCGAAGACCGCGAATTCGTGGTCTTCGTCGGGCCGTCCGGTTCGGGCAAATCCACGCTTTTGCGGATGATTGCGGGGCTGGAAGAAATCACCAGCGGCGATCTTTTGATCGACGGGCAGCAGTGCAACGATACGCCGCCGGATGAACGCGGGCTTGCGATGGTGTTCCAGACTTATGCGCTCTATCCGCATATGAATGTGCGCGACAATATGGGTTTCGCGCTCAAGCTGGCAGGTGTGGGCAAGGCCGAGCGTGACCGCAAGGTGGAAGGTGTTGCCAGGACATTGCAGCTGGACAAATTGCTGGACCGCAAGCCGCGCCAGCTTTCGGGCGGTCAGCGCCAGCGCGTCGCCATTGGGCGCGCCATGGTGCGCGAGCCGAAGATTTTCCTGTTCGATGAACCGCTGTCCAATCTCGATGCGGCGCTGCGCGTGCAGATGCGCATCGAATTGGCGCGCCTGCATGACCGGTTGAATGCGACGATGATCTATGTCACGCATGATCAGGTGGAAGCCATGACGCTGGCCGACAAGATCGTCGTGCTGCGCGATGGCAAGCTGGAACAGGTCGGTTCACCGCTGGAGCTTTATCACCACCCGGTCAATCGCTTTGTGGCGGGTTTCATCGGATCGCCGACCATGAATTTCATCGAGGTCAAGGCGGGCGCCGTCGATAGCGATGGCGTGACGGTGCAGCTTGCCAATGGGCGTTCGGTCAAGGTGCCGGTTGCCGGTGAAGGGGTGAGCGCCGGTGCGCCGCTTGTGCTGGGCGTTCGCCCGGAACATCTGCATCCGGCGGATGACGGCATTCTCGAAGGCGAGATCATGGTGGTCGAGCGTCTTGGCGGCCAGACTTATCTCTATGTGCAAAACGATGCCGCTTCCGGCCTGATCGTGGCGGAAGCTGGCGGCAACAGCACGGCCCGTGCGCATGAAACGGCGCGGCTCGGTTTTGATGCCGCCGACGCGCATCTCTTTACGCCCGATGGCCTGTCGCTCCAGCGCCGTGACCGCCATCCGCTGATCCTGTCTGAAAAGAAAACGCATCTTTAAAGAAGCATTTCCAGCAAAAGCGCGAAGCGGTTTTGCGTCGGATAATGCGTAAGGAAAAACAATCACATTATCGGAGAAAGTCCATGAGACTGAAAGACAAGGTTGCCCTCATCACCGGCGCTGCGCGTGGCATCGGGCTTGGCTTTGCGGCGGCCTACGCGCAAGAGGGTGCAAAGGTCATCATTGCCGATATCAATATCGAGCGCGCGGAAGAAGCCGCGCGCGGTATCGGTCCATCCGTGAAGGCGGTGAGGCTGGACGTGACCGATCTGGGCGCAATCGACAAGGTGGTGGCCGCCATCGATGCCGAATATGGCGGCATCGATATTCTGGTCAACAATGCCGCAATCTTCGACATGGCACCGATCAATGAACTGACCGAGGACAGCTACGAACGCGTTTTGGGCATTAATCTCAAGGGCCCCCTTTTTATGATGAAGGCGGTTTCGAATGTGATGATCAAGCGCGGACGCGGCGGCAAGATCATCAATATGGCGAGCCAGGCGGGTCGCCGTGGTGAGGCGCTGGTGACGCTCTATTGCGCATCCAAGGCGGCAATCATCTCCGCCACGCAGTCGGCGGCTCTCGCTCTGGTCAAGCATGGCATCAACGTCAATGCGATTGCGCCGGGGGTGGTCGATGGCGAACATTGGGATGTGGTGGATGCGAATTTCGCCAAATGGGAGGGCCTGAAGCCGGGCGAGAAAAAAGCAGCCGTGGCGAAGTCGGTGCCGATCGGTCGCTTCGCGACGCCGGAGGATATTACCGGCATGGCGGTGTTCCTCGCCTCGTCCGACAGCGACTATATTCTCGCCCAGACCTTCGGTGTCGATGGCGGCAACTGGATGGCGTAAGGCGAGGCCGGGATAGTGCAATGAAAGCGATCTATTTTACCGGCCATGGCGAAGCAGGCATGGCCGATCTGCCGGAACCGGCATTGCTGCCGGGTCACGCGCTGATCGACGTCAAGGCGTCGGGCCTCTGTCACACAGACATTGATGTCCTGCATGGCCGCTATGGGTCGAGTGCCTTTCCGCTGGTGCCGGGGCATGAATATGCGGGCAGGGTGATGGCCATCGCCGAAGACGTGACCAATGTGAAGGTCGGCGACCGCGTTGCGGTCGATCCGAATATTCCCTGTGGTCACTGCCGCGCCTGCCTCAAGGGGCTGACCAATCTCTGCTCCGACCTGAAAGCTTATGGCGTGACCCATAATGGCGGCTTTGCTGGCATGAGCCTCGTCAATGCCAGCCATCTCCATTCTATCGGTGATCTGCCTTATGATATCGCGGCCCTTGCCGAACCGTTGGCCTGCGTGCTGAACGGGCTTGGCGCGGCAGGCTTGAAGACTGGCCCGCACGGTACTGAAAATGCGCTGGTTTTCGGGGCAGGCCCAATCGGCCTGTTGCTGGCCCTGTCGCTGAAAGCGCAGGGCGTGTCCGAGGTTGCGGTCGCCGACATCAATGAACACCGGCTGGCTTTCGTTGAAAGCCTCGGGCTTGAGCCGGTCGTGTCCGGTTCGCAAGCGCTGGACAGGCGCCAGCGCAGCTTTGATTTTGTCGCCGACGCCACCGGCATAGCCGGGGTGGTCGAAAGCATGGTCGGCTTCACCGCCGATGGAGGAACCGTTCTGGTATTTGGCGTCTGTGCGCCCGACGCACGAATTTCAGTGGCACCCTTCGAGATTTTCCGTCGCCAGATCAGGATTGCCGGTTCGCATTCTTTGAACCGAAACATTCCGCAGGCATTGGACATATTGAAACAGGACTTTTCAAACGGTGGCTCTATGGCGCGGCTCATTTCCCACCGGCTGCCGCTGGAGCAAATGCTGCCATTCTTCACCAAAAATGGCGGCGATCCCGCGACCATGAAAGTCCAGTTCGTACCCGATTGAATAGAGGATACCGTCATGACCAAGCTATCGCGCGCAACGCTTCAAAGCTTCGATAAGGTGCACAAGCCCGGCTACGATCCTGCCGGGTTGAAGCCGGGTATCGTGCATTTCGGCGTCGGCAATTTTCACCGCGCCCATCAGGCAGTCTATCTGGACGATCTGTTTGCGACCGGCGAGGGGCATGACTGGGCGCTGGTGGGTGCCGGTGTGCGTGGTAGCGACGATGCCATGCGTGATACGCTCAAAGTCCAGGACTGGCTGACCACCGTTGTGGAACAGGAAGCCGATCATGCAGGCGCGCGCATCACCGCATCGATGGTCGATTATGTGACGATTTCGACCGAGGAAGGGCGCAAGGCCCTGATGGCCTATCTGACATCAGCCGATACGCGCATCGTTTCGATGACGATCACGGAGGGCGGCTATTATATCGACCCGGCGAGCCAGACCTTCGATCCGGCTCATCCGGATATCGTGGCGGATGCCGCGCATCCGGACCATCCGAAAACCGTGTTCGGCCTGATCGTTCAGGCGCTGAAACTGCGCAAGGCGGCGGGTGTCCAGCCTTTCACGGTCATGTCCTGTGATAACATTCCGGGCAACGGGCATGTGACGGAAGACGCCGTGACGGGGCTTGCCAAGCTGAGCGACCCGGCCTTTGCCGACTGGATTTCTGCCAATGTCGCTTTCCCGAATTCGATGGTGGATCGCATTACGCCCGCCACCGGCGCGCGCGAACGCGAGATTGCCGCGAAGGATTTCGGTGTCGATGACGGCTGGCCGGTCTTCTGCGAAGTTTTCAAGCAATGGGTGATGGAGGATAATTTCCCGACCGGACGCCCGGCTCTGGAAAAAGTCGGCGTCACCTTCACCGATCAGGTTGCCGCTTATGAACTGATGAAAATCCGCATCCTGAATGGCGGCCACGCGGCCATCGCCTATCCGGGCGGCTTGCTCGACATTCATTTCGTGCATGAGGCCATGGAGCATCCGCTGATCCGGCGCTATCTGGAGAAGTTGACCAAGGATGAGATCATCCCGGAAGTGCCGCCCGTGCCGGATACCGATCTTGAAGCCTATCGCGTGTTGATCGACAAGCGCTTCGCCAATCCAAGCATCGGCGACACCATCCGCCGCTTGTGTCTCGATGGCTCCAACCGCCAGCCGAAATTCATTCTGCCCACCGCTGCTGACCGCGTGGCGAAGGGCCATTCGGTGACCGGGCTTGCGCTCGTTTCCGCTTTCTGGTGCCGCTATTGCTATGGCACCACAGATAGCGGCGCTGTTATCGAGCCGAATGATCCGTCATGGGATCGCCTGACCAAGCAGGCAGCGCGCGCCAAGGCCGACCCGGCTGCGTGGCTTTCCATGGATGATATTTTCGGAGCGCTTGCCGCCAATCCCGCCTATGTCACCGCGTTCAGCTCTGCACTGAAAGCAATCTGGCGGGATGGCACGGTCAAGACATTGGAACGCTATCTTGCAGGTCAGCAGTTTTAATTACAAAGGAGCTGCAATCAGATGCCCGGTCGCGGCGTGGCGCATGACTTCCATCGGCACGCCGTAAATCTCCCGAAGCTGATTGGGCTCCATCACACCGGCGGGTGTTGATTGGGCGATCAGGCGGCCACTGTGCAGCGCGAAGATGGAATCGCAGAAGCGGGCGGCCATGTTCACATCGTGTAGGACGATGAAAACGCTCAGTTCCTTCTCCTGCGACAGCTTGCGTACCAGCGACAGAACTTCCAGCTGATGGGCAATATCGAGCGCCGATGTGGGCTCATCGAGAAGCAGGCATTGCGCATCCTGCGCCACCAGCATGGCCAGCCAGACGCGCTGGCGTTCGCCGCCGGAAAGCGTATCGACAAGCCGGTCCGCAAAAGGTGCTATGCCGGTCAGTTCGATGGCCTCTTCCACCTTCGCCCGGTCGGTATCACCAAAGCGGCCCAGAGCGCCGTGCCACGGATAACGGCCAAGCGCGACCAGTTCCTTGACCAGCATGCCCGATGCGGATGCCGTCTGCTGCGGCAGATAGGCAAGCTTGCGTGCAAATTCGCGGTCGCCCCATTGGTCGAGGCGCTTGCCTGCAAAATGGATTGTGCCTCCCGACGCTGGCTGCTGGCGGGCAAGTATTTTAAGCAGTGTCGACTTGCCTGAACCGTTATGTCCGATCAAGGCTGTCACACTTCCTGCCGGTATCGACATGGTCAAAGGCTGCAACAGCGTGCGCCCGGCAACCGAAAAGCTGACATTCTCAAGTTCGAACAAGTTGGTCATCAATCGTCGTCCTCTGGCGCAGTGCTTTCCCTGCAATAACGCAGCTTTTCGAAAGTTGCCACAAAAACATGAGTAAGTTATACCTCTTTTAGATTAAGATTTCAGGAAAGCAGATTTGGGTTTCCATCCGCATATGAAAAGCCGGATCGAAGACGTCACCTTGCTGGACGACCTTCACTATCGCGTCTGGAATGGCGCGATTGCCGACGTGTGGTCTGTCGAATGTGGTCCCGGCGCGCGCGGTGAATATGTCTCGCAAGCGCCACGCCTGTTTCTCGTCTGCGAAAGCCAGGGCGCGCTCGATATCCGTCCCGGCAGCAAGGGGCGTGCCGTTGCGCAAGGCGCGAACCCTTCGCGTCTTTGCTATATTCCGGCGGGCATGACGATCTGGAGCGAGAGTGCGAGACCGGGTAAGCTCAAGCATCTTGATCTGCATCTCGACATCAACACGCTGCAGCAGCGCTTTGGTGGCGCGCTCGACAGGGCTGCGGTCGAGCGTCCACGCCTTTTGTTTTCCAATGCCAGGATTGAGCAGATCGGCGGGCTTCTGGCGGAAGAGTGCCTGTCCAATGCGCCGTTGCACGATCTCTATGGTGAAGGCCTGATCAACGCGCTTGTCGCGGAACTGTTCGGGGCGGAAGCGCAGCCGCGTGCAGGCGCGAGCAGGCTGTCACCATGGCGGCTCCGGCGCGTGACAGATTTCATCGAGGACAATTACGCGCGCATCATCCGCTTGCAGGAACTGGCCGATCTGGCTGGTCTGTCGGAAACATATTTCTGCAGCGCCTTCAAGGCATCGACGGGGGTGTCGCCCCATAGCTGGCAGATGGAGCGACGCATCGCGCGTGCGCAGGCGCTGCTGCTTCAGGCGCACACGCCGCTGCCGCATATTGCGGCGCTGGTCGGGTTTTCCGATCAGGCCCATTTCACGCGTGTTTTCAAGAAGCAAACCGGCACAACGCCGGCGGCATGGCTGAGACAACAGGTGTAGCAGAGCCACAGAAAGGATTGCTTTTTTACTGCACGCTGAGATGAACTGAAGATCGTTCAATTTGCCATAAAAACGAACAATCCTGCCGAATATTCTTGATATAAGCACTCATATTAACGCGCCCGTCTGCGGGGTCGCGGGAGCCTGTGAAGGTTCGCGTTTTTATCCGTCTTAGGGGTCACATCATATGCCGTCGATGAAGCACAATCTTCTCGTCCTGCTGGCAAGCGGTACTGCGCTTGCCGCCATTCCTGCCTTGGCGCAGGAAGACAGCAAACCCCTTCAGCTAAACACGGTTGTCATTCAGTCTGATGGAAATGGCGGCACCACGCGGGCCGACGGTGTTGCGCCGGTCCGGGGCTTTGTGCCTCAGGCGACCACCACCGGCTCGAAGGACAGCGTTGCAATCGACAAGATCCCGCAATCCGTATCGGTCGTCGGGCGCGATCAGATGGATGCGCTCGGCGCGCAGAAGATCGACGAAGCCTTGCGCTATACGCCCGGCGTGCTGGCGCAGCCTTTCGGCGTCGATAATGACACGAACTGGCTCTATATTCGCGGTTTCGACGCGACGGCCAATGGCACCTATCTCGATGGGTTGCAGAATTTCAGCTACGGCTTTGGCGGCTTTTTAATCGACAGTTTCGGTATCGAGCGCATCGACGTGCTGCGTGGTCCGGCATCGGCTCTTTATGGCGGTGCCAATCCCGGCGGTATCGTGAATTACATCAGCAAGCGCCCGACCGGCGAACGCCTGCGCTATCTTGAGGCGGGCATCAACAGCTATGGCAATGGCTATCTCGGCTTCGACATTGGTGACAAGGCGACGGAGACGGTTAATTACCGCGTCAACGGCAAGATCCAGGGTGGCGACAACTATACGGATTTTTCCAAGGAATTTCGTGGCGTCATCTCGCCAAGCATCGAATACAAGCCGGATGAATCGACCAGCCTGACCATTCTGGCCAACTATACCCATCTGGACCTGACGCATGATGGCGGCTTTCTGCCTTACTATGGTACCGTGGTGCCGACCGAGTTCGGCAAGATTTCGCGCAAGGCGAATTTTACCGAGCCGGATGTCGATTCCTATAATCGCGAACAGCTATCGATCGGCTATGAATTCGAACACACATTCGACAGTGACTGGACCGTCCGTCAGAATGTGCGTTACGGCTTTGCCAATGTGAAGGAGCATAGCCTCTACCCTTACGGCTATGACGGATTTCTGGCGCAGCCAGCTGCTGGCAATCCCTACCTCGCCCGCATCAATTTCAAGCACGATACCACGGTCAACACCTTTCAGGCTGATAACCAGCTTGAAGGCAAGGTGACGACCGGGGCCATCGACCACAATCTGCTGTTCGGCGCGGAGTACCGCTATTTCCGCATCGACCAGATGCAGCAGACCGGCGGCGCAACGATCATCGACGCCTATAACCCGGTTTATGGCGAGCCGCAGGGGCCTATGTGGGACCCCTATATTGATCAGGATCTGCGCCGCAATCAGGTGGGTGTCTATGCGCAGGATCGCATGGAATTCGGCGATGGCTGGATACTGACGCTGAATGGTCGTTACGATCATGTCTGGACTGAAGCCTCAGGTCTGCCGAGCTTCGAATATGATACGGGCCGCTTCTCCGGTCGTGCAGGTCTCGGCTATGAGTTCGAGAACGGCATCACGCCTTATGTGAGTGCTGCGACCTTCTTCAATCCGATTATCGAGACCCTGTATGACGGCAGCTATGCCAAGCCGGAAACCGGCGTTCAGTATGAAGCCGGTGTCAAATATCGCCCGGCATTCTTCGATGGCCTGATCACCGCGTCCTTCTTCGATCTGACCAAGGAAAATTCGCTGACCGGCTCCAGCTTTGCCCGTGAACAGCTCGGCAAGGTCAATTCGCGCGGCTTCGAACTCGAAATGCAGGCCAATATTGCCGAGGACTGGAAGGTGACGGCAAGCGTGACCGCCTATGACCTGAAGGTCAAGGAAAACGCCTCGGACCCAACGCTGGTCGGCAAGCGTCCTTATCTCCTGCCGGAGCAACAGGCTTCGGTCTTCGTCGAGTATAAGGTGCCCGAAGGCGCGCTGAAAGGCGTGACGCTGGGCGGCGGCGTCCGTTATATCGGCTCGTCCTATGCCGACGAGCAGAACACGCTGAAAGTGCCCGCTGTGGCACTCGCCGATTTGAAACTCGGCTATGAAAAGGATAATTGGGGCATCGATCTCAACGTGACCAATCTTTTCGACAAGGATTATGTTGCTGGATGTCAGGGCGTCTATGTCTGCGGTTATGGCGAGGGCAGGAAGGCTTTGCTCAAGGTGCACACCAAGTGGTGATGCGACGGTTTTCGCCGCGCGTTCCGTCATGACAGTCACCCGTCGCGCGGTTCTCGGATTCGCAGGCGCCCTTTTTGCGGCGCCTGCACTGCGTTCGGCCCATGCCGCGACGATGCGTTTTGCGGTGATCGACTGGGCCATGCTTGAGACCGCTCTGGCGATCGGCGCTGTGCCGGTGGCAGCGGCAGAACTGCGCCAATACAGGCAAATGCAGCTTGAGCCGGCGGTGCCGGAAAATGTCGCTGATCTTGGTCTGCGCGGAGCGCCCAATCTTGAGCTTCTGCGCATGATGGAACCGGATCTGATCGTCGCGTCCAATTTTTACGAATATCAGCGTGCAGCCTTCGAGCGCATCGCGCCGGTCTTCGCGCCGACTGTCTATAGCGCCGGTCAGCCGCCCTATGCGATGCTGGAAGAGGCGACGTTAAGTCTTGGGGAAAAGCTCGGTCTGGCTGCGGAAGCGCGCGCTTACGTCGCGACTGTTGCACGCGAGATTGCGGAGGCGCGGCAGCGCTTCGCTGCGATACCGGGACGGAAGGTCTTCGTCATCAGTCTGGGCGATGCCCGGCATTTTCGCGCTTTCGGGCGCGACAGCCTGTTTGGCGATGTGCTGGTTCGGCTCGGTTTTGAGAATGCGTGGACGCGCGATACAAGCTATTCAGCCGCGGCGCCGGTGGGGCTGGAGCAATTGGCCGAAACGCCGGACGCATCCATCGTGATCGTCGGCCCGACCGATCCTGAAACGCTTTATCGTCTGCCGCAAAATGCCTTGTGGAACGCGCTGCCCGCTATCCGTGAAAAGCGGGTTCTGTTTCTGCCGCCGCTCGATCATTTCGGCGGATTGCCTGCCGCGCGCCGCTTTGCCCAGCTTCTTCGTGAAAACTGGAAGAGCAGCCCATGACGGAGAAGAGTGTTGCAGGCATAAGGCCGCTGCTGTTCTGGGCGCTGCTCGCGCTTGTCGCGGCACTGATGGCCGCTTTCGAATTCACGCGGGCGCTGAATGCCCCTGCCGGTTCACCGGAACTGCTGGCGCTGCACCGGGTCATCGCGTTTGACACCGTCTTACCGCGCAATGCTATGGCCCTGATCTGTGGCGCAGGCCTTGGGCTTTCCGGCCTGCTGTTGCAGCAGGTTTTACGCAATCCGCTCGCCGAACCCTCGACGCTCGGCATTGCTGCCGGAGCGCAGCTCGCCATGACGGCGGGTATACTTTATCTGCCCGCAGCCTTCATCTTTCGAGAATGGCTGGCTTTGGCGGGCGGTCTGGCGGCGGTCAGTCTGGTGCTGGCGCTCAACTGGAAACGCTCGCTGGAACCCGCTTCTGTCATTCTCTGCGGAATGATCGTGTCGCTGACCGCAACGGCGGCAAGCACGGCGCTCATCCTCGCCAATGGCGAATATGTGTTCTCGCTGTTCGTCTGGGGCGGCGGTTCGCTGGAACAACAAAGCTGGGGGCCGGGCATTGCGCTCTCCCTGCGGGTTCTGATCGGCGGCGGGATTGCCTTCTTCCTGCTGCGCCCGTTGACATTGCTGGCGCTCGACAATGCCAATGCGCGCAGCCTCGGCCTGTCGCTGGCGGCAAGCCGCCTTCTGGTGATTGCCATTGCCGTCTGGCTGGCGGCAAGTATCACGGCAGAAGTCGGCATATTGGGCTTTGTCGGTCTGGTCGCTCCGACGCTGGCGCAGCTTTCCGGCGCGCGCCGTCTCAAGACAAAGCTGATCGCCGCGCCCGCCATTGGGGCAATTCTGCTCTGGTTGACCGATGGCTGCGTCAGCCTGTTGCAGGCCGTCACCGGCGACCGCCTGCCGGTGGGCGCTGCGACTGCATTGCTCGGCGGTCCGCTGCTGCTCTGGATGCTGCCGCGTCTGCGCATGTTTGAATGGCCGTCGGGCCAGAGCGAGGCCAGCGCTGTTCGCCTCAAGCGTACCGGCTTGTTCTTCGCCATTTTGCTGCTGCTTGTCCTGCTTGTGGCCGCCATCACGCTGGGTCTCGGCCGGGGGCAGGACGGTTTTGTCCTTGCCCGTGGTGAAGTGTTCGATGCGCTTTTCGACTGGCGCGTGCAAAGACTTGCTCTTGCGGGCCTATCGGGCGGCATGCTGGCATTGGCCGGAGCCATTCTCCAGCGCATGACGGGTAACACGCTCGCCAGCCCCGAAATTATGGGCGTCGGCCTTGGTGCTGGTGCGGGTTTGGCGGTGGTTCTCCTGCTTCCCGTCGCAAGCCTTTCCCTGCAATGGCTGGGCGCTTCCATCGGCTCGGTGCTGGCGCTGATCTTCATTCTGGCGATTGCCGCGCGCAGCGGTTTTGGTGCGGAAAAGCTGCTTCTGGCCGGTGTCGGCCTTGGCGCTATGGTCAGCTCCATTCTGACAGCCATCATTGCAACCGGCTCTCCACAAGCCTTTGTCCTGCTCGGCTGGTTGAGCGGTACCGGCACGCAGGCGACGCCTATGCAGCTTTGGCTGGCCGCTCTTGCGCTGGCTGCCAGTTTCACGATCCTGCTTGCTTTGTCGCGCTGGCTCGACATTCTGCCGCTTGGTTCGGTGACGATGCGCACCCTCGGTCTTTCGCTCGTCCTGCCGCGTCTTGTGATCGTGCTGATTGCAGCGCTTCTGACAGCGATTGCATCGATGATGGTGGGGCCGCTCTCGTTTGTCGGGCTGATCGCTCCGCATCTGGCGCGCAATTTCGGCCTGCATACGCCGAAGCGCTTCCTGACGGCATCCATGCTGATCGGCGCGCTGATGATGGTAAGCGCCGATTGGCTCGCGCGGATGGTGGCCTTTCCCTACAATCTGCCGCTTGGCCTGTTCGCCTCGCTTCTGGGTGGGGCCTGCTTCATCGCGCTGCTATCGCGGCGCGGGTAGCCTTTATGACGTGGCCTTCGCCGGGGCGGTTCTAAGCACGCGCCAGCCGAGAAGACTGAAGCCGATGGTCATCAGCGGATTGAGAATGTTGAAAAAGCAAAAGCCGAGATAGGCGGTGGTGCTGACCCCCAGCGCCGCAGCCATATAGGCGCCGCAACTGTTCCATGGGATCAGCGGAGACGTCACGGTTGCGCTGTCGCCAATCACGCGGGAAAGAAGTGCCGGTGCCAGTCCGCGATTGGCAAAAGCCTGCTTGAACATGCGCCCCGGCAGGGCAATGGAAATATACTGATCGGACGTGACGACATTCGACAGGACAGCGGTTCCTGCGACGGTCGAGATCAGACTGGCATCGGATTTCGCGCGATGGATCAACGGGTCGATCAGGCGATTGAGAATGCCTGCATGTTCGATTACCGCGCCAAAGGCGAGCGCCGTGATGATGAGCCAGATGGTCGTCATCATGCTCGCCATGCCACCCCGGCTGAGAATCATGTCGATATCGGGATCGCCGACGGAGCTCGTATAGCCGGTGGCAAGCGCCAGCCATGCGCCTTTCAATAGGGCGAGCGCACTGGGAAGTGCTGCATCATTGGCAAATGCGATCACCCGTTGTGGGTCCATGATGACGCCCTGGATAGCGCCTGCCAAAGCGCCGCTGAATATCGCCACGACCGGAGATACCCGCGCTACCGACAGCACGAAGACCAGCAGCAGGGGCAGGAAAGCCCAGAGCGAAACCTGAATCTGGCTGTCGATCTTTGTGAGAAGCGAGCTTGCGTCAAAATCGTTTTGCTCACCAAGAAAGCCGAACAGCACAATGGACAAAAGCAAAGCGGGGATCGAGGTCCAGAGGGATTCCCGGATGTGGTCGAATATTTCCGAACCGGCGGAGGCGGCCGCCAGATTGACCGTGTCGGAAAGCGGCGATGCCTTGTCGCCAAAATAAGCGCCGGAAATGACGGCGCCCGCTGTGATTGCGGGGGAAAGGTCCATATGAGCCGCGACACCCATAAGCCCGATGCCGATAGTGCCTGCGACGGTCCATGAACTGCCGATGCTGAAGGCCACCACCGCGCAGACAATGGTGGTCGTCGCGTAGAAATAATCGGGGTTGAGAAGCTTCAGCCCGTAATAGACCATGGACATGATCGTGCCGCTGAGCGCCCATGTGCCAATCAACGCGCCAACCGCCATCAGGATGAGAATGGCGGGCAAGCCGGTCGCGATCCCGTCAACAACGGCGGCGCGGACCGCGGCCCAGCTCGATCCGTTCTTATAGGCAACACCGGCGGCGATCAGCCCGCAGACCGCAAGGGCGATCTGGTTGGGGCCGGACGAGGCCGCATCACCAAACAGATAATAGGAAAGGGCGAGGAAAACGATAAGCGCAATACATGGAACAAGTGCATCCAGCATGGATGGAATATGACCGCCAGTGGTCGGCGCCGGTTCGTTTTCGCTCACCTTGTGGTCTCCCCTGATAGCGACTTTAGTAGATTAAACGCTGAAAACTCCGGTCTTCCCTCAAAGACCGGAGCTTCCAATATTTCATTCAATGCCAGGTCAGTTTTGAAAAGCCTGTACTGACAATGGTTCCTTTTTTGCCATCGACAATGCCGGGAATGTCGGCCAGCGCGCCGATGGCGGCGGATTTTCCGGTCGCCTTGGCAAAATTGCAGGCGGCATCCACCTTCGGTCCCATCGAACCTGCCGGAAACTGATAGTGCGAAAGGGATTCCGGGGTCGCTTCGTGGATGCCCTTTTGCGTCGGCTTACCCCAGTCGGTAAAGACCGCTTCGGCGTCGGTCGCCATGATGAAGAGGTCGGCGCCAAGTTCACGTGCGAGAAGCTCGCTCGCCAGATCCTTGTCGATGACGGCCTCCACGCCGCCAAGCGAGCGTTCCTTGCCTTTCTCATACATGGTGGGAATGCCGCCGCCGCCCGCGCAGATGAGAATGGTGTTCTTTTCAAGCAGCCATTTCAACGGGCGAATTTCGAAAATCCGCTTCGGAAGCGGCGAGGGCACAACCCGTCGCCACTTGTCGCCGTCCTGCTTGAAGGTCCAGCCTTTTTCGCCACGGATGCGGTCGGCATCGTCTTTGGAATAGACCGGGCCGACGAACTTGGTCGGGTTTTGGAAGCCGGGATCATCGCCATCCACCTCAACCATGGTAAGGACGGTTGCGATGGGAATGTCGAATGGCAGAACATTGCCAAGTTCCTGTTCCAGCATATAGCCGATCATGCCTTCCGTCTGGGCGCCAAGCACGTCCAGCGGATAGGCCTCGTCAGGCTTGTAGGCAGCGCCCTGCAAGGCAAGCAACCCCACCTGCGGACCATTGCCATGGGTGATGATGACCTGATGGTCCTTGGTGACCGGCGCGATGGCTTCGACAGCGGTGCGGATATTCCTGCGTTGCACCTCGGCTGTCATCGGCTCGCCGCGCCGTAAAAGGGCGTTGCCGCCCAATGCGATGACGATGCGCATTCTCAATCTCCAATCGTTGCCACAAGCAGGGCCTTGATGGTGTGCAGACGGTTCTCCGCCTGTTCGAATGCGATATTGGCGTGGGATTCGAAAACTTCGTCGGTCACTTCAAGACCGTCCGAGATGCCGAACTGATCGGCAATCTGCTTGCCCACGACGGTTTCGGTATCGTGGAAGGCTGGCAGGCAATGCATGAACTTCACCTGCGGATTGCCTGCGGCTTTCATCAGCGCAGCATTGACCTGATAGGGCTTCAGCAGCTTGATGCGTTCGGCCCAGACTTCCTTCGCTTCGCCCATCGACACCCAGACATCGGTGTGGATGAAGTCCACGTCCTTGACCGCCGCCTTGACGTCATCGGTGATGGTGACCTTTGCGCCCGATGCAGCGGCGAGGTCTTCTGCAATCTTGCGATATTCGTCAGCGGGCCACAGTTCTTTCGGTCCGCAGATGCGGACATCCATGCCCATCAGGCTGCCGACGATCAGAAGCGAATGACCCATATTGGACCGCGTGTCGCCGACATAGGCATATTTGATCTGGGGGATCGGCTTGTCGCTGTGTTCCCACATGGTCAGCACGTCGGCCAGCATCTGTGTTGGATGATATTCATCGGTCAGGCCGTTATAGACCGGTACTCCGGCATATTTGGCCAGCGTTTCAACACCGCTCTGCGATGAGCCGCGATATTCGATAGCGTCATACATACGCCCCAACACACGCGCCGTGTCCTTGAAGGATTCCTTGTGGCCGATCTGGGATCCGGCAGGATCGAGATAGGTGACATTGGCGCCCTGATCCGAACAGGCGACCTCGAAGGCACAGCGGGTGCGTGTGGAGGTCTTTTCAAAGATGAGGCAGATTTCCTTGCCTGACAGGTGCTTTTGTTCGGTGCGGGCATATTTGGCGCGCTTCAGATCGCGCGCCAGATCGAGCAGGAAGCGGAATTCGCGTGGCGTGTAATCCTGCACCGTGAGGAGGGAACGATTGCGCAGATTAAAGCTCATGATACGTCTCCAAAACTATATAACGTTGCGATGGAAGTCCGGTCCTCAGACTGGATCGCGCCATATGGGGCAAGTCATGCAATGCCCGCCGCCCCGACCACGGCCCAGCTCTGAACCGCGAATGGTGATGACTTCAACGCCCGCCTTGCGCAACAGCGTGTTTGTGTAAGTGTTGCGGTCGTAGGAAACCACCACGCCGGGCTCCAGCGCGACGACATTGTTGCCGTCGTCCCACTGTTCGCGCTCGGCTTCGTAGGCGTTGCCGCCAGTTGCCACCGAGCGGAGTTTCTTCAGTCCCAGCGCTTCCGCCGTCACTTCCAGCAGGTGCTTTGTTTCGGGACGAACGGCGATTTTTCCGTCGTCGCCCGGATAAATGCTGAAGCAGCGAATTTGGTCCACGACTTCGCCAAAAATGGTCACGAGGTCGCGGTCGCAGAAGCTGAACACCGTATCGAGATGCATGGCCGCACGGCTTTTCGGCATCACACAGGCGATGACGCGGGTGGCGGCATTGGCGGCAAACAGCGCTTCCGCCACCTGACCGACAGCCTGATAAGTTGTGCGTTCGCCCATGCCGATCAGCACAACGCCATTGCCGATGGGCATGACATCGCCGCCTTCCATCGTGGCGTTGCCGTGGTCGGTGTCGAAATCGCCCCACCAGATTTTGAAATCGCCGTCCTTGAATTCCGGATGATATTTGTAGATGGCGCGCTGGATCAGCGTTTCCGGCTGACGGGCTGGCCAGAACATCGGGTTCACGGTCACGCCGCCGTAAATCCAGCAGGATGAGTCGCGCTGGAACAACGTGTTGGGGATCGGCGGAATAATGAATTCCGTACCGCCCAGCACGTCCAGCATCAGTTCCTTGCCCCATATGTCCGGCAGGTCGGAAACGGCCACGCCGCCGATGAGAAATTGGGCCAGGTTTTTTGATGGCAGTTCATCCAGCCAGGGGCGCATGGAATTGGCGACATTGCGCCCGATCTGATTAGGCAGAATACGCCGGTCGAGAACGAATTGGCGTGCTTCCTTGTCGTCCAGCGTTTTGGCGAGCAGGTCCTGCATTTCCAGAACCTCCACGCCGCGCTCCCGCATTTTGAGAACGAAGTCGAAATGGTCCTTCTGGGCCTCGTGCACCCAGATCACATCATCGAACAGAAGGTCATGGCAATTGGCTGGCGTCAGTCGTTGATGGGCGAGCGATGGGCTGCAAACCATCACTGTGCGTAGCTTGCCGACTTCCGAATGCACTCCAAATTGTCTCATCTCGATGCTCCTGTTTGAAAGGGTGATCTGGGCGGGAAGATTTTCCGGTAGCCGGCAAAAGATCGTTCCCGTGGATGAATGCGTCAGAAAGGGGTGATAACTCCCGTCCACATCAGATAGATGGCGACGAGGGCGAGCAGGGTTATGCCTGCCGCGATCCAAACTTCATGTCCCTCAAAGATCGGTTCTCCATGTTCCTTGCGGGCTTTCGCGTAAACCAGAATGCCGGGTGCGAAGAGCACCGTGCACATCAGTAGAAAGCTTAGTCCCGCCGCGTAGACGAGCCAGACGCCGTAGAGCGTCGCTATCAGGCTCACCCACAGGTCTCGCCGTCGCGACTTGCTGTTGGCGCCATATGTCTCGCCGCTGAGCGCGAGTTTCAGTGCAAAAGCGCCGGAAAACACATAAGGCGGCAGAATGGCGACCGATGCGATGAAGTAGAAGAACTGGTAGGCGCTTTCGGAAAAATAGGTCAGCAGCAGGAAGAACTGAATCGCGAGGTTCGTTGCCCAGAGCGCATTGGCTGGCGACCCGTTCTTGTTCTCGACCGCAAACCACTTTGGAAATGTGCCGTCGCGACCGCAGGAAAATGGGATTTCCGCGCAGAGCAGGGTCCAGGACAGGAAAGCCCCACCCACTGAAATCAGAAGGCCGATATTGATGAGCAGCGCGCCCCAATGACCGACAAGCGGCTCGAAGACGCCTGCCATGGAGGGCACTTTCAACCCGGCGAGTTCCGGCTGGCTCATCAGCCCGGTCGAGAGCAGCGATACCAGCACATAGATGCCGAGTGCGCCGAGAAAGCCGATCACGGTCGCGCGGCCCACATCCTTGCGGTTGGCGGCGCGGGCCGAATAGACGCTGGCGCCTTCAATGCCGATGAACACCCACAGCGTCACCAGCATCGTGCTTTTGATCTGGTGCGTAATGCTGCCAAGTGTGGCTTCCTCACCACGGCCCCAGAAATTGAAGGTGAACTTGTCCCAATGGAAAGCAACGATGGCGATCAGGATGAACAGCATCAGCGGCACAAGTTTGGCTATCGTCGTGACGATATTGACGAATGACGCCTGCTTGATGCCGTAGAGGACAAGCGTATGGATCAGCCAAAGGCAGATTGATGCGCCGATGATTGATGGCAGGTTGGAACCGTCGCCGAAAACTGGGAAAAAGAACGACAAGGCCGAGAAGATCGCCACCGCATAGGCAACATTGCCGAGAAAGGCGCTGAGCCAGTATCCCCAGGCGCTGTTGAAGCCGATAAACGATCCGAAACCGGCCTTAGCATAGGCGTAAGGTCCGGCATCGAGATCGGGACGACGATTGGCGAGCGACTGATAGACGCGCGCCAGCATCAACATGCCGATGCCGGTGATGATCCAGCCGATAATGATTGCGCCCGGCGATGCCGCGCGAGACATATCCGATGGCAGATTGAAGACGCCGCCGCCGATCATCGATCCCAACACAAGCGCAATCAAAGGAAACAATGTCAGTTTGTGCGGCTCTTTTTCTGCCGTGACTTGCCCACTCTGCGTATCGGCCATGCAATTCTCCAATCGTGCGCGATTATGAGCATGAAACGAAATTTCACAGACAATGATGTGATCGCTAATCTCACGTCATTGATCAAGATCAATGGTATAATTATTATTTATCAACTGCATAAATGCAGAGTTCGCAACTGATATTAGCGCAAATTAAATAAAGTCAAGAAATTTTGTCAACTTAAAATGATTTTAGATATTTCATATTTGGATAAACTATGAAATTTGACTGTTAATCAGCTAAACACGTTAAATAATATTTCTCGAATCGCGCAGTCTGCTTGAGATATATTTAATTGATACGAAAATACTCGGGCGTCAATGGCAGTCAAGCCATGCGCCGGTTGTGGTGGACCGATATCATTTTTTTTTAAGAGCCGATGAGCCGCGAAGCGGTCCCGGCTCATTCTTCAATAAGGTTTGTTTTTCATGCGATCCCCGCGATACGCGTTTGATCTACACCGCGACCAGATCCAAAGCTGGCTATTAAGCAAACAATAAATCAGACCAAGCTAACGGAAAGCTATGGCAGAGCTGGATTTTATCAATATGGTTTTCTTTAAAAAATTCGGGTGGTGCCGCGTTTCAAGGCCGGTCGCGCAAATGGGTTGCGCAGAGCGCCCACATTGCGGGGATGGCCGCCAGCGCAAGGGCGCCGACGATGGAAAAGAAGACGCCATAGCCGAAATATTGGGCCACATAACCCGCCGCCACACCGCCCGCCATGCTGATCAGCGCATCCATGCATTGGAACAGCGTGAAATCCACCCCTGCCTGGCGCGGGTCAGACCACAGCATAAATTGCGCATAAAGCGCGACGAAACCCAGCGCCACAACGCCGGATGAGCTGATAATCGCAACCGCTATCAATTGCACGCTGGCGGTCTTGTCGCCGGCATGTATGGCGAAAAACAGGAAGCACAGCGCCTGAAGCAAGAGCGCTGCAGCCAGTATCTTGCGCATGCCGAAGGCGCGCACCAGACCGCCACCGGCAAGCGCTGCGGCAAGGCCGACAAACATGCTTCCGGCACCGTTCAGCAATCCGACGGTGGTGAGGTCGAGACCGGTATCGATCAGGAAGGGTCCAAGCATTGCGAGCCCCGCCTTCTGTGCGATGACATAGACCGCTGCCGCCGCCAGTCCGCGCCGGATATCACGCCGCCGCAGTGCTGCCGCAAGCGATGGCACATGCGGGCGTGTTTCCGCGACGGAACCTTTGCGGGCGAAAAGCGCGAAGGGCAGGCCGAGGAGCACCAGAATAACCGCCATTGTCCAGATGGCGATATGCCAGTCGAATGCGCCGACGAGAACGAGAAACAATCCCGCGCCGATCGCCGAACCGAGATAGGCGCCGCCAACCTGTGCGGCATTGCCCCAACCGTAATTGTCTTCCGACAGGCTTTGCACGGCATAACCGTCGCAGGCGATATCGACGGTGGCCGTTGCAAAGGCGATCAGCATCAATATGCCGAGAAGCGGATAGACCTGTGATGGGTCGATAAGCCCGATAATCAGAAGGCCGATGACCGAGACAGCGCCGCCGCCCAGAATGATGGTTGCCGTTCGGGCGGCACCGCTATGCGGCAGCCGGAAACGTTCCACTGCGGGCGCCCAGAGAAATTTGAGCGCCCATGGCAGTATGATCAGCGAAACGAGGCCGATGCGGTCGAGCGGCACGCCGCTGTCGCGCATGATGGCAGGCAAGCCTGACCAAGTGATACCGCCAATGACGCTTTGCGCCACATAGAGCCCGCTGATCGTCAGGAACACGCGGGCTGGCGCGACGGTCGGTGACGGCTGGTCGGCCTGTTTCTGCATCGACGTCATCAGAAGCGATAGCGTAGGCTGCCGAATATCTGGCGGCCTTCCTGCTGGTAGCAATAGCCAGCGGTGCAGACCGGATCGCGATTGTCGAAGATGTTCTTCGCATTCACTTGCAGCTGCATGCCGTCGAGCTTCGGATTGCGATAGCTGAAGTCATAGGACAGCGCCGCATCCACCATGACACGCGAGTCGTTCTTGAAGGTGTTTTCGTCATCGCCATAGCTGGAGCTGACATAGCGCACACCGGAGCCAAAACCGAGGCCAGCCAGCACGCCGTTCTCGATCTTGTAATTGCCCCACAGCGACAGCACGTCATTGGGCGTGCCGGAAAGCTCGTTGCCTTCCGTACCTTCGGTGCCGCCTTCGATCTTCACGCGCAGATGGGTGTAGGACGCGATGATGCCGAGACCGTTATCGAGCGTGGCATTGGCTTCCAGTTCGAAGCCACGCGAGTTGAGATCGAGCTGGCGCTGCTTGTTGCGATCCGCCGAGGCGACGAGGACGACACCGTCTTCCTGATCGATATCGAAGAAAGCGGCACTCACTACGGCATTATAGCCGGGGATTTCGTATTTGACGCCGATTTCCTTTTGCGTGGCGATGGTCGGCTTGGCGACATGTTTGTCGTCGCTGGCGATATCGTCATAGACGAAGCCGATATTGGGCGAGAACGAGGTGGAATAGTTCACATAGGGGATGAAGCCCCATTCCGTCTTGTAGGCTGCGCCGACGCGACCGGAGAAGGCGCTGTCCTTCTGTTCGCTTTCCGAATAATCCACATCGGTGGTGTTGGTTTTCACCCAGTCATAACGGCCGCTGCCGAACAGGGTGAAATTATCCCATTCGATCTGGTCATGGGCATAAATGCCGACCTGATTCATCTTCTGCCCGCCATAATAGGGCACGTCCTGGGCCCGCATGTCCTCGACGGACACATAGGACAGGCCGCTATAGGCGTTATAATCCGACCAGCCATAATCGATGCCAGCGATGGCCTTATGGGTCATCGGGCCGGTGTCGAAATCGAACTGCGCCATCGTATCGACGACAAAATTCTTCATCCGCTCGGTGTAATGGCCCCAGTAGCGTGACAGGTCTGTGCTGCCTGCTGTCGTGTAATGGCCGCTATATTCGAGATCGGCATCGACATCGCTGTAACGCAGGTTCTGGCGGATGGTCAGCAGGTCGTTGAAGCGATGTTCGAACTCATAGCCGATGCGGCCCTGGTTCTGAACGAAGTCGTTATAGGCAGGGTCGCCCTCATAAATATCCGAAACCTCGCCATAGGACGGATTGTAGAAGGCCGCCGTTCCACCGGTCTTGGAGCGGGAAAACTCGCTTAGAACCGTGAATTTCGTGTCTTCGTCCGGCTTCAGCGTGAAGGCTGGCGCGATGTAATATTTGTCGTCGGGATAGCCGGGCAGTTCGGTATCGCTTATGCGGCCAAGGCCGGTGATGCGATAGAGGAAGGTCTTCTCGTCATTGGCGGGGCCGGATACGTCGAAGGCAGCCTGATACCGATTATGGTTGCCGAACAGCAGTTCCACTTCGCGGAAATCTTCGTCCTTCGGGCGCTTTGTGACGACATTGACGATGCCGCCGGGGCCGCTGACGCCATAGAGCGACGAGGCCGGGCCTTTCAGCACCGTGATACCTTCAATGCCGTAAGGTTCCGCCTTCAGCCATGTGGAAGGGCCGTTCATGACGCGGAGGCCGTCGCGGAACATGCCGTTGTAATAAGCGGGAAAACCGCGCAGGTAGAACGCGTCATAGCGCGTATCGAAACCGTAATTGTTGGGATTGGCGCTTGCCGTATAGCTCAGCGCATCGTTGAGCGTGTTCGGCTTCTGGTCTTCCATCTGGCGCTGCGTGACGACGGAAATCGACTGCGGAATCCGGGCGATTTCCGTGTCGATCTTGGTGCCGTCGCGATCCTTCTTGGCGACATAGCCATCCTGCACCAGCGTATCGTTGCTCTGCGACTCGATGGTCACGGTGTTGAGCACCAGAGGCTGCGAGGCGTCCTGCGCAAAAACGATGGCAGTGGAGGCGAGAAGGGTGGAACTGGCGAGTGCAAAGCGTAGCGGGAGGCGGAGAGCAGGAGTCGGCATGGATGTCCCTCGAACAACGATCTTGCGTCGCTCGGCTCCCCCGATCCGGCGATGCAAATTTGAGTATGAGACTCCACTATAAAATTGACTCTAAAAGTCAACTATAAGCAGTTCATTAAATTAGCTCTCAATGATATTGCGCTGCGGCTTGCGATTTTTCTGCAACAGATGGGCGCTGCGGCGTGCCCTTTGGCGTCAGCGATTGCGAAATTGCGGCGGGCGCTTTTCGGCACTGGTAGAGATGCTGATGAAGCTGACTGCCCCGGAACAGCAAGCGCTTCGAGGGCAGGTTGAGCCCTCAAAGCATGAGTGGGACGCTTATCGCGCCAGACCTGCATCCTTCAGGAACTTGACCGATGGCATGATCTTGTTCTTGTCGCGCAGTTCGAGGATCAGGCGCGGATTGCTTTCGAGTTCAGCCAGAGCCGCGAAAACGCCATGCCAGCGGATGGTGCCTTCGCCGATGCCCCAATGACGATCCGCATGGCCGTCCGCGTCCTGCAAATGAACATGCTGCAGGCGGTTGCCCGCACGACGGATGAAGTAATCGACCGGATGCGCGCCCAGCGAACCATAGGTGAAATGGGCATGGCCGGTATCGACCGAAACGGCGACCGATGACGACTGGAAGCTGTCGGCGAGCAGGCAGCGGGCATCGGTATCGATATCCTCGATATTTTCGATCACCAGCGTGCAGCCGATTTCTTCGGCGCGGTTGACGACCGGCGCCAGCGTTTCATGGGCGTAGTCGATGATCTGCTGGCCGCTTTCGACAAAATTGTCGAGATTGTTATAGGTCCAGAAATTATAAGGGCTGTGGATCACCATCTGCGTGGCGCCGATGAATTCGCAAACCTCCAGTCCCTGAAGATAGCGCTGGGTGACGATCTTGCGAATGTCTTCGTCCTGATTGGAGAAGTTGAGACCCCAGAATGGACCATGAATGCCGAGGCGGCCCTTATAACCGTTGAGCAGAGTCTTGATGCGGCTTGCAGGCGTCTTCCAGTCGGCCTTCAGGAGAGCGACATGGACAAAATCCTGGATCTCCAGATCGCGGTTTTCCGACAGGATGAAATCGAGATTTTCTTCGAGATAGGACAGCGGCACGGCTGCGCCGAGAAGCGGCAGGTCGGACATAATCAATTTCCTGGATTGACCGGATGGCATGGGATGAAAGCGGTCCTGCCTCGCCTCCGGACTAAAGTGCAGGCAGAACCGTACTTGTATCGCCTTTCAGGCTGCTGCTTCAGCCAGCGCCAGACGCGACGCGATCACCAGATCGGGGCTGTCGGAGGTGATGTAGGCAACATCGCGCTCCATCCAGCGGTCGATCAGCGCGCGGTCGTTGAGCGTCCAGACGCCAAGGCGGTCATCGGGAAACAGCGACGTGATGCGGTCAAATTCGGCTTCGAACAATTCGTGATGCACGCCAACATAACGGACCAGAGGTTCCACGCTGCGGAAGAAATTTTCCAGCCCGCCATTGCGTTCCACCCATTGCGCGTTGAGCGAAATCAGCCGGTCGATTTCTGGCGCAACTTCCGCACAGCGTTCGACGACACTGCGGTCGAAGGAGTGCAGCACCACATGGTCGCCAATATTGCGGGCGCGGATGATTTCGACGGCCTTTTCCACGAGGCCTTCATAGGGCTTACCGTCGGCATCGGATTTTAGCTCGATATAGAGATGCACGTCCGGGCGCGTTGCGAGAACGTCCAGCACTTCCTCAAAGGTCGGGATGTGATCGCTTGTGACGGTGCCCTGTTCGTTTTTCAGTCGGACAGCACGGCGACCGGCATCGTCGAGCGCGCGCACATTGCCGGAACCGGTGGTGGTGCGGTCGAGCGATGCGTCATGAATGACGAGTATCTGCCCCGCATCGCTCAGGTGAAGATCGAACTCGACGCTGTCGATTTCGAGAGCCAGAACGTTGCGAAAGCCGGTGAGCGAGTTTTCCGCCCACAGATTGCGCGCGCCGCGATGGGCCATGATCTTTTTCATGTCTGTATGTCCTATTGAACGGTTGGGTCGAGCTTGTCGCGAAGCCAGTCCCCGAGAAGAGAAATCGAAAGTGTGGTGAGAACGATCACCAGCGCCGGAGCCAGCATTATCCATGGCGCGCGTGTCAGATATTCGCGCGCGAACCCAACCATGTTGCCGAGCGATGATTCCGGCGGCTGAACGCCGAGACCAAGGAAGGAAAGGCCGGATTCCATCAGGATGATTTCCGGGAATGTCAGCGTCATCGAGACGATCAGCGTCGAGGCGACATTGGGCAGGATGTGGCGGAAATAAACGCGGAACGGTGTTGCGCCAAGCTGCACCACGGCGCTGGCATAGCCCTGCGCTCCGGCGGAAATGGCAAGGCCGCGCGCGATGCGGGCATAACGCTCCCAGCCGTAGAAACCCATCAGGCCGATCAGCAGCGGCATGGAATTGCCGAAGAAGGCGAGCACTGCAAGCGCCAGAACCATAAAGGGCAGGGCGGCCTGAAAATCGGCCAGCATCAACACGATATGTTCGACCCAGCCGCGAAAGCGGGCGGCAAGAAAACCCAGTAAGGTGCCGAAGACGGCAGAAAGGATCGTCGCGCCAAAGGCGATGACCAGCGACACGCGGATCGACTGTATCAGCCGCGAATAGACATCGCGGCCCAACTCGTCGGTGCCGAGCCAGTGTCCCGGTGATCCCACCGGAACAAGCCGCGCCATCAGGTCCATCTTGGTGATGGAATAGGGCCGCAGATAATCCGCGAAGATCACGACGAACAGCATCAGCGCGAGCCAGAAACAGGCAAAGGCGACGCTCATCGGCATGGAGGTGCGTAGGCGAGTGATGAGCGCGGGCGCCTTGACGGCGGGGGCAGGGATAAGGGCGGTATCGGTCATGGCCTTCCTCAATGCGCGGCTTTGGTGCGCAGGCGCGGGTCGAGAACGCCATAGAGCACATCGACAACAAGATTGGAGATCACCATGCAGCTCGCGATAATCAGCAGCAGGCATTGCACCACGGCGAGGTCGCGATTGGCGACTGAGACCACCAGAAGGCGACCAATGCCGGGCCATGAGAAGATTGTTTCGACCACCACCGCCCCGGCGATGAGCGCGCCCACCATGAAGCCCACGATGGTGACAATCGGCACGGACGCATTGGGCAAAGCGTGTTTCCACACCACATCGCTCCAGCTGATGCCTTTGGCCGATGCCGTGCGGATATAAGGCTGTCCCAGCACTTCGATCATGGCCGAGCGTGAGAAGCGCGCCAGAATGGCCGTGCCACCAATTGCGATGGTGAGGGTTGGCAGAATACCGTGGACCCACGTATCGCTGCCGCCGGACGGCAATACGCCGAGCTGTACCGAGAAGATCAGCACCAGCACGAGGCCAAGCACGAAAGATGGCACGGTGAAGCCGAGGATCGAAAGGGTGATGACGCCACGGTCAGCGATGCCCTGACGGTGCAGCGCGGCATAGACACCTGCCGGAATGCCTAGGCAAAGCTTGATGATCAGCGCCGGAATGGTGATCTGGAGCGTGGCAGGCACACGTTGCAGCACCAGATCGATAGCCGGCGCCTTGTCGCGCATCGAGATGCCGAAATCGAAGCTCAATATGCCTTTGAGATAGGACAGATATTGCAGCCAGATGGGATCATCGAGACCCCAGGCCTTGCGGAAGGCATCGATGGATTCCTGCGGCGCATCGGGACCAAGCATGATCTGCGCCGGATCGCCAGACAGGCGCAGCACCACGAAGGCAAAGGTCATCACCAGAAAGACGGTGATCAGCGCACGGATGAGGCGGGAGGCGATGAAAGTAAGCATGGGTGCCTCACGCAGCACTTTTTGCCGGCTCAACGAAGTGACAAGCCGTGCGCCGGTCAAAGCCGGTCGATTCCAGATCGGGCATCGTTGTCGGGCATTGAAAGCCCGCCACCGGACACCGGGGATGAAACACGCAGCCGCTCGGGCGGTTTGCGGGGTTTGGCGGTTCACCTTTGAGGATCATGCGCTGGTTGAATTTCTTGCCCGGAATGGGAACCGAAGACACCAGCGCCTTGGTATAGGGGTGCTGGGGTGTTTCGAAAATCACGCCGGAGCTGGCCTCTTCAACGATCTTGCCGAGATACATGACGGCGACGCGGTCGCAGATGTTGCGCACGACTTTCAGGTCGTGGCTGATGAACACCATGGCGATGCCGTGTTTTTCCTGCAGGTCGCGCAGGAGATTGACCACCTGCGCCTGAATAGAAACATCAAGCGCGGAAACCGGCTCGTCGCAGACAAGCAGCCTTGGGCTGGTCGCAAGGGCGCGGGCGATGATGACGCGCTGGCGCTGGCCGCCAGACAGTTCGTGCGGATAGCGTTCACCCTGATCGCGGCGCAGTCCAACGGATTGCATCAGCTCGCCGACACGTTCTTTGAGTTCCGCGCCGGAGGCGATCCCGTGAATTTGCAGCGGTTCGCCGATCTGTGTCGCGATCGGCAGGCGGCGATCTAGTGCCGCCAGCGGGTCCTGAAAAACAAGCTGCATTTGTGCCCGCAGTTTGCGCCAGTCGGCTGTGTGGCGGCGTGGCAATGGCTTGCTGTCGAACAGAACCTGACCTTCGGTGGCGTCGTCTATGCCGAGCAGCATGCGTCCAAGCGTGGACTTGCCGCAGCCGGATTCACCGACAATGCCAAGGGTCTCTCCGGGCCGGACACGCAGGCTGACACCATCCACCGCCTTGACCGGATCGGCCTTCTTGAAGAGGCCGTCGCTTCGGTAAACCCGAACCAGATTGTTTGCTTCGAGCAGGAAACTCATGCCAGAGCGCCTTCTGTCGGGATAGTACGGCTGTGATAGAGATGCGATGCCGCGCTTTCGCTATGGGGGTGGAAACAGGCCACCTTCTGGCCGTTGCGCATCTGCAAATCGGGAATTGCGCTCGTGCATGCTTCGCTGGTTTGCGAACAGCGGGGCGCGAAGGCGCAGCCTATCGGCAGATTGCGCGGGTCGGGTACAGTGCCGGGAATGGCGCGCAGGCGCTCACGTCCGCCGTCGAGGCGCGGGATGGCTTCGAACAAGCCGCGCGTATAGGGATGCTGCGGCCTGTCGAACAAGTCGACGGTCGGGCCGCTTTCAACGATGCGCCCGGCATACATGACGCAGAGGCGTTCGCAAATCTGGCTGACCGCGCCGAGATCATGGCTGATGAAAACCACCGCCATGCCGGTTTCGCGGCGAATCTGATCCAGAAGATCAAGGATCTGCGCCTGGATGGTCACATCGAGCGCGGTGGTCGGTTCATCGGCTATCAGCACATCGGGCTGACCGGCCAGCGCGATGGCTATCATCAGCCGCTGGCACTGCCCGCCGGAAAACTCGTGTGGATAGAGATTGAAACGACGCGCCGCATCGGGAATGCCGACGCGTTCCATCAGCTGGATGGCTTCGCTGCGCGCTGCCGTGTCTTTCAGTCCGCGATGCAGCGCCAGCGATTCAATGATCTGATGGCCGACTTTCTTGACGGGATTGAGCGACGAACTCGGGTCCTGAAAGATCATGGCGATGCGCCCGCCGCGAACGCTTTCCTTGACGGAGCGGGCGGAGCCGACCAGTTCCTGACCGTCGACGTTAACCGAACCTGACACAGAAGCCTTGCCGGGGAGAAGCCCAAGCGCGGCAAGCCAGGTTACGGATTTTCCGCAGCCGGATTCTCCGACGAGGCCGAGCGTCTCGCCACGGTCTACATCGAGATCGATCCCGTGCAGAACCTGCACGCCGCTGAAAGAGACCTTCAAGTCCCGGATGGAGACGAACGCCACGGGCGGCACCTTTTCATTGAGAGTAAGAAGGCTGGCATAGTGAAATGCCAGCCTTGGTCAGTGGATCAAACGTTCCAGTTGGTGGAACGGAAATCCATCGCGAATGCCGGTGCGGCTTTCCAGTTCAGTTCCTTCTTCATGCCGGTGAAGACGGCATTCTGATGCAGAACATTGTAGGCCGGGTCTTCCCGCTCGCAGATTTCCAGCATGCGCTTGATGGCCTTCTTGCGCTGGTCGCGGTCGGTGGATGTTTCCATGATGACCGACAGCTTGTTGACCTCGTCGTTCGACCAGTCCTTCTTCTGCTGCGCTTCGCCATTCGGGCCGAACTGGACCACCAACGGGGTGATCGGATCGTTGATGTTGTTGGATGCCGACCAGTCGCGGACGCCCTTGACGCCTTCCGGGTCGTGAACCTGCGCCCAGTTTTCCTTCATCTCGATTTCGACATTGAGGCCCACCTGCTTCCACATTTCCACCAGAACTTGCGCCGTTGGCGTCTGGTTGGTGTAGTAGTTGTTCAGCAGACGGTAGGGGATGGGGTCGCCCTTGTAATTGGCCTGCTTGAGCAGATCGCGTGCCAGTTCCGGGTCGAATTTCGGCGGCTGCCAGTCGTCGATGAACATATCGGAGGTGCGGAAGCTCTCAAACTGCATGCCAGCCGGTACGACCGTCTGTCCGGCCCACAGCGCATCCACAATCGCCTGACGATCGATCGAATGGGTCATGGCGCGGCGCACGAGCGGATTGCGCAGGATTTCGTTCTGCGTGTTGAAAACCGTGATGCGGTGGTTCCAGATGGTCGAGCTCTGGATTTCGAGGCCCGGATTGGCAGTAACAGTGCTGATCTGGTCTGGCGGCAGGTCGCAGGCAAAATCATACTGGCCGGAGATAAGGCCGTTCACGCGGCTTGCAACTTCCGGCACTTCGACAAAGCGGATCTGCTGCAGCGGCGGCTGTCCGCCCCAATATTCGTCATGGGCTTCAAGAACGAGTTCCACATCCGGCTTATAATCGGCAACCTTGTAAGGTCCGGTCGTGACCGGCTTGCGTGCCCATTCGGCATAAGACTTGGATTCATCCCAGGCGCGCTTGTTCGCGATCTGCGAGCCGAAGGCATAGAGACGGCCTTCCAGCGTCACATCCGGCGTCGCATTGTGGAAACGGACGGTATATTTGTCGACAGCTTCGACACCGCGCAGCGCAGGCCAGAGACGGCGCGAAATGCCCGGAATGGCGGCGGGCAATTCCTTGGCCGTCTGCGGTTTGAAATTGGCTTCGTAAAGCGTCTTGCCGCCAGCAGGCTCGGTGCCTGCAAAAAGGCGCTCGTCGGAGAAGGAGAAGACCACGTCTTCGGCGGTCAGCTCATCGCCATTGTGAAATTTCACGCCCTGACGCAGCTTCAGTTCGATGGTCTTGTCGTCCAGACGCTTCCATTCCGTGGCAAGGCCCGGAACCGGACCTTGATTGCCCATCCAGTCGCGCAGGATCAGGCCTTCCCACAGGTTCGGGAAGAACACGCGCTCGCCGACATTCGACTGTTCGTTCCAGATATCGAGCGTGTTGTTGTTGGTGATCTTCTGAACCGCGACGGTGACCGAGCGGCGCTGATTGGCGCGGACGATCCCCGGCATGATGAACGTG
Source organism: Ochrobactrum sp. C6C9 (assembly GCF_022627935.1). Classification (NCBI taxonomy): domain Bacteria; kingdom Pseudomonadati; phylum Pseudomonadota; class Alphaproteobacteria; order Hyphomicrobiales; family Brucellaceae; genus Ochrobactrum; species Ochrobactrum sp. C6C9. The sequence goes on along the minus strand of NZ_JABXGB010000021.1, from coordinate 29,444 downwards.
CCAGCGGCAGCGCCCATGAGACCCAAAGCGTGACGACGGTTGATAAGCATGTTTTCCCCGTTCCGTAGCGGCCACGGAAATCCGCTGGCCAGACTAAAACTGAGGGCGGGGAATAGGCCTCAAATGTAACAGGCTTTTCTCAGTTTATTGAAGCTTTCTTGACGCTGTTGTGTGTATGTCAATACAAAAGCATATATATCTAGTTGTATATCGAATTTATTGCTTATTTATACGTGTGAAATCTTTTGTTGCAGGATAGCGATTTATCGGGCCGCACATGGCCATGCTAATTTTTTTCATCCCCGCTTTCCGCCGATCATGACCTGCCGTACCTTTCGCCTGCAATCTGATTTGATCCGCGGGGTGTGCAAGCAGTGTTGACGTCCATCGATACCGGCAATCTGGAAAAACTCGCCTCGCAGCGCGTCAATGGCGTTGGCGGGCTGACCGTCCATTTCAAAGATGGGCGGACCCGCATTTCCAGGCTTTATCAGGAAGGCGCGGCCAAAATCCGCATGCCGCAAGTGGCGCGTGATCCGCTGGAAGCGATCCTGATCAACACCTCCGGCGGACTGACCGGCGGCGACCGGCTGCGCTGGGATGTGGAATTGCAGGAAGGTGCTTCCGCCGTCATCACAACGCAGGCCTGCGAGCGAATTTATCGCTCCGGCGGTGGCGATGCGCGCATCGCTACACGCATCAAGGCTGCAAAAGGCACGCGTCTTGCATGGCTCCCGCAGGAAACCATCTTGTTCAACCGTTCCGCGCTGTCGCGGGGGCTGGATGTGGAGATGGAGGAAGGCGCGGACGTGCTGCTGGTGGAGGCGACTGTTTTTGGGCGACTCGCCATGGGTGAGGCGGTCGAACAGGCATCGTTCAGTGATCGCTGGCGGGTGCGGCTTGGCGGGCGTCTGGTTCATGCGGAAGAGTTCCGCCTTGGGCCTGATGTTGCCGCTGAATTGCGGGCGAGAGCGGTCGCCGATGGCGGGCTTGCCGTTGCCACGGTGTTGCTGGTTTCGGATCAGGCCGAACGGCAACTGGGGGCCGCACGCGCGATCATCGGCGAAGAGGGCGGCGCCAGCATCTGGCAGGTCGGCGGCGCCTCGAAGCTCATGGCGCGGCTTTATGCGCCGGACAGTTATGCCTTGCGCAAGCGCCTTGTTCCTTTGCTGGCGCTGCTTAATGGAAAGGCAGGGCTGCCCAAAGTTTGGTCAATTTGAATTCGCGGCCATCGTGTCGCTTTTGGTGAGAAGGGTCGAAACAAGTCATGAATTTGACGCCCAGAGAAAAAGACAAGCTGTTGATTGCCATGGCGGCGATGGTTGCCCGCCGCCGTCTGGAACGCGGTGTGAAGCTCAATCATCCGGAAGCCATCGCCTTGATCAGCGATTTTGTTGTTGAAGGCGCGCGTGACGGACGCACCGTCGCCGATCTGATGGAAGCAGGCGCGCATGTCATCAGCCGCGAACAGGTGATGGCGGGCGTTGCCGAGATGATCCACGACATTCAGGTCGAAGCGACATTTCCCGATGGCACCAAGCTTGTCACGGTACATGAGCCGATCCGCTGATTTTGAAATCTAATTTTTGAAAAGGTGCACGATGAAGAAGATGACGGTCCTGACGGCAGCAGCGTTTGCGCTCATTGCAAACCCTGCCTTTGCCCACCTCAATCCCGCCGAACACGGCTCGTTTGCCGCCGGTTTCTCGCATCCGTTTTTCGGTGCGGATCATATTCTGGCGATGGTCGCCATCGGTCTCTGGGCGGCGATGCTGGGCGGGCGCGCGCTTTTCATCGTGCCTGCGGCTTTTGTCGGCGTCATGCTTCTGGGCTTCATGGCGGCGCTTCTCGGTATGCCGCTGCCATTCGTCGAGCCGGTCATTCTGGCCTCGGTGGTCGTGCTTGGTTTTCTCGTTGCACTGGCGCTGCCGGTCTCGCCGCTTGTCGGCGCGGTGATTGCCGGTTTCTTCGCTTTCTTTCATGGTCATGCGCATGGCGGTGAAATCGGCGCTGCGACCTTCTTCAGTTATGCGGCAGGCTTTGCACTGGCGACGGCCCTGCTCCACGCAGCGGGTATAGCGTTTGGTCTTGGCATCGGGCGTCTGGTGTCGGGCCCGAGCGGACGCCTCGCCCTGCGGGTTGCCGGTGGCGCGACCGCGCTTGGCGGACTGATGCTGATCGCTGGTTGAGGTGCGCCATGATACCCGGCGAAATCTTCACAGTTGATGGCGAAATTGAGCTCAATGCGGGGCAGCCCACGATCACGATCAAGGTTGCCAATACCGGCGACCGACCGATCCAGGTTGGCAGCCATTATCATTTCTACGAGGCGAATGCGGCACTTGCATTCGACCGCGAGAAGGCACGCGGTTGCAGGCTCGATATAGCGGCGGGAACCGCCGTGCGTTTCGAGCCGGGACAGGAACGCGACGTGACGCTGGTTCCGCTTGGCGGCAAGCGTGAGGTCTATGGGTTCCGCCAGAAAATCATGGGTAAGCTTTAATTCAGAGCCAGAGCACATCCCGAAAAGTGTGAAACGGTTTTCGGACGAGATGTGCGTCAAAACAAAGAGCGCCGACGGAGAATTTCATGCCAGCTAAAATCAGTCGCGCCACCTATGCGCAGATGTTTGGCCCCACCACTGGCGACAAGCTTCGCCTTGCCGATACGGAACTTATCATCGAGGTCGAACACGATCTCACCACCTATGGCGAGGAGGTCAAGTTCGGCGGCGGCAAGGTTATCCGTGACGGGATGGGCCAGAGCCAGCTCCCGCGGGCGCAAGGGGCGGTCGACACGGTCATCACCAATGCGCTCATTCTGGATCACACCGGCATCTACAAGGCAGATATCGGGTTGCGCGACGGGCGCATTGCAGGCATTGGCAAGGCAGGCAATCCTGATACGCAGCCGGGTGTCACGATCATTATCGGCCCGGGCACCGAAATCATTGCGGGCGAGGGCAAGATCGTCACGGCGGGCGGCATCGATTCGCATATTCACTTCATCTCGCCGCAACAGGTGGATGAGGCGCTGAATGCCGGCATCACCTGTATGGTGGGCGGCGGCACCGGCCCCGCGCACGGCACGCTGGCGACAACCTGCACGCCCGGACCGTGGCACATTGCGCGGCTGATCGAGTCCTTCGACGGCATGGCGATGAATTTCGGCGTCTTCGGCAAAGGCAATGCCTCATTGCCGGGCGCGCTGGAGGAAATGGTGCTGGCAGGGGCTTGCGGCCTCAAGCTGCATGAAGATTGGGGCACGACGCCTGCGGCTATCGACAATTGCCTTTCCGTGGCCGACCATTTCGACGTGCAGGTGGCGATCCACACCGATACGCTCAATGAAAGCGGTTTTGTGGAAGACACGCTGAATGCTTTCAAGGGACGCACCATCCACTCCTTCCACACCGAAGGTGCGGGCGGCGGCCACGCGCCGGATATTATCCGCGTCTGCCAATATCCCAATGTTCTGCCCGCATCGACCAACCCGACGCGGCCTTATACGATCAATACGGTGGCCGAGCATCTCGACATGCTGATGGTCTGTCATCACCTCTCCCCCGCCATTCCCGAAGATATCGCCTTTGCCGAAAGCCGCATCCGCAAGGAGACCATCGCGGCTGAAGATATTCTGCACGACATGGGCGCGTTTTCGATTATCTCGTCCGACAGTCAGGCCATGGGCCGCGTCGGCGAAATGATCATCCGCTGTTGGCAGACGGCGGACAAGATGAAGCGCCAGCGCGGCAGTCTGCCCGATGACAGACCGGGCAATGACAATTACCGCGCCCGACGCTATGTGGCGAAGTATACCATCAATCCGGCCATCGCCCATGGCATGTCGCATGAGATCGGCTCGATTGAAGTTGGAAAGCGCGCCGATCTGGTGTTGTGGAACCCGGCTTTCTTCGGCGTCAAGCCGGATATGGTGCTGCTGGGCGGCTGGATCGCAACGGCTCCGATGGGCGATCCCAATGGGTCTATCCCCACGCCGCAGCCGATGCATTATCGCCCGATGTTCGGTTCTTTTGGCAAGGCGCGCACCAATACCTCAATCACTTTTGTTTCGCAGGCGGCAATCGACGGTGGGCTGCGTGAGAAAATTGGAGTGGACAAGCAGATGGCTGCGGTCATCAATACGCGTGGCGGCATTGGCAAGCAGTCGATGATCCTCAACAATGCGATGCCGCAAATGGAAGTCGACCCGGAAACCTATGAAGTGCGCGCCGATGGCGAGCTTCTGACATGCGAACCGGTTGACGTGGTGCCGATGGCGCAGCGTTATTTCCTGTTCTGAGATTTGAGGTGGAACATGTTTCGAGCAACAAACATCATCCGCGCGCATGAAGTGATCGACGCTGTTCCGGCGGCGCATGCCGTGCTGGAGCGTGACGAACGCCATCTGCGCCGCAAGGCTATCACGCTCGATAGCGGCGAGAAGGTGCTTGCCGATTTTCCGGAGCCGGTGGTGCTGGAACATGGCGACCGGATTGTTCTCGACGACGGGCGGGAGATCGAGATCCGCGCCGCCAGCGAAGAGCTTTACGAAATCCACGGTCGCGACCAGTTGCATATCGCTGAGCTTGCATGGCATATCGGCAACCGGCATCTGGCGGCGCAGATTGAGGCGGACCGCATCTTCATTCTGCGTGACCATGTGATCAAGGCGATGCTGGAAGGTCTGGGCGCAACCGTGACCGATGTGGTGGCGATTTTCAGCCCGTTGCGCGGCGCTTATTCAGGTGGCCATTCGCATCATGACCACGGCGGGCATAGTCACGGACATGACCACGCACATGGTCACGATCACGGCCACGAGCATGACCATCACCACCACCATCACGACTGACCCCAACACCGCCCTCCTGCGGCTGATGGCGTGGCTGTCGCCGGTGTTTCCGGTTGGCTCGTTCAGCTATAGCCACGGGCTGGAGCAGGCGGTGCATGATGGCTTCGTCACCGATGCGGACGCATTGAAGGACTGGCTGCGCTGGCTCGTCACACGCGGTTCCGGCTGGAATGATGCGGTCTTATGCGCTGAAAGCTGGCGGCGAGCGATGGCGGGTGAGGATTTGCGGGAAGTGGCCGATCTGGCGGAGGCGCTGGCCGGTTCGCGGGAACGGCATATGGAAACCACGCTGCAAGGCGGTGCCTTCCTGTCGGCGGCGCGCAGCTGGCCGTCTCCAGTCTTCGATCAACTGCCGGTCGATTGCGCCTATCCGGTGGCCGTCGGGGCCGTGGCCGCCGCGCATGGTGTTCCGCTCGGCTCGACGCTGGCAGCCTTCTTGCAAGCCTTCTGCATCAATCTGTTGCAGGCATCTATCCGCCTGTCGGTAACAGGACAAAGCGGCGTGACCACTACCATGGCGGCGCTGGAAACCACGCTGGCGGAAACCGCCATGCGCGCAGGACAGTCTGGTCTGGACGGCCTTGGCTCGGCGACATTTATCGCCGACATTATGGCCATGAAACACGAAACACAGCATTCGAGGCTTTTTCGCTCATGACACAGAAAAACGGACCGCTCAGAATTGGTATCGGTGGGCCGGTTGGCTCCGGCAAGACGACGCTGACCGAAAAGCTCTGCAAGGCGCTGCGCGACACATATTCGGTCGCCGTCATCACCAACGATATCTACACGCAGGAAGATGCCTATATTCTGGCGCGCCACCAGGCGCTGTCCGAGGACCGTATCATGGGCGTGGAAACCGGCGGTTGTCCTCATACGGCAATTCGTGAGGATGCGTCGATCAACCTGCAGGCTATCGCCGAAATGAACCGGCGCTTCCCTGATCTGGATATCGTGTTCATCGAATCCGGCGGCGATAATCTGGCGGCGACCTTCTCTCCCGATCTGGCCGATCTGACGCTTTATGTCATTTCCGTCTGTCAGGGTGAGGAAATTCCGCGCAAGGGTGGGCCGGGCATCACGCGTTCAGATTTTCTGGTCATCAACAAGAGCGACCTTGCACCCTATGTCCGCGTCGATCTGGAGGTGATGGAAGGTGACGCGGCACGCATGCGCGGCAAGCGTCCGTTCGGCTTTACCGATCTGCATCGCGGCGAGGGTGTGCAGGCGGTGATCGATTTCATCGTCGAAAATGGCGGGCTGGATATTCGCGCCGCCTGATAAACGGCGTTTCGTTAGAGCGGTTCCGGTTAAAATGGAATCGGGGAACCGCTCTATCTATTTGTTTTTACGCATTATCCTACGCAAAACCGCTACGCACTTTTGCTGGAAATGCTCTATATCCGAACCAGCGGCGTATCCTCATCGAACAGGTCGGAGAGGTTGTGCAGCGGGTCGTTGAGCGACCGCTTGCGGATGGTCAGCAACGTATTCAGCCCGTTTGCAATGCGCCTTGCATAGCCGAGATCGTTGAGAAGCGAGCTCAGCTGCAAGCCGCTGACTTTTTCCTGCCTGTTCGCTTCGAAAAGCTTCGCGCCGAAATCCCGCTCGAAGTCTTTGACCTTCTCGGTAAAAGTCTGCTGGTGGATATCCCAATTGTCGCTTGCTGCGTCGGCGCGGCTCAAAACGCGCACTTCATGCAGCACATTGACCAGATGTTCGCGCAGCTCGACATAGGCGTCGCGCACGGGTGAATTGGTCTGCCGGAGATAGAAGCCGAGATTCTTCTGGAGATGCTTGGCATCCTTGACGATTTCCGCCATTTGCAGCGCGATGATCTGGGCGGTCATCCAGAAATTCTGCTGGTCCTTGTCGTTCCCCGGATCGACCTTGCCGATGAAACTCAATATGTCACCATAGACGCCTTTGATGTAGAGCCGGTAGAGCAGGTCGGCATCCACATAATCGGCATCGGGCGCGGCGCGCATAACGGCGTCGTCATGCTTGGCACGGTTGATCTCGCTGATCGGCAGATAAAGCGCGTGGCAGATCACCTCCACGCTCAAGCGCCCGAGATGCTGCAATTCATGCACCAGCGCCAGAGCCGCCGTTTCCGGCGAGCTGAGCGCCGTCTTGTCGAGATAACGGGCGCGCAGCGCATTGTCCGGCAGGTCCGGTGTGCCCGCCGGGATGAGAACGCGCGGTTCCGGCCTGTCGGGCAGCATACGTTCGAGAAACCGCGTGAAGGGAACCAGTGCGGGCCAGAAGATCAACACGCCTAGAATGTTGAATTCGCTGTTGAAGATCGCAAGCTGGATGAGCTGGTTGTCGCCGACGCCCATTGCCTCCGACAGCCACACGGCAAGGCGAACAAGCACCCACATCAGGACAAGTGAAATGCACGCGGTGACGACATTGAAAATCACATGCGCCAGCGCCAGCCTTTGGCCGCTGCGGTTGCCACCGAGCGCACCGGCAATGCCGGTGGTGACACTGCTGCCGACATTGGCCCCGATGGCAATCGCCGCCGATTGCCAGAGATCGACCTGCCCGAGACCAAGTGCTGTCAGCGTCAGCATCAGGGTCGCATGGGTTGATTGCAGCAGCAGGGTCAACACAAGGCCGATGCCAGCGAAAATGACCTGACCAAGCCAGCCATCGATCCTGTATTGCGCGAGATCGAAATTCTCGGTGACAACGGAAAAGCCCTGCTTGATGCCGTCAATGCCAAGAAAGATGAAGGCGATGCCGAGCAGAATGCGCCCGATAGCCTTGATCTTCGGTCCGAAGAAACTCGCCAACACGCCGAACACCATCAGCGGCAGCGCCAGCGACGACAGGCTGAAATTCTGCCCGGCCAGCGACAGCAACCATATGCCGGTTGCGGAACCAAGATTTGCGCCGAAGATGATGGATATGCCCGCGGCCAGTGAAATCAGGCCGGTGGTGATGAAGGCGATGGTCATCAGCGAAACGAGCGTGCTCGATTGCATCACCGTCGCGCCGACCAGCCCGACCAGCAGACTTTTCCACGAGGTCGAGGTGCCGCGCGCCAGCATGCGCTCCAGTGCGCTGCCTGCCAGATTGCGCAAGCCGTCTTCAAGGCACTGCATCCCGAACAGGAAGATTGCAAGTCCGGCGCAGAGCGTCAGCCAGCTTTCGTTGAGCCAGAAACTATAGCCGAGGACGGCGACCAGTATCAGGCCAAGAAAGCGCGCCGCCTTCTGCCCCATTCCATTTTCCGACGACACAAGCGCTGCCATGGTTGCTGTCTTTGTTTCCTTCGTGCGGGGATGTTTTGGGATTGCAATCAGTCGGTCAGATTTTTCGCGCCTTCGGATGAAGTATTGCTTGATGATAAGCAGCTCGTTCTGAAAGCGCTATCCGGAAATTTCGATCCGGGAAATCTGTTTGCTATGGGCACCCTGCCGGAGTGAAATTCGTTTCACCTGAATTAATTTGAATTGCAAAGCAAATTAATTCGTGCTTTATTGTCCCTATGCAATCCAGTTCGTCTTCTCCTCGGTCCCAATTCGGGATTCGCTTCTCGTTGCTTGCCCGACGCTGGCGGCGCGCGCTTGATACGCGCCTTGCTGAAGCGGGGCTTTCCGATGCCACCTGGGTTCCGTTGATCCATCTTCAGACCACCGGCGGCGGCGTGACGCAGAAGGAACTCGCCGCTCTGGTCGGGATCGACGGATCAAGCCTTGTGCGGCTTCTGGATATTCTGTCCCGTCAGGAACTGGTCGAGCGCCGGGTCGATGAAAACGACAACCGCGCGCGGTTGATCTTCCTTACGCCCAAAGGTGAGCAGCGCGTGGCCGAAATCCGGCGCGAACTGGCCAAAGGCGAGGAAGATATGCTGGCGGACATTTCCGATGCGGATCTGGCCACCATGCTTGACCATTTTGACTCTATCGAGCAGCGCCTCGCGGCCAAGCCGCTGAGACGCTCACAGGAAACCGGAGAATGAGTACCGAAACGTCTACGATGACATCGGCCCGCAGGCTGGATGCCGCGCGCCAGCTTTTGAAGCCGCAACAGTTTCGGGAAAGCGTCGCGCTTTCGCGGCAGCCTTCCATTCGCAATTCGTCGCTCGCTGGCCTTCAGTCAGCGGCCACGGCGGTCATCGCTTTGCCGCTGGTCTATCTTTCGCCCTGGTCGCATCTGATCGGCTTTGCTTCGCTTGGCGCTCTGGTCGCCCTGTTTGGGCGCTTCGCACCACAGGCACGCCGCAACCGCGTTGTGCTTCTGTGCGCCATCTGCCAGACGCTGGCCGTGCTCAGCATGTCGCTTGTCGCCGCAGCGGGTGCGCCGCTGGCTGTACAGCTTATGCTTCTCGCCGTTCTGTGTGGCGTGTTCTGTTTTGTGACCACCACCGGAAAATTCGGCCCTCCCGGAGCGTTGATCTTCATTTTTGCCGCCGGGGCGTCGATGAGCCAGTCGGTTACGGTACATCAGACGGCGGAACGCACCGCCGCCACTGCGCTGGTCGCGATACTGGCCTTTCTGGTCTGTGTGCTGACGGAGTATTTCCGCCATCAGGCAAGCCCAGAAAAGCCTTTCCCTTCGGAAGCGTTGCGACCAATTCGTCACCGGCTGATCGCTGCGGTGCGCGTCGCTTTTGGCGCGGGTGTAGCGGCGTTTGCCGCCTATGCGATGGACGTCGCGCACCCTGCCTGGGCGGCAATGGGCGCTGTTGCCGTAATGCAGGGCGCGCATCTGCATATCAATATGAACCGTGCCTTGCAGCGCATGGTGGGCACCCTTTTGGGTGCGGTCGTCGCGTGGATGATCCTGACGCAAGCACCGTCCATTTGGACGCTGATCGCGATACTGGGGCTCCTGCAATTTGCAACCGAAGTGATTATCGGTTCCAATTATGCGCTGGGGCAAATCCTCGTGACGCCGATGGCGCTGCTGATGACCTATATCGCTGCGCCGGGTCTGAATGGGGCCGATATGGTGTCGGAACGGGTTCTCGACACATTGCTCGGGGCTGCTATCGGCATTGTCTTTTCCGTGTTGTTTTCAACGCAGGACGACCGCGTCTATCTGGCCGAACATCACATAAAAAGAACGCAGCGCTGACGGCGCTGCGAGCGGATTAATTCCATTCGTTTTATAGAAAATAGAAAATGCTTTCTCTATTTGCGATGAGAAGGCAGTCAGCACCTTTGAACGCCAGTGCGTAGCGTGACACCATTCCGTTACGTTTGATCCGGTCGACCGGAGAGGCGATGACGGCAATAAACGATGGTGACAAGCATGGGCGATAAAGCGTTGAGATTGGTGGAAGATACGGCGGATATCGCTGTTTCACCCGATGAGCTTAAGGCTGCAATGCGGCAGCTCGCTGGCGGCGTCAGCGTTGTCACCGCAGGCTTCGGCGACGGGCGCACTGGCGCGACTGTCACCTCGGCGACCGCGCTTTCGGTCGATCCGCCAACGATCATCGTCAACATCAATCGGGGTTCGTCGGTCTGGCCCGCCATCAGCCGCCACAATCATTTCTGCGTCAATGTGCTGTCGGCGGCCCAACAAACGGTTGCGGATCGGTTTGCCGGTAAGGACGGTATCAAGGGTGTTGCGCGCTATGCCGGCGCCGAATGGTACACGCTGGAAAGCGGCGCGCTGGCGCTGACGGGCGCACTGGCCGCAGTCGATTGTGCCGTGGAAGACGTCATCGAGCGGCACACCCATGCCATCATTATCGGTCGTGTTTTGAAAATCGTAGCGGGCGGCGGCGAGCCGCTTGTCTATCACAATGGCGGCTACCGGCTGCTGGATCTGTTGTCAGGCGCTTAACCTGGCCCATTCTGGTGCGGTGCTGTCATCTTCGAGGCCACCGTTACGCGCGAATTGTTCCAGCGTCATCGTGTCGAGAACGCCAGCAATGGCTTCGCGCACGAGCAGCATCGAACGGCGCACCTGACAGGCGCGGTGATCTTCGCAATCTTCGCATGGCTGATAGGCCATGCGGCTTGCGCAGCGGATCGGCGCGAGCGGGCCATCGAGAACGCGGACAACCTGACCAATCGTAACCTCGGTTGCTGGTTTGGAAAGGCTGTAGCCGCCGCCGGGGCCCTTCTTGGAACGCAATATGCCGTCGTTGCGCAGTTCCAGAAGAATGGCGTCGAGAAATTTCTTGGAGATATTGTTCTTGGAAGCAATCTCGGCGACGAACGCGCTTTCGCCGGGTTCAAGCAAGGCAAGATGCGCCAGTGCTTTCAAACCATATTTGCCCTTCTTCGTCAGCATGGACACTCCACCGATAATCGCCAATGGTTGGTGCGCATGCTTTTGCATGAAATCGAGCGAATAGATAGTCTATTTACAGGTAGTAGACCCCGATCCGCTTCCCGCCGATAATTTCAACCGAGATATCCATATCGTAAATGGCGCTCAGGATTTCCGGATGGACCAGCGCGTCCGGCGTGCCCTGATGCGCGACCTTGCCGTTGCGCATGGCGACGATGTGGTCGGAATAGCAGGAGGCGAAGTTGATGTCGTGCAACACCAGCACGACCGTCTTGCCGAGCTCATCGGCAGCGCGGCGCAACAACTTCATCATCGATGCCGCATGCTTCATATCCAGATTGTTCAATGGCTCATCAAGAAGCACATAGTCCGTATCCTGACAAAGCACCATGGCCACGAAGGCGCGCTGGCGCTGTCCGCCGGACAATTCATCGAGAAAGCGATCGCTCAAGCATTCAAGGCCAAGATACTGGATCGCCTGTTCGATATGCTTGCGGTCTTCGCTGTTAGGTCGCCCCTTGGAATAGGGATAGCGCCCGAATGCCACCAGATCCCGCACGGTCAGTCGTGAATTGATGGCGTTTTCCTGCCTCAGTATGGAGAGGCGCTTTGCCAGCACATCGCCCGAGGTGGTGGTGACATCCAGACCGTCCACGGTCACGCGGCCTTTGTCCATCGGCAAAAGGCGGCTGACCATGGAAAGCAGCGTTGATTTGCCCGCGCCATTGGGGCCGATGATCGATGTTACGCCGCCCGCGGGCAGGTGCAGGGACACGTCATCGACGACAAGAGCGCCGCCATAGGATTTGCTGACTTGGCTTATTTCGATCAACGTGCATTTCCCCTGACAAGAAGGATAATGAAGACGAGACCGCCCAGGAATTCGATGATGACGCTGAGCGCGGTATTGAAGGCAAAGGCCCGTTCGAGAATGGTCTGGCCACCGACAATGCAGATGATGGCCAGCAGGACGGCAATCGGCAGGACGACGCGATGTTTCCCCGAGCCTGCCAGCATGTAGGCGAGATTGGCGACCAAAAGGCCGAAGAAGGTGATCGGTCCGACAAGCGCGGTCGAAACCGCGACAAGCACCGTTACCATCAGCAGGATGAGCCGCACCACGCGGCGGTGATCGACACCGAGATTGATGGCAGGCTCGCGTCCAAGCGCCAGTACGTCAAAGACATGCATCAGCCGCCAGCCATAAAGCGATACGGCGGCGACGATGATCGCCGAGAGCGTCAGAATATCGGCGTTGATCGTGTTGAAGCTGGCAAAAAACCGGTCCTGCAACACCGCGAAGAGATCGGGATCGAGCATACGCTGCATGAGATTGGACAGGCTGCGGAAGAACACGCCGCAAATAATGCCGACCAGCATCACCAGATGCAGGCTGCGCGCCGCGCCCGAAAACAGCCAGTAATAGAGTGAACCTGCAAACAGCACCATCACCAGCGTTTCGGTGACAAAGCGCATGTTCGGTCCAATCCAGTCGACCTGCACCGCGCCGAAGAAGAACACCACAACGGTCTGGATCAGAATATAGAGCGCATCGAAGCCCATGATGGAGGGCGTGAGGATGCGATTATTGGTGACGGTTTGAAACAGCACGGTCGATACCGCGATTGAATAGGCCACCAGCACCATGGCGGCGAGTTTGGTGCCGCGGAAGGACAGGATGAACGACCAGCTGCCCTTCGCACCGATTGTCATGAAGGCAATGGCGGCGAGTAGCGCGATCGCGCCGAGAAGCGGAATGAGGGTAGCGGGGCGTTTAAGCAAGGCGTGAACCCCGCCGCAACAGGAGGTAAAGGAAGATGACGCTGCCCACGACGCCCATCATCGTGCCGATGGGGATTTCATAGGGAAAGCGGATCAGACGCCCGGCAATATCGCAGGCGAGCACCAAACCCGCGCCGAGAACGGCGATCCATGGCAAGGCGCGGCGCATATTGTCGCCGACGAACATGCTGACGACATTGGGCACGATCAGGCCGAGAAACGGGATCATGCCGACGGTGACGACGACCGACGCGCTGACCATCGAAACGATGATGAGGCCGAGTGTCACCACACGGCGATAATTGAGACCGAGATTGGTGGTGAAATCCTCGCCCAGCCCTGCGACGGTAAACCAGTCGGCGGCGATATAGGCGACGACGGTGAGCGCGAAGGCGATCCACAGCAATTCGTAGCGTCCGCGCAGCACGCCGGAAAAGTCGCCGGTCGTCCACGAATTCAGCGATTGCAACAGATCGAAGCGGTAGGCGATGAAAGTCGTGATGGCGCTGACAACGCCACCGAGCATGATGCCGACCAGAGGAACAACCAGCACGGAGCGAAGCGGGATGCTGCGCAGGATACGCAGAAACAGCGCCGTTCCCGCCACTGCGGTGACGGAGGCAACCAGCATCTTGACGAAGACGGGCGCTTCCGGCGCAAAGAGAATAACCAGAAGAATGCCGAGACTGGCGGATTCGACCGTTCCCGCCGTCGAAGGCTCGACGAAACGGTTGCGGGTCAGCATCTGCATGATCATGCCGGCAACGGCCATCGACATGCCCGCCAGCACAATGGCGATGGTGCGCGGAATGCGGCTGACAAGCAGCAGTTCAAGCGCGCTGCCGGGGCTGCCATCCACGCTTTCACGGGAATAGAAAAGCGCATGCAGTGAGACGTCGCCGACCCCGATAAACAGGCTGATGACAGCCAGCACGGCGACAACAACTATAGCTGCAGCTAATCCCTTCACGCTTTATCCTGTTCTCTTGCCTTGTCATGCATCGGGCTGTCCGGCATGGCGGACAGCCCGGGTGACTGGGTCAGAAAGTGCCTGACTTTTACTTTGCCTTGTCGAAGACTTCCAACAATTGATCGATAGTGCCGTGCAGGCCATTGAGACCGCCACCGACGAGATACCAGTTCTGCGACTTCAGATAGACGATCTGGTCTTTCTTCGCCGCCGTGGTCTGGCGAACGAGATCATTGTCGAGAATCTGCTTGGCGGAATTGCCCTCGCGACCGATGGCGGCGTCGCGGTCGATCACGAACAGCCAGTCAGGATTGGTCTTCAGAATGAATTCCTGGCTGATCGGTTGGCCGTGATTGCCCTTGGTGGTCAGGTCTTTGGCGGCAGGCGTCACGCCATAGGCGTCATGCAGCATGCCAAAGCGCGAACCCGGGCCATAGGCGCTCATCTTGCCGCCGGTGGTGAGGATCAGAAGACCCGTGCCCTTGTCTGCGGCTTTCTGCTTCAGCGTGGCAACATCGGCGTTGAGCTTTTCGATTTCTGCCTTGGCTTCCGCTTGCTTGCCAAAAATCTGGCCAAGCTTTTCAACATTGGCTTCTGTGCCGCCGATGAGGTCCTTCGAGGAGACCGTCAGATCAATGGTGGGCGCGATCTTTGCAAGTTCCGGATATTTGGCTGCCGAACGACCGCCAACAATGATGAGATCCGGCTCGGCGGCATTGATGGCTTCATAATCCGGCTCGAACAGCGTGCCGACTTTCGGATAATCGTCGGACTGGTACTTCTTGAGGAAGTCCGGGGCAGTGACCAGCGTTGGCACGCCGGAAACCTTGACGCCGAGGCGGTCGAGATTGTCGAGCGTCGCCAGATCGAGCACGATTACCTTGGCTGGCGAAGCAGGCACTGCCGTTTCACCCTGCGCATGCTTGATGGTGATGTCTGCGGCGCTGGCGGCGGAGGCCAGAGAAAGCGCCACGACGGCTGCGCCACAGAGGCGGGCGACATGTTGGCCGAAATTCAGCATGGTGCACAATCCTTTCGTCAATCCTGTGCTTTATAGTCCAGTTTTCCGCAGGTCAAAGCCCGACGGACAAAAAACGCTCAATTGTCTGTGTGTTCGGGCTTCCTGCCGAGCAGAATGAAGTTCAGGCTGTCCGCCACTGTCAGCGGGATCATCGAACCATGCCCCTCGTTGGCGAAACGGTGAAAAGCCGTTTCCAGCTGCGGCAGCGGTTCCAGTTCCTTGTACACATCCGTGCCCGATGGCCCGCCGCGCAGCTTGCGCATGCGCTGGATATCCGCAGGCGATTGACCGGGGCGGGAACCGCGCTTGCCGGAGGTTTCCATCAGCAGACGCAAAGGGTGGGGAGCCGATTTGAACGAGGCGATGAAACGATCCTTGTCCGACAGGATCGAATGATTATCCCACCAGATCGAAGGGTCGGCAGCGCTGTAGGTCTGGAAGGAATTCGTGTGATTGAACAGCGCATAGAGCGTGAAAAGCCCGCCCAGGGAATGGCCGAACAGCGCCTGCCTGCTTTTGTCGATGGAGAACCGCTTTTCGATTTCGGGCTTCACCCGTACTTCGATGAAAGCAAAGAACGCATCGCGACCGCCGGTCTTTGGCTGGTTGGCCGGATCGGGCGTCAACTGTTCACTGGTCGCCGACGTCAGATCGAAATAGCGCAGCCGCACGATTTCATCAGCATCGTCGGTCGGATAACCAATACCCACCAGAACGGCCTTGAGGTCATCGTTCTTCGCCATTTCAGCAGCGGCAAGCGGCAGCATGCGATTGCCGTCGACCATATAAATGACGGGATAGCCGCCTTCGGGAGCGGCTTCAGCGGGCGCTGCGGTGAAAATGCGATAGGAAATGCCGTTGGCTTCCATGTCGAAGGAAGCGCGCACCTGTTCTGCTGCCTGAACCGTGGAGGCAAAAATCATGCTGCCGACCATTAGCCACAAGGTCTTCTTTATGTTCTTCAGAGCGCTCATTGAGCATCCATTCAATCGAAAAAATGACGCCAGCCTTTCGTTTGGCTGGCGTCACACTGCGTCAGATCAGAAGCGCGACGTCATGCTGACCCAAAGGCGACGACCATCGACAACCGTGTTGAACTCATCGACATCGATTTGCTTGTCGAAGATGTTGTAGATGGCTGCGTTGAACGTCACGTTCTCGCTGAAGTCATAGGAACCGCCGAGATCGACCGTCGCGTAGGGCTTGTACTTGCGCGCCAGAACGGTCTTTCCGTCCGCTGCATAGACCGGCGTACCTGCTGTTCCGATACGCGCGCCGGCATTGGTTTCCTCGCCATGATAATTGGCGGCGGCCCATGCCTTCAGCCCCTCGACGGGGGTGATCCAGTCGCCGCGCAGGCTCGCCATATGCTTCGGCGTGCGGGCCAGCGGAAGGCCCGCATAGGTGCCGGTCTTTTGTTCGGAATCCGTATAGGTGTAGTTGCCGCGAAGGGTGATCGTGTCGGTTGCTTCCCAGTTGAAGGTCAGCTCCACGCCCTGCATGACAGCTTCATCGATATTGAAGGCATACCAGAGACGGTAGTTCGGATCTTCGCTCCAGCGGACGGGATCGCCGTTGCTGTCGGTGACAAGCGCGTTGGAAATCTTGTCCTTGAAGTCCGTGTAGAAGTAGGTGGCGCCCAGACGAAGGCCGGTCTGGTTGTCCCACAACACGCTGGCTTCGTAGCTGGTGCTCTTTTCCGGTTCCAGATTTGGGTCGCCGATGATGACGCCGCAGGTGCCGGTCGGGCCGTAGGAGCAGCCGCCGCCGCCCGTCGTATAAGCATAACCCGGTGCGATGGTGCGGATATCGGGGGCCTTGAAGCCGGTCGAAATACCGCCCTTGAAGGTGATCTGATCGGTCGCGTGCCATACCGCATAGCCGCGGGGACTCAAATGCGAACCATAGACCTCGTGATCGTCCATGCGCAGACCGCCGGTCAGCGAGAAGTCGGGCGTCAGCCACCATTCGTCTTCGGCGAACAGCGCCCATTGGCGTACGCTGAATTCTTCGTCCAGTCCGGTGCGGCGTCCCGGATTCTGGTCGGTGAGAACCGTGTCCATGAACTGGCCGCCGGTGACGAGCGTGTGATTGCCGTACAGTTCGAACGGCGTGGTGAATTTGCCGTCGAGCACCGAGTTCTTCACATGCGGAGAGCGAAGGTTCTCGACATAGCTCTTCGATGCGTTGTTCCAGTTGAAGTTGGTCCGCTCGGACCATTCCTGCATGAAGGAGAATTCCGACGTGGTCGGGCCCCAGCGGCCGGTATGGCTGATCGACCAATGGTCGCGGTCGTTGTAATTGTAGGAATCGACAGCCGACGCGGTTTTTTCCGTCGTGTTGCCAACGGTGCTGTCGCGGCGCAGGCGCGTCTTGCCCAGTTCAAGCTGGATATCGTGGTCTTTGTTCGGGGTCCAGGTGATGCGACCCGTGATGTCGACATCCTGCTGCTCGGGCGAGCCGCTGACGATCTTGTCTTCCTGACGCTTCAGGCCGCGTCCCCAAAGCTGCACGCCGATAAGGTCCGGCACCAGCGGTCCCGTGATATAATAGGAACCCTGAAGGGAATTGCCGTATTTGGAATGCTGCTGAGCAACGCCGTCCACCGTGAACGAGCCGCTCCACTTGTCCGACACTTTCTTGGTGATGACGTTGATGACACCGCCCATCGCATCCGAGCCATAGAGCGAAGACATTGGACCGCGAATGACTTCGATACGCTCAATGGCGTTAGCAGGCGGAAGGAAGCTCTGTTCGAAACCGGAATTGCCGTTGGTGCGGGCATCGCGGGTGCTCTGGCGCTTGCCGTCCACGAGCAGCAGCGTATAGGAGCCGGGGAGGCCGCGAATAAAAATATCGCGTTCGGCGGCAGGGCCGGTCACGGCCACACCCTGCACGTCTTTCAAGGCGTCGGTCAGGTCGCGATAAGCGCCTTTTTCAAGCTCTTCGCCCGGCACGACGGTGATGCTGGCAGGCGCATCGGTGATGTTCTGCTCAAAGCCCGTCGCCGTCACCACGATCTGGTTCAGCTTGACCGTGCCATCGGATGCAGTGTCAGCAGCCTGTTCGCCTTCCGCAGCCTTTTTCTTCTGGGCTTCGGTTTCTTCAGCGGTGGCGCTGGTCGCACTATTTGCTGCTTGCGCGAAGGCGCCCGTTTCGCTTAACAAAAGGGCGGTTGAAAGACACGTCCCTGCAAGGATCGCTCTGGAAGCAAGCTTTCCTCTGGTAATCTGCCTGCCTTGCGCGCCACTGGCACACAAGCCCCAAAACAAGCTGGTCATTTTCACCACCGTCTAAAGTTGAGTTTTCTACTCTCCTTATGTATGGCTATAAGATGACGTCAATCATCATGTTTTAGAAACTTTCCAAGTTTCAAAAAACGCAACTGACGAGGCAGGCATCGGAAATGGCGGATAAGCGGGCGAAGAGCGCAAAACCGGCGGAAAAGGCCGAAAGCGATGGCGCCAATCCTCGTCTGGGGCAGTTGCGGCTGCTGATTGCGCTTGATGCACTTCTTGTGGAAGGCAGTGTCGGTGGCGCGGCCAAGCAGATGGGCTTGAGCATTCCGGCGATGAGCCGTCTGCTGGGGCAGATCCGCGACCATTTTGACGATCCAATCTTTGTCCGCTCCGGTCGCGCCATGATCGCGACGCCAAAGGCGGAAGCATTGCGCGGTCGCTTGCGGCGTTTGGCGAATGAAGCCGATGCCTTGATGAAGCCCGATGCAGAAAACGCGCATGTGTCAGCCTGCACCGGACATCATGGATGGAACCGCAGCGCTATCGTTACGCCGCCGCCACTGACCATCCGCAAGGTGACGGATCTGGAGAACCACCCGTCGGCGGAATATACCGCCGCGCAGTTCGCCGATATCCAGAGCGAGAACGACCCGACGCGGCGGCTGGCCAAATATATTGCCGTCGTTGGCCGCAAGGTGGGGCACACCCGTCCGCTGGAACTGCATGAGGCGGAAGATGCCTTCACGACCATTTTCGCGGGCGAAGCGGACCCGATGCAGATCAGCGCGCTGTTGCGCCTGATCCATTATCGCGGGCTGACCGCGCCGGAGCTTGCAGGCATGGCGTGCGCATCCGCGCGGTTTTATGCGGCGGGAACGAGTATCAACACGCCTGCGCTGGATTGGCCCGCCTACCTGTCTCCCAATTCTTCGCAGTCGCCATGGTTCATGCTGTCTGCACTGCTCGTCGCGCGCGCCGGTTACCCGGTGCTGATGCATGGCAGTTGCGGTGTCGGCGAACTGTCCGGCAAACTGGAGATTGCGGCGGAAGCGATCAACATGCCGATTGCCACATCGCATGAACTGGCGGAAAGTGCGCTCAGAGCGCATGGCATATGCTTCATGCCGATGGCGGGTTTTGCGCCGCAGGTGCAGGCGCTGCTGGCGCTTTATCCGCTATTCGAGTCCCGTTCGCCGGTGAACAGTCTTGTCCACCTCCTGAACCCGTTGGGGCTGAAATCGTCATTTCTCGGCGTGTCGCAACCCGCTTATCGCGAGTTGCATCGCGATGCTGCCGTGCTGCTCGACATGCAGTCGGTTTCGGTCGTCTCGACCAGCCGCGATGTGGCGGAACTGGTCCCGCACCGCAAACACACCATATATCGCCACGTGCAGGGGCATTCCAGCGCCTTGCAGCTGCCGACGCTTTCGAAAGCCAGCAGCGACAAGCATTCCAGCCTCAGCTCTTTTGAATATTGGCACGGTGTTTGGAGTGGCACCGCCACCGACGAGCGCGCCGAAAGCATAGTCATCGCAACGGCAGCCATGGCCATGATGACGGTATCCGCCGCTGATAATAACAGCTATGATGCGTTCCACCAGAAAGCCGCAGCCATGTGGCGCAACCGTCATTCGGCTAATACACAAGTCGAAAATCGGTAGGGGTTAACCCCAATATCTAGACCGCATCCTCCGTCCTATTATCCCCCTATCAAGCAAATGGGGAGGATTTGCCGGAGGAGCGATACGTGCGAACTGATGGGCCAGGTTCTGGCACCCGTTCTGCCACGACCCACCCATCCAGCGTCCTTTCAAGCTGACTCACCACACCACCGCTTCAAGGCGTGCAGTGCGCGTATCCGCGCCGGTCAAGCCTCCCCATTTGGCGTCTGGTGCGGCGACCTGAGGAAGATCAGAAAGGACCCACTATGTCCAAGAAGAAATGCGCGATCATCGGTTCCGGCAATATTGGCACGGATTTGATGATCAAGGTGATGCGCACATCGAAGAATATCGAGATGGGCGCAATGGTCGGCATCGATCCGAATTCGGATGGTCTGGCACGCGCCGCACGGCTCGGCGTGCCGGTGACCCATGACGGCATCGACGGCCTGATGCGTATGCCCGAATATCGCGATATCGATATCGTGTTCGATGCAACTTCGGCCAAGGCGCATCTCCATAATGACGCGCTCTTGCAGAAGGACGGCAAGAAGGTCATCGACCTGACGCCTGCCGCCATCGGCCCCTTCACCATTCCCGCCATCAATGGCGACGCCAATATCGACGAGCCGAACGTCAACATGGTCACATGCGGCGGTCAGGCGACGATCCCGATGGTCTATGCCGTCAAGCGCGCCACCGACCGCGTGGTCTATGGCGAAATCGTCGCTTCGATCTCGTCGCGTTCGGCTGGTCCCGGCACCCGCGCGAATATCGATGAGTTCACCGAAACCACGTCGAAGGCAATCCGTGAACTGGGCGGCGCTGAACGCGGCAAGGCGCTGATCATTCTCAACCCGGCAGAACCGCCGCTCATCATGCGCGATACGGTGTTTGTTCTGTCGCAGGGTGGCAGCCGCGAAGCCATCGAGGCTTCGATTGCCGAAATGGTCAAGACGGTACAAGCCTATGTGCCGGGCTATCGCCTCAAGCAGAAGGTTCAGTTCGAAGTGATCGGCGACAATGCGCCGGTTCGCGTACCGGGCATCGGGCTCGTATCGGGTCTCAAGACGACCATCCTGCTCGAGGTCGAAGGCGCTGCGCATTATCTGCCCGCCTATGCCGGCAATCTCGACATCATGACATCCGCTGCATTGGTCACCGCTGATCATTGGGCAGCAAAAGCGCTTGCCAAGGAGGCTGCATAATGGCCCGCTCCAATCCCGATAAGCTCTATGTTCAGGATGTCACGCTGCGCGACGGCATGCATTCGATCCGCCATCAATACACGCTGAAGGATGTCGTCGCGATTGCGAAGGCGCTGGATGCCGCCAAGGTGGACGCGATTGAAATCACCCATGGCGACGGCCTTGCCGGTTCGACCTTCAATTACGGCTTTGGCCTGCATGACGATGTCGAATGGATCGGCGCGGTTGCCGAGGCCTGCGATCATGCCCGTGTCACCGTGCTGCTCATTCCGGGCATCGGCACGGTGCATGACCTGAAGGAAGCGTATAACGCCGGCGCGCGTTCGGTTCGCGTTGCGACCCATTGCACCGAGGCCGATGTATCAAGCCAGCATATCGAGGCTGCGCGTGAACTGGGCATGGACACGATCGGCTTTCTGATGATGTCGCATATGGCCGAACCGGAAAAGCTGGTCGAACAGGCGAAGCTGATGGAAAGCTATGGCGCGGAATGCGTCTATGTTACCGATTCGGCAGGCGCGCTATTGCCTGAGCAATATACGCTTCGCGTCAAGGCGCTGCGTGATGCGCTGCAACCTGAAACCGAAATCGGCGTTCACACCCACCACAATCTGACGCTTGGCGTTGCCAATGCCGTTGCCGGTATCGAAGCAGGCGCTGTTCGCGTCGATGCGTCGCTCGCAGGCATGGGGGCAGGGGCCGGTAATGCGCCGCTTGAAGGTCTGATAGCGGTTCTCAACCGCAAGGGCATCGATACGGGCTGTGACCTCTATGGCCTGATGGATGCCGCCGACGATCTGGTGCGTCCGTTGCAGGACCGTCCGGTGCGGGTGGATCGTGAAAGCCTCTCGCTTGGCTATGCGGGCGTCTATTCGAGCTTCCTGCGTCATGCGGAAAACGCCTCGAAACTCTATGGCGTCGATACGCGCGAAATCCTCATCGAACTTGGCAAGCGCCGCATGGTCGGCGGCCAGGAAGACATGATCATCGATGTCGCGCTCGACATTCTCAAAAACAAGGCCGCATAAGCGGCCCACTCAGGAGGAAATGCTATGACCGTCTTGGAGGGCGCGGCTTCTGCACGCGTAGAAAAAGACACTTTGATTACCGATGGCGATCGCCGTCGCGCGCTGATTGGCAGCGCGGTAGGCAGCACCATCGAATGGTATGATTACTTCCTTTATGGCACCATGTCGGCCATCGTGTTCGGAAAGCTGTTCTTTCCGTCCGATGATCCGGTGACCAGCCAGCTTCTGGCGCTTGCCTCTTTCGCGCTGGCTTTCCTAATCCGCCCCATCGGCGGCATCGTGTTCAGCCATATCGGCGATCGTATCGGACGCAAGAAAACGCTCGTCATCACTCTGTCCATCATGGGCATTTCAACGGTGTTGATCGGCCTGATGCCGACCTATGCCACCATCGGCGTCTGGGCACCGATCATCCTGACGCTGCTGCGTCTGTTGCAGGGACTCGCGCTCGGCGGCGAATGGGGCGGCGGCGTGCTTCTGGCGGTGGAATATTCCCCGCGTAACAGGCGCGGCTTCTATGGCGCTGTGCCGCAGACGGGCGCATTGTTCGGTCTGGCGCTCGGCAATCTGGTGACGTCCGGCCTTGCGCTCGGCTTTTCGGAAGAAGCGTTCCTGTCCTATGGCTGGCGCATTCCGTTCGTGCTGTCCATCGTGCTGGTCGCCATCGGTATGTGGATCCGCAACACGGTTGATGAAACCCCGTCCTTCAAGCGCGTGGCTGCGGCCAACACCGCCAAGAAAGTGCCGTTGGTCGAAACACTGACCAAGCATTGGCGCGCGGTTCTGATCGTCATCGGCGCGAAGTTCATCGAAACCTCGACCTTCTTCCTGTTCGCAACCTTCACCGTGTCCTATCTCGTGGGACTGGGTTTCGAGCGCGTCCATGCTCTCAACTCGGTGCTGATCGCCGCATTGATCGCTGTTCCGGTCATGCTCTACTTTGGCAGCCTGTCCGACCGCATCGGTCGCAAGAAGGTCTTCCTGCTCGGCACTGTCGCCATGGTCATCTATACGGTGCCTTATTTCTGGCTGCTCAATCAGGGTTCGTGGGTCGTGGCGACGCTTGCCGTCGTGATCGGTTTTGCCATCATCTGGTCGACCTATGGTTCGGTTCTCGGCACGTTCTTCGCCGAAAGCTTCCCGGCAGATGTCCGCTATACCGGCGTGTCGCTCGGCTATCAGGTGGGTGCAGCTATTGTCGGTGGTCCGCTGCCGCTGATCGCAACGGCTCTGCTTGCCAAATATAATGGCAGCTATCTGCCGATTGCTGTGTTCATCGCGGCTTGCGGCGTTATTTCGCTGGTCGCGGTCGCCTGCACGACCGACAGAAGTGGCCAGCAGCTCGACGACTGATCCTGTTCTGCAAAACAAAGGGAGCCGGCTTATGCCGGCTTCTTTTTTGCGCCTTCGCTGAAGGACAGTTTCTGGCGCACCAGCTCCGCCACATTCGTCACCTGCATCTTTTCCATCACGCGGCTGCGATGCACTTCAACCGTCTTGATGCTGATATCCATCAGATCGGCGATCTGCTTGTTGAGCTTTCCCGCCACGATATATTCCAGCACTTCTTTTTCGCGTTGCGTCAGGCTTTCATAGCGGCGGGCAAAATCATCCGCCTGCTGGCGCAACCTTGCGTTCTCCCGCGCCTTGGCGAGACAGAATTCGATCCGCTCCAGTACATACTTGTCGTCGAGAGGCTTTTCGATGAAATCCACCACACCGTCGCGGAAGGCCGTGACGGCCATCGGCACGTCACCATGACCGGTGACGATGATTGTCGGCAGATCGACGCCAAGCGTTCGCAGGCGCCGGTGCAGTTCAAGACCGGTTATGCCCGACATGCGCACATCGGCTATCACACAGCCGGACATGTCCGGGGATGCGGCATCCAGAAAAGCTTCCGCCGAATCGAAAGCGCGGACGGTGTACTGGCTCGATTCCAGCAGCCAGACGAGCGAATCCCGAAAAGCCTCGTCGTCATCGATGACATAGACCGCTTCGCTCATACGGCTTTTTCCCCAAGCGTGCCGCTGACAGGCAGCGTGAAATGAAAAGCTGTCCCGCCGTCCGGATTTGGCTCCGCCCAAAGCCTGCCCCGGTGGAACTCCATGATCGAGCGACAGATATTGAGCCCCACGCCCATGCCTTCGGCCTTGGTCGTGTAGAACGGGTCGAATATCTTGGCCATCTCGTCTTCAGCAATGCCTCCTCCGAAATCCAGCACAGCTGTTTCCACCTCCTGCCCGTCAGGACTGATTCTGGCCGAAACGACGATATCGCGCCGTGGCGCTGGCACGGCTGACGTGGCCTCGGTGGCGTTTCGCAACAGATTGAACACAACCTGTTCGATCATAACGCGGTCGGCCAGTACGGTCGGCAGGTCTTTCGCTATATCGACCTTGATCTTGAAACCGCGCCTGCGCGATTCAATCTCGGCGATGGATGCGGTCTCCTCGACAATCTCCCGCAATATTTGCGGCTGCGGGGTCGGCTCGCTGCGGCGCAGAAAATCGCGGATGCGCGACACGATGCCAGATGCGCGGCTTGCCTGCCGTGACGCTTTCTTCATGGCGTCGAGCAACGCTGCGCGGTCGTCGGTGCCTGCTTCCAGCCGCCGCACCGATCCCATGCAATAATTGCTGACCGCAGCCAGCGGCTGGTTCAGCTCATGGGCAAGGCTGACAGCCATTTCGCCCATCGAAATCAGCCTCGCCGTCTGTTCGAGCCGCAGGGCGCTGTCGCGCTCGAAGGCAAGGGCCGCTTCGCGTTCGGCCTGCGCTTTCGCTTCCTGCTCGCGCATCTTCGCCTGCAAAACCTCGAATTCCTGGCCGGTTTTCTTGAAAATCTCCACGGCGCGCGCAATATCGCCAATCTCGTCGCGGCGATCCTGATCCTTGACGGTCAGATCGTATTTGCGGCGGGTCAGTTGCCCGATTACCGCTGTCAGTCGCCCGAGCGGTCGCGTGATGCTGCGCGACAGGAGAATCAGAAGCGCCGTGGTGACAACGGCGATGGTGGCGAGAATCCCGCCTGCGCGCAGCAGCACGGCCTTGGTTTCACTGTCCACATCTTCCAGATAAATGCCCGTCGCGATAAACCACCGCCACGGCTCGAACGGCATGACATAGGCCATTTTCTCGCCGCTCACATTCGTGTTGGGCTTGGTGAATTCATAACGCACCACGCCGCCGCCGGACTTGGCGGTGTCGATCTGCATCTGCACGTAATGGCGGCCTTCGGAATCGACCAAGGCGGAAGCGTCGGTGCCTTCAAGATCGGGCCGGATCGGCAAAAGCACGGAATTGCCGTCGAAATCGTCGATGAAGAAATATTCGTCATTGGCATAACGCAGCTTGCGCAGCGTTTCGACGGCATTTTCCTTGGCGGCAGCTTCGCTGATCTCGCCGCTTTGGAAACGATCATATTCTTCCTGAATGATCTTGCGGCCGATTTCGGTCAGGTTGCGAACCATGGTGACACGGTCATCGATCATCTGTTCGCGCAGCGCATGCACCGTCACCGCCGCCATGACCAGCAGGCCGATCAGGCTGACAAGGCTCGACAGAAGAAGTTTGGAACCGATACCCAGTTTGATTCTCATCACGCCCATTCGCAGCAGCCGACGGGGCAATCTGCCCGCAATTCCCGTTTCCACGCACTGTTGCAGCAGCGTGGCGCTGTTGGCAACCGGCAGTGCACGCGGATTTTTCCGATGCCGGGGTCTATCAACTTTGTGTCATTTGCCCTAGATCATCCAGGAATACGATACAGATTATCAGCCGTTGTCGTCGGAATAGTGCGACAACCAAATATGCCGGGTTCCAGCCTGTTTGCAGTGCATGCCTCCCAATGCCACGCGACAGGCCAGCTGGTTGCATTTCTGAAGGGCCTAAAATGGAAAAAGCAGATATCGGAATGGTCGGTCTTGGCGTGATGGGTTCCAACCTGGCGCTGAACATAGCCGAGAAAGGCTACACGGTGGCTGTCTATGATCGTGACGAGCCGGTGCTGAAAGCTTTCCTCGATAAAGCCGGTCCGCTACGCGACAAGATCATCCCCTGCGCCACTTTCGAAGAATTGGCGGAAAACACGCGCAAGCCGCGTCCGTTCATCTTCCTCATCAAGGCGGGCGCGCCTGTCGATGCCGAAACGACTCGGCTGAAAGCTCTTCTCGAGAAGGGCGATATCATGATCGATGCGGGCAATTCCGATTATCGCGATACGGTCCGCCGCCTCAAGGCTCTTGGCCCGAATGATCCGACCTTTGTTGGCATGGGCGTTTCCGGCGGCGCGGAAGGCGCACGCCATGGCCCGTCGATGATGGTGGGTGGAACGCCGGAAGCTTATGAGCGCATCGCGCCGATCCTTCTCGCCGCCGCCGCGAAATATAAGGGCGAACCATGCTGCGCGCTGGTCGGTCCTGACGGTGCGGGCCATTTCGTCAAGACGATCCACAACGGCATTGAATATGCCGACATGCAGATGATCGCCGAAATCTACGGCATCCTGCGCGACGGTCTCCGCCTTTCGGCTCCGGCCATTGGCGATGTGTTCGAAAAATGGAATTCAGGTCCGCTCGATTCCTATCTGATCGAGATCACCGCCAAGGTTTTGAAAACCACCGATCCGGAAAGCGGCAAGGCGATGGTCGATATGATCCTCGACGAAGCCGGACAGAAGGGCACCGGACGCTGGGCCGCCATTGAAGCGCAAATGATGGGCGTTCCGGCAACGGCGATTGAAGCTGCGGTCGCCGCGCGTTCGCTTTCGTCTTTGAAAAGCGAGCGTGAGGAAGCCGCGAACATCTACAAGCCTGCGCCGCGCACGCTCGACGTCGCGGATCACACCAAGTTCCTTGCCGATCTGGAGCAGGCATTGCTTGCTGGCAAGATCGCTGCCTATGCACAGGGCTTTGCCGTGATGGAAGCCGCGTCGAAGGAGCATGGCTGGAACATTCCGCTGGCCACCACAGCTCGTATCTGGCGCGCCGGTTGCATCATCCGTTCGGAACTGCTGGACGATATCGCCCAGGCATTCGAGGGCAATGAAAGCCGCAACCTTCTGCTGGCTCCGGCTTTCGTGGAGCGCATGCAGAAGGCGTCGAAGGGCCTGCGGAACATCGTTTCCAAGGCTGCGATTGCTGGTTTGCCGGTTCCCGCACTTGCATCAGCGCTCAACTATTTCGACAGCTATACGCAGTCGCTTGGTACGGCGAATCTCATTCAGGGCCAGCGCGATTTCTTCGGTTCGCATGGCTTCAAGCGCATCGACAAGGATGGCGATTTCCACGGCCCTTGGGGCGAATAATCGCTTCCAACACCTACTGCTTAAAAAAGTCGCTTTGGCGGCTTTTTTCATGTCGCATCCAGATATGGCTTTAAAGGCATATCGTCATGGGTAGGAACGGTTTGGCGTTCGATCATGTGATGGATGCGGGGAGGGCTGTCGCCACGATGCAACTCATCAAGATGTTTTGCAATCTCGGCATCGGCATGGGTCAGCCGCTGGCTGTGGCGGATATATTCGATCCAGGTCGGCACATGATAGCTTTCCGTCCAGACGCTCGGGTTTTCGAGATCACGCAATAACACCCATTGCTTAGCTCCGTCGCGAATTCTGGTGCGCCGCCGCAGCGCCATTGTGGCGAGAAATTCCGGCACGTCTTTCTGGTCGATGGAATAATCGACCATCACCATGATAGGGCCGCTGCGGGCGCGCAGGTCGAGCTGCAGTTGCGGCTCGCTGAAGGCGTTCGTCGGATCAAGGTTCAGCGATTCGAAATTGGGCTGGCGCAAGATGAAGCCGAGCAGCCCGCCGACAATCAGCACGGCGCTCGCGATGAACAGCGCACCCGATACGCTGTGCAGGTCGGCCAGTTGCCCCCAGACCCAGCTACCCAAGGCCATGCCGCCGAAGGTTGCCGTCTGGTATAATGACAACGCACGACCGACGACCCAGCGCGGGGTCGAAAGCTGCACAGTCACATTGAACAGTGAGAAAGCCTGCACCCAAGCCATGCCAGCTGGCATCAACAGAAGGCAGCTCAACCACACCCGGTTGCTCATGGCGAGGAAGAAACAGCTGACAGCGAGCGCGAAGAATGCGCCGCGGATCACCCATTCATTGCTGAGAATATCGCGCACCCGCCCGATCAGTAGCGCGCCGCAGATCGCGCCGAAACCGAAAAAGCCCAGCATAATGCCATAGGTAATGGCGGTGCCCTGCACCTGATCGCGCGCAACGAGTGGCAGGAGCGCCAGAATCACCACGGCGCTGAAGCCGAAAGCGAATGAACGCACCATGACCTTCAAAAGATTGGGCGACATGGTCACATAACGAAAGCCCGCTGACATGGCGCTGCCGAAGGATTCGCGCGGCAGCGGGTTGCGCGGTGTCACTTTCTTCCAGCGGAAAAGCGCGAAGATCAGGGCGAAATAGCAAAACACGTTAAAGAGAAAGGCAAAGGCCGCACCCGCCGTCGCGACAATGATGCCGCCAATGGCCGGGCCGATACTGCGCATGAGATTATAGCTCATGCTGTTGAGCGCCACTGCGCCCGGCAGATGTTCACGGGGAACAATGTCGCCCATCGAAGCTTGCCAGGAAGGATTATAGAGCGCGCCGCCGCATCCGATCAGAAAGGTGAGGCTGAGCAACAGCCATGGTGTCAGTGCATTACTATAAGAGAGTAGCGCCAGCATCGCCGAAAAGCATAGCATCATCATCTGCGCGATAAGCATGATGCGTCGGCGGTCGTAATTGTCAGCCAACGCCCCGGCGGCGAGCGAGAAAATCATCACCGGCAGCGTCATCGATGCCTGGACCAGTGCCACCATCCCATGAGATGTGGTCAGACTGGTCATCAACCAACCGGCGGCGACGCCTTCGATAAGTCCCCCCAGATTCGATACCAGCGTGGCAGACCACAGCGAGCGGAACGTCCGGGACTGAAAGGATTCGAGCGGAGAGGCGCTTTTGGGCATGGCGTTTTCTGCATCTACGGGCTTGTCTTCGATCCCCTGGAAAAGAGCACGAAGAAAGCGCATCGGCGGGATACAAACCACGGTATAATGAATTGCCCGCTACGGAAACACGCGAGTACCGTTCCGGCCATCACTGAACAAAACAAGATGAAATATCCCGTCGTTCTGGCTCTGGCCCGGTGAAGTGGGCTGTCGCTGGCGTATTCGAGACGCTCTTCCTTACTATGGCACCATGAACGACGCTGTCCGCGCTTTACAGAATCGGGTGTCCATGCAGCTTAATAAGGAGTAAATTTCGTTCCTTATCCCTGTGGAAAAGAAAATCGCATTTTTATCGAAAGCTGTGTTGACAGTTTGTGAGTGCGGGGCCTATATAGCGCCACAACGAGGGCGGCGACGCTGCTAGCGGCAGGTTGCTTCGTCCTTGAGTTCTGGTG
>NZ_JABXGB010000020.1:0-97657 GCF_022627935.1 Ochrobactrum sp. C6C9 | reverse complement strand
GTTCCAAAAGTCGTTCGGTGTGGCTGCAAATGGCAATTTTCTACGTTCCGGTGCTCACGTACCTTAAGTACGCTCCGCTCCGGTATTCGAAAATCACCATTTTCGCACACACATGCCGCTTTTTGATTCAGGCTCTAATGGCTCCTTGGCTGAAGGAGGGGATTCCGTGGACCAGGGTTTCAGGCCTGCAAAGGTCTCTGCGAGCAGCGAGCTTATCGAAGGCGCGAAACGTGCAGTGCCGATTGTGCTGGCGGGTTCACCTTTCGGCGTGTTGTTCGGTGCGGTCGCTATCGATAATGGCCTGTCCGTCGGCGAAGCGGTGTTTATGAGCGCATCGCTCTATGCCGGCGCCAGCCAGATGGTCGGCCTCGACCTGTTCGGGCAGAATATCGCACCATGGATGATTGTTCTCTCCATCTTCGCGGTCAATTTCCGCAATGTGCTCTATTCCGCGACAGTAGGGCGGCGCATCCGCCACTTCTCATTCTTGCAGAAGGCCGTCGCCTTCTTCGTGCTGGTCGACCCGCAATATGCGGAGGTGGAGATTCGCAGCGAAGCAGGCAAGAAGATCAGCTTCTCGTGGTATATGGGGCTGGGGCTGACGACCTATATTTGCTGGATTCTGGAAACATGGGTTGGCGCGATGTTCGGCGACCTGATTTCCGATCCTTACGCGATTGGCGTCGACTTCCTGCTGCCGATCTACTTCCTCGGCATGGTGATGAGTTTCCGGCATCGCAGGCATTGGTGGCAGGTGGTTGTCGTCAGCGCGATTTCTGCCATCGCCGCCTATAAATTCGTCGGTTCGCCCTGGCATGTAACGCTTGGGGCCGCCGGGGGCGTGTTGCTTGCCGCGCTTCTCGCTAAGCCGCAGAATGCGAAGGTTTGACGCCCATGGATACCACGACCTGGATCATCATTGCCGCAGCCTTCTTCACCTATCTGACCCGTATTGGCGGGCATCTGGTTTTGTCGCGTTTTGAGCGTTTGCATTATCGTGTGGAAGCGGCGCTGAATGCAGTGCCTGCGGCTGTGCTGACGGCGATTGTCGCCGCGCCCGCATCCGATCATGGCTGGCGCGAACTGCTCGTGCTGGCCGTTTGCATCATCCTGTCCTTGCGGGTCAGCATGATGACGATGTTCTTTGCTGGCGCAGCGCTATTGATTGCGCTACGCCATTTTTTCCCAATTTGAACTTATAGCGGGGCGGTGGCGGTCTCCAGCCACTTGCGTTCCGCATCCTTCAGATGGCCTGACAGCTTTGCACGCACGCGGGCGTGGTAATTGTTGAGCCAGTCCAGCTCTTCCTGCGTCAAAAGCGCCTTGTCGATCAAACGACGATCAATCGGGCAGAAAGTCAGCGTTTCGAAGCCCATCATCGGAATGTCACCGCCTTCCGGCAGTTCCGGCTCGGTGACGATGATAAGGTTCTCGATACGAATGCCGAACGAGCCCGGCTTATAGTAGCCCGGCTCGTTGGAGAGGATCATACCCGGCAGAAGTTCGTGCGAACCCGTCTTGGCGATCCGCTGCGGTCCTTCATGCACCGAGAGATAAGCGCCGACGCCATGGCCGGTGCCATGGGCATAATCGAAGCCGTGTTTCCACAGCGCGATGCGGGCGAGAACATCAATATCCTGTCCACGCGTGCCTGCGGGAAAACGCGCCGTGCTGATCGCAATCACTCCTTTCAGCACGAGTGTGAAAGCCTTGATGGTTTCAGGCGCGATTTTGCCCACCGGAACCGTGCGGGTGATATCGGTGGTGCCGTCGCGATATTGTGCGCCGGAATCGACCAGATAAAGCTCACCATCCTGTAGCGTGCGGTTGGTGTCGGTATTGACACGATAATGGATCACCGCGCCATTGGGGCCAGCGCCCGAAATCGTGTCGAAGGACACGTCTTCCAGCGGCATCTGGAAATCACGTCCAGCGCTGGCGCGTGATTCTTCCAGTTTTTGTGCTGCGCCGATTTCATCCAGCGTGCCGGGCTTTTGCGCATCGACCCAGGACAGGAAATTGACCATCGCCACGCCGTCGCGCTCATGCGCGGCACGTGAACCGTCAAGCTCGGCTTTGTTCTTTACCGCCCGTGGAATGCGGGCAGGGTCTTTGCCTTCGATCACAATGCCGCCTGCGCCGGTGACAATCAGGCGCAGTTTTTCTGCCGCAAGTGCGGGGTCGAGCAGAATGGCTTCACCCTTTGCGGCGCGTGCGCTGAGATGGCCTTCCAGATTGCTGGGAGCCGACAGCTTGGCAAGCTGGGTCAGATAAGCGCGGGGCTCAATGGCAAGCTTGGCTTCGTCGATGAATATTTCCGGTTCGCCCTTGGCCGGAATGATGGCGAAGCTCAAGGGCAGGGGCGTGTTGGAAACATCCTTGCCGCGGATGTTGAACACCCATGCGACCGACGAGGGATCCGTCAGCACGGTGGCCGTGGCGCCGCTGGCAGTGACCGCCTTCTGCATGTCCCTGATCTTGTCTGCGGCTTCATGACCCGCAAAACGTGCGGGCTGGATGGTCACGGCAGCGGTTGGCGCGGCGGGCTGATCGTCCCACACCGCATCGACCAGATTGGTTTCGACCGGAACCAGCGTGCCGCCCTGCTTTTCCAGCGCCTCGCGAAGCGCATGGGCTTCGGAAATGGTGTGGAGCCATGGATCGAAACCGATAGTCAGGCCCTTGCCGTTTTCGGCCAGCCAGACGGATGGCGGCGTGCTGACCAGACTTTCATAGGAAAAGATTTTCGGGTCGGTCTGCGCGCGAACCTGCAATTCGTAACGTCCGTCGATGAAGACATAGGCCGATTTCTTCAGGATGAGAGCCGCACCTGCCGAGCCGGTAAAACCCGTCAGCCAGGCGAGGCGCTGCGCATGAGGCGGCACATATTCGCCCTGATGTTCGTCGGCGCGAGGCACCAGAAAACCATCAAGGCTGAGGGCCGCCATTTTCTCGCGCAGCTTCGCCACGCGGGGCGCGCCATTGGCCGGATTGGTGGTGACGTCAAAGGACTGAAAAGCCATGGGTCTAACTCACAACAGATGGAAGATAACCGTTCTTGCGTCCCGTCTCCGGGATCGCATTATTTCAGATGGATCGCCACCCAACCTTCGCGATGCAGCGTCTTTTGATGCGTCAGGCCCTGCGCCTGATAGGCGGCGAGCACTGCATCATGCTGGCTGTCGAGGATGCCGGAGAGAACAATCGAGCCGCTCGGAGCCAGATGCTGTTTCAGCGAGGGCGCAAGTTCGATCAGCGGATTGGCGAGGATATTCGCGACAATCAGATCGAAAGGCGTATAGGAGCGGAAGATCGAATGGTCGAAACCTTCTGCCGTCGCCGTGATGACATGCTCGGCAACGCCATTTTTGGCGGCGTTTTCTGCCGCGACGGTGACAGCAATCGGGTCGATGTCGGTGGCAAGGACCGGGATCGGCGCGAGCTTTGCAATGGCGATGGCCAGCACGGCGCTGCCGGTTCCAAGATCGAGCGCATTGGTTGGATGTTCGTTCTCAACGACTTCCTCGATCAGTTCGAGGCAGCCAGCGGTGGTGCCATGATGGCCCGTGCCGAAGGCCAGACCCGCATCGATCTCAATCGGAATGTCGTTCGGTTCTATTTTGTCACGGTCATGCGAGCCATGGACGAAGAAACGCCCGGCGCGAACCGGCTTCAGACCTTCCAGCGAATGGGTGACCCAATCAATATCCGGCAGTTCCTCGGTTTCGAACTTGTCGGCACCGACAAGCTCATCCACACGGGCCGCGACCTCTTCAGCGCCGTCCTCGACATAGACCGAAACTTCGAAAATCTGCCGGTCTTCATCAATTTCGGTGATGGCGATGGGAAAGCCGTCATCCTCGAAAGCCTGCTCGAGAATATTGTAAACGCGCTCGGCTTCCGCCTTGTTCGCCGAAAAGAAAAGTCGTGACTGGGCCATGAGGTAAAAAGCTCTCTAAAAGTTCAAGAGCTTCTGTTTAGCTGTCAGAGCGCCGCGCGTCCATCCGAACACATAAATGGCGCTCCGAATCTTTGGGATTTACATGCCCGCCAAAGGGCGGTTGCCAAAGAAAGCAGGGTTCGGCTTTGAACTAGTGGATTGAATTTGACGTTTGAATCCCGGCTGACATAGATGCTGTTTCAAACGTCAAATTCGAAAAATCCACTACATACATATACTTGCTAGTGGTCTTTTTGATTCCAACATTTACTCAGCGCGTGAACCGAGGGATGCAAATGTTGGAATCAGACCACTAGCCGGCGGAAGCGCCCTTGGCGAGGTTCTTCAGCTTTTGCAGTGCGGTGTCCGGGTTTTCCTGATAGGCGATGGTGCTGCGGAAACGTCCGCCCTTGTCGAGCAGGAAGACGGATGCGGTGTGATCCATGCTGTATTCGCCGTCTTCGCCTGGAACCTTCTTGGCGTAGACATGGTACGACTTGACCATGTCGGCGATATTTTCCGGCGTGCCGGTGATGCCGACAATGCGCTTCGAGACATTGCCGACATAGGTTTTCATGATGTCTTGCGTGTCGCGCTCAGGATCGACGGTGATGAAATAGGCCTTGAGGTCCTGACCTTCATCACCCAGCTGGTTCAGCCAGCCGTCAAGCTCGTAAAGCGTGGTGGGGCAGACATCCGGGCAATGGGTGAAGCCGAAGAAAATGACCGAAGGCGTGGCGCGCAGGTCTTTTTCGGTAAAGGGCTGTCCATCCATCGTGACGAGATTGAGCGGTCCGCCGAAGGGTTCCTTCGCCGCTTGACGGTCCCGAAACATGTTGAAACCAGCAGCGCCGACAATCACGACGATGAAGGCAATGATGAAGATGGGCAGAAATTTTTTCATGTCCGATGAACCCTGCATTTCTGAGCGCGCCTTCGCGTGCTTTATAATCACGCACTTCTAGAGCATTTCCAGCAAAAGTGCGTAGCGGCTTTGCGTAGGATAATGCGTAAAAATAAATAGATAGAGCGGTTGCCCGATACCGTTTTAACCGGAACCGCTCTAAGTGGGCCTAATCTACGGTTCTTTTCTCAGTTTTCAATAATTTCTGAAATTTTTGTTCAATCATTTTGTTTGCCGGACAACCAAAGTTGAACGTGGAAGTCTGCTATTTCGTTTGGTATCGACCGGCGGATTGTTATATTTCAGTTATAAAACTGCAATACTTCAAGAGAACCGCATTGGAAATCGATTACGTAATTGCGTGGGTGGATGGTCAGGACCCGGCGCATAAGGCCTCGCGGCAGAAATTTGCGCCAGATTCCGAAAAGACACATTTCGAAGCGGTAACCAGTGAGCGCTACTTCGACAATGGCGAAATCTATTACAATATCGCCTCGGTGATTAAGTTCGCGCCGTTCATACGGCGTATCTTCATCATCACCGACAATCAGAAGCCGCGGCTGCTCGATGCTTTCGCGGCCGAGGGAAAATGTGATCCGTCCTTCATCCAGATTGTCTCGCATGACGATATTTTCAAAGGTCTGCCCGCGGCTCGCCCGTCCTTTAATGCGAGAGCCATCGAAGGTGCGGTGTGGCGCATACCGGGCCTTTCGGAACATTTCATCTATTCCAACGATGATTTCTTTCTGAATGCCCCGTTGGACGTGTCCGACCTTTATGAAAACGGACGCCCCAGATTGCATGGCGACTGGGTGCGACCAGAAAATTCCCGCTGGAAGTACAAGCTGCGGCGCTTTCTCGGAAAGATTTCCCGATACGAATACACGTTCCCGAAATTCCGCCTTGCGCAATGGAAAGGCGCTGTCACAGCCGGGGTGAAGGACAGGTTCCTGAGCATCCATCATCACCCGCATCCACTGAGACGCAGCACGCTGGCCTCGTTCTTTGCCCAACGCCCCGATGTCCTGAACCGGCAGGTGGGGTTCCACTATCGCAATATCGAACAGTTCAACACGGTTTCGCTCGCCAACCATCTGGAAATTGCGCAGCATAACACGCCCGTCCACCCGGCACGGGAACTGGCTTATCTCGATTTCGTGCAAGCCAGGCATTGGGGCCAGGAGCTGGACAAAATTCGCGATGGTTCGGCTCCGTTCGGCTGTGTGCAGGGCTTCGAACGGTTCGAGCCGCAGTTTCAGGCGCAAATTCATGCAGCGCTGCTCGCAAAGTTTGACGATGTGCTGCCGAATGTTATCAAGGCATACTTATCGAGCGAACAGAGTTCGCAGCAGGCGGCTTAAGTCGCCTTCAAAACCCTGAGACTTTTGATGGCCAATTCCGACGATCTTCGTTTCCAGAACAGCGAGCCGCGCATTCATTCAACCGCGCAGCTCAAATCCTCGAAGCTCGGACGCTATGCCGATATCGGCGAGCGGGTCATATTGCGCGAAGTGACGGTCGGCGACTTCACCTATTTCGAGCGCAATGGCGAAGGCATTTATGCCGAGATCGGCAAGTTTTGCTCCATCGCGGCCAATGTGCGGATCAATGCGCTGGAACATCCGATGGAACGGTTGACCACGCATAAGCTGAGCTACCGCCCCAATGAATATTTCCGCTATCTGGGTGTCGATGGCGATTTTCGCGCGCGCCGTCAGGCGAAACGGGTGGTGATCGGCAATGATGTCTGGATCGGCCATGGCGCGGTTATCACGCCGGGCGTGACGGTCGGTCATGGTGCGGTGATCGGCGCAAATGCCGTCGTAACGAAGGATGTCGCGCCCTATACAGTGGTCGGCGGCGTTCCGGCCAAACTCATTCGCAAGCGTTTCGATGATCCAATTGTCGAACGCCTGCTGAAACTTTGCTGGTGGGACTGGCCGGTCGAAAAGCTGTTCGAGGCCGTGCCCGACATTCAAACGATGGCGATTGGCGACTTCCTCGACAAATGGGAATAGGCGGTTCGGCGGCGGGTGTTTTTCAGTAAGCTCTTGCAAAGACGGGTCAGCCGCGCCACTTCTCCTCACAGGTTTTCAGGGAGAACATGATGAAGCAGACTTTCGCCGCTTTCGCTTTTCTTGCCATCTCGGCCCTGCCGGCGACTGCCGAACAGGTCGGTAAGGTTGGCGTGGATTGGGTCGGCAACGATATCGTCATTGATGCGGTGCCCGATCCGAAGGTCAAGGGCGTGACCTGTCATCTCGCATCCTTCTCGCGCAGCATGATCGACCGGTTGCAAAAGGGAAAGTGGTTTGAAGACCCGTCCAATGCATCGATTTCCTGCGAGCAGACCGGACCGATTTCCATCGGCGATATCGAGCTTGGCCAGAAGGGCGAGCGGGTCTTTTCCGAGCGCACAAGCCTGATCTGGAAGAAGCTGGTCATCACCCGCATTTACGACAAGCAGAACAATACGCTGCTCTATCTCGCCCACGCCACGCAGGTGCAGGATGGTTCGGCCAAGACTTCACTCTCGACCGTGCCGCTCTTTAGAGGCGATGTGACATGGGAAAAGGGCAAGCCGGAATAATCCGGCGCGCTTTTGTCTCGTTTAGGCAGGCGTCACGAAGCCATCAAGAACGCGCTTCTGTCCGGCCTTGTCGAAGTCGATTGTCAGCTTGTTGCCGTCGATGGCGGCGACTTTGCCATTGCCGAATTTCTGGTGGAACACGCGGTCGCCGACCTTGAATGCCGATGGCTTGTCGGCAACCGATTTCGCGACCAGTTCGCCTTCGATGGTGCGGCCCTTGACCGAACCGCGTCCGGCGCCGAAACCGGAATCGGTTTCGCCATAGCCGACGCGCTCGACGCGGCTGCCGGAGCGTGAACCCCAATTGTTGCGGGTCGCGTCCGAGCGGTTCTGCTGCGCGCGCTGCCAGCCCGGCGTCGAATAGCTATTCTGGAACGGATCGGCCCGGTCGAAGCGGGACTGGCCGTAACCACCACCATAGCCGCCGTAATTGCCTTCCAGCTCGGCGACCTCGACATGGGCTTCCGGCAGTTCTTCCAGAAAACGCGACGGAATGGTCGATTGCCACATGCCATGAATGCGGCGGTTGGACACGAACCAGATATGCAGGTTTTTCTTGGCGCGGGTGACACCGACATAGGCGAGGCGGCGTTCTTCCTCCAGCCCGGAGCGTCCGCCTTCATCGAGCGCGCGCTGGTGGGGGAACAGGCCTTCTTCCCATCCGGGCAGGAATACGGTTTCGAATTCCAGACCCTTGGCCGAATGCAGCGTCATGATGTTGACCGCATCCATATCTTCATTCTGTTCGGCATCCATCACCAGAGCGATATGCTCAAGGAAGCCGCGCAAGCTTTCATAATCCTCCATGGAACGGATCAGTTCCTTGAGGTTTTCCAGCCGTCCGGGCGCTTCCGCCGACTTGTCGTTCTGCCACATCGCCGTATAGCCGGATTCGTCCAGAATCGTCTCGGCAAGCTCGGTATGCGATGTGTTGTCGAGCAGCGACTGCCAGCGGAGGAAGTTTTCCACCACTTCGCGCAAGGCGGAGCGTGGCTTTGGCTTTAGCTCTTCCGTTTCGATCAGGTCACAGGCGGCAGCAAACATCGAAATGTCACGGGCGCGAGCATAGTCGTGAACCTGACGGATGGCCGCTTCGCCCAGACCGCGCTTCGGTGTATTGATGATGCGCTCCAGCGCCAGATCATCGGCTGGCTGCGCGACGACGCGCATATAGGCCAGCGCATCGCGGATTTCGAGCCGCTCATAGAAGCGCGGGCCGCCGATAACGCGATAGTTGAGACCAAGCGTCACGAAGCGGTCTTCGAATTCGCGCATCTGGAAGGAAGCACGCACGAGGATCGCCATGTTGTTGAGCATATGGCCCTGACGTTGCGCCTGTTCGATCGCTTCTCCAACGGCGCGGGCTTCTTCTTCCGAATCCCACGCTGCATGCACTTTCACGCGCGGATCGTCGGGATTTGGCGCTTCCGTGAAAAGCGTCTTGCCGAGGCGGCCTTCGTTGTGAGCGATCAGATGCGCGGCGGTGCCAAGAATATGTGCGGTCGAGCGGTAGTTGCGCTCAAGCTTGATGACAACCGCGCCCGGAAAATCCTTGTCGAAGCGCAGGATGTTGTCCACTTCCGCCCCGCGCCAGCCGTAAATCGACTGATCGTCATCGCCAACGCAGCACAGATTGACGCGCGAACCCTCACCCTGAGGTAAGGAAAGCGGGGTACGGCTATCAGGAGCGTTTCTTGGCTGCGGTCGTTGTGCGAGCAGGCGCAGCCAGAGATATTGCGCGGTGTTGGTGTCCTGATATTCGTCCACCAGAATATAGCGGAACTTGGCGTGATACTCGCGCAGTATATCGGGATGGTTGCGGAAGATGCGGATCGGATGCAGCAGCAAATCGCCGAAGTCGCAGGCGTTGAGCGTGCGCAGGCGCTCCTGATAGGCCTGATACAATTCGCGGCCCTTGCCATTGCCGAACGAGCGCGCATCGCCTTCCGGAATGTCGGAGGGACCAAAGCCCTTATTCTTCCAGCCGTCGATCATATTGGCGAAAGTGCGCGCAGGCCAGCGCTTGTCATCCAGACCTTCCGCCTGAATGAGTTGCTTGATCAGCCGGATCACATCGTCAGTATCGAGGATGGTGAAATCGGATGTGAGATTGACCAGTTCCGCATGGCGGCGCAGCAATTTCACGCCGATGGAGTGGAACGTGCCAAGCCATGGCATACCTTCCACCGCGCCGCCGACCAGATGACCGATACGCTCCTTCATTTCGCGCGCGGCCTTGTTGGTGAAGGTCACGGCGAGAATCTGGCTCGGATAGGCAAGGCCGGTGGTGATGATATGGGCGATGCGGGTGGTCAGAACACGGGTCTTGCCGGTGCCCGCACCCGCAAGCACCAGAACCGGGCCTTCGGTCGTCAGCACGGCCTGTCGCTGTTCCGGGTTCAGCCCTTTCAGGTAGTCAGGCTCGCCACGCTGTTGGTTGCGCGCGGCCATGGCGCGCGCCGCAATACCGCCGGTAGCTGGCGCGCGGCCAGCCGGTGCATCATCGCCGAAAAACGGCATATCGTCGGGAAAATCGGACATCTGACCCCGAATGTAATGATTCGTGGCTGAAAGACCAGCGAAACGGTTAAAATATTCGACTACTCTAATTGAGTAACGCGCCGGTCCGTGAAATTCAGGCGGTGGGCGGCCAGCGCTTCCACAAGGCCGCGCATTTCCGGCTCGCGCTGCAACAGATCGTCCAGCTCCGTCATCTGGTTCATGGCGATCAGCCGCAGGATATCGTCGCGAATGGTGCCGTCTTCACGACGCGGCAGGTGCGCGACCGGCTGGATCAGCTCCACCTTCTGGCTTTTCAGACGCGCCCGTAGGCTTTTTTCATCCGCATCCAGCGTTTCCACAAAAGCATAGAGACCCACGCCTTTGGCTGGCAGCGAATAAAGCGTCAGCGCCACATCCTTGACGCGCGGATCAGACTTGAGTGCGGCCAGAATCGCCGGGCCTTCATTGTCGATACGGTCGCCCGTGCCTTCACCATCCGACCAGCTGAAAATGCCGCGTGTGATGAAGTTGTAGACCTTCTTGCCGGTGGCGAGCCAGATGCGCGAGGGCAGCGAACGGCGCGCCAAAATACGCTTTTCCGTCGGCGTCATCAGATCCTTGGCGAATGCCCGTTTCTGCTTGATGAGGTGGCGGAAGTCTTCATACGCCATCAGCCGATAGAGCGCGCCACGACGACGATGGACGCTGGCAAGCTGGAAGTCGATCACAGCGGCTTCGCCTTCCGGCGTCATCAGCCAGTTTTGTGGCTTTGCAAGATCATTATGCGTGACGCCAAGACGGCGCATATCGCGTAAGATTCGATGCGCGGTGCGATACCATTTCGGATCGGACGGGCGCGCAAGATGCAGCGGCGTGCCTTCCGTCCACGAACGATAGAGGCCGTCGCGATCCGTTGCGATCAGCTGCGGCACACCTTCAATGCCGCGCACGGTCTTCAGACCGCGAATTTCGCGCCGGGCGAGAATCCATGCAAGCGGGCTCGACCACCAGGGAGCAGCGCTCACCACACGGCGGATAATGCGCGTGTCGGGATCGTTCGCAAAATAGCCCGCGCGCGTTTCGGAAAACACGTCGCGCTTAAACACGGCTGTCTCCACAAACGGGGGAATTTGGTCGCCCTTCAAAGGCACATCGATATTGGGGTTCTGAGCCATAAGGTTCCACTAGCGTCTTGTGTACCATCAATCAAGTTTGGCGATGAACGTCGGTGGATATCCGCTGTTGCAAACATGTGAATGAAGGG
The DNA here is from genome assembly GCF_022627935.1 of Ochrobactrum sp. C6C9. Taxonomy (NCBI): domain Bacteria; kingdom Pseudomonadati; phylum Pseudomonadota; class Alphaproteobacteria; order Hyphomicrobiales; family Brucellaceae; genus Ochrobactrum; species Ochrobactrum sp. C6C9. The sequence continues at coordinate 86,457 of NZ_JABXGB010000020.1, read as the reverse complement.
GCACAAGAAACCCATCTGAGTTTCCATGGAGCGATAAACGTGGCGCAAGGCGACGACACCAAATTGGCGATCGGGCAGATCATCCGTCAGGAACAGGCACTGATTTTTCCGTCTTTCGACGAGAACGACGCTTTTGCGCTCGGCCATAGAATTCGCGATATCGCCGTGAAGGAAAAGCTCGGCGTGGGCATCGATATTTCGCTGTGGGACCGGCGTTTGTTCTTCGCGGCGACTATCGGCACCACGGCGGATAATTCTGAATGGCTGCGCCGCAAGTTCAATGTCGTGCGCCGTTTCCATGCTTCGACCTATCGCCTGGTTCTGGAACAAAATCGTGAAGACCGGATGTTTGCGCCGCATAAGGCGCTGGATGTAAGTGAGTACGCGCTGGCGGGCGGCGGATTCCCGATCCGCGTTGCGGGCGCCGGTGTGATTGGAGCCGCCATCGTTTCGGGCTTGCCGCAGCGCGAGGATCACAATCTCGTCGTGCGCGCCATCGCCTTGCAGCTGGGGCAGGACCCGGCAGCATTGGCTCTTCCTGCTGTTTAATATTCCGGAGAATGAACAATGTCGCTTGAGCATGTGATCGCGCTTCCACGCAATGAAGAGGGGATCGCCGCTGTTGTCGGTATCCTCAAGCAGCGTTTTGGCGAGCGGGCGCAGACCGGGCAGGCCATGCGTGAGCAGCACGGCCACACCACCAGCTATGTGCCGACGCAGGCGCCGGATATCGTGGTGTTCGCTGAGAATACGCAGGACGTGCAGGATGTGGTGCGCATTTGCGCCGAACATCGCGTACCGCTGGTGGCTTTCGGCGCTGGTTCGTCGCTGGAAGGTCAGGTCAATGCGGCGGCGGGCGGCGTATCGCTCGATCTGACGCATATGAACCGCATTCTGGCCGTCCATGCCGAAGATCTCGACTGCGTCATCGAGCCGGGCGTCACGCGTAGGGAACTTAACGAATATCTGCGCGATACCGGCCTGTTCTTCCCCATCGATCCAGGCGCCAATGCGACGCTCGGCGGCATGGCCTCGACACGCGCATCCGGCACAAATGCGGTTCGCTATGGCACCATGCGCGAGAATGTTCTGGCGCTGAAGGCCGTCATGCCGGATGGTCGCCTGATCGAAACGTCCAAGCGCGTCAAGAAGACCGCCGCCGGTTATGACCTCACCCGCCTGCTGATCGGCGCGGAAGGCACGCTCGGCATCATTACGGAGCTGACCTTGAAGCTTCAGGGCATTCCGCAGGCAATTTCCGGCGGCATCTGTCCGTTCCCGGATGTGGAATCGGCCTGTCGCGCGGTGATCGATACGATCCAGATGGGCGTGCCGGTGGCGCGTATCGAGTTGGTCAACAAGTTGCAGATGGAAGCGCTGATCCTCTATTCGAAGCTGCCCTACGAAGCGCAGCCCTATCTGTTCGTGGAGTTCCACGGCACTGAAACCGGCGTTGCGGAACAAGCCGAGATTTTCGGCGAAATCGCCGCCGGACATGGCGGCGGACCGTTCCACTGGACACAGGACGCCGAGGAGCGCGACCGTCTGTGGCGGGCACGCCATGACGCCTATTTCGCCTCGTCGCTGCTGCGCCCCGGCTGCAAAGGCATTTCGACCGATCTCTGCGTGCCGATTTCGCGTCTGGCCGATTGTATCACCGAGACCGAACGCGATCTGGCGGAGAGCAACATCATCGCGCCGATCGTCGGTCACGTGGGCGATGGCAACTTCCATCTGCTTCTGCTGCTCAATACGGAAGACCCGGAAGAAATGGAGCGCGCGGAAGCTTTCATGGACCGGCTCGTGATGCGGGCGCTGGCCATGGAAGGAACCTGCACAGGCGAACACGGCATCGGTCAGGGCAAGATGAAATATCTCGCCATGGAGCTTGGTGAAGCGACCGATTATATGCGCATGATCAAAAAAGCGCTCGATCCGCTCAATATCATGAACCCCGGTAAAATCCTGATTTCGTGAATCAAATCAGCCTTTTGCGCCGCTCGGCTCAGAGGGTGATTCAGCGAGCGGACCTATTTGGATCGGTTGGGCGGCAGCTTGCCTTGTTGTCGCCGAACCGACGCTGTTTTTTGTTGCCGCGCAATCCTGAAAACCGCTTCGCACTTTGTGCGATGATGCACTATGTTGCGTTGGTAAATATGGCGTGATTCACCCATTGGCTCGCGCCTGACCGAACTCACCTGACTGACCGGAGCTGCTTCTTGGGCCGCATATTCGTCATGGTCGGCGGGCTTCTGGTGCTGCTTTTGACTGCGGCGCTAGTGGTGCCGCCTTTTGTCGACTGGAGCGGCTATCGGGCCGATTTCGAGCGTGAGGCGAGCCGCATTCTGGGACGTCCTGTCAAGGTGGCGGGCGATGTGAATGCGCGGCTGCTGCCGTTTCCATCCGTGACCTTTTCCGATGTCCGCGTCGGGGCTGATGCAACGCATCCGGTGATGACGCTCGACCGGTTTTCGATGGATGCGGAACTGATGCCTTTCCTGCGCGGTCAGGTGCTGATTTTCGACATGCGCGTCGAGCGTCCGCGCGTTTCGATCTCGCTGGACAAGGACGGCAAGGTGGATTGGGCCATTCGTCCGTCCACGCCGCTCGATCCATCGCAGATCAAGGTCGAACGGCTGTCGATCAGCGACGGCACCGTGACGCTGCATGACTTGGCAAGCGGGCGCGTTCATGAGGCCACGGGCCTGAATGCCGTGCTGTCGGCCAACAGCCTCGCGGGGCCATGGCAGGCGCAAAGCAGTTTTAGCCTTGCGGGCCGCAAGCTTTCCGTCGATCTGACGAGCGGCGAGGCGAAGCCTGACGGTTCCCTGCGATTGCGGGCGCGTGTTTCGCCGGAAGCTATTCCCGCCGCATTCGAAACCGATGGCGATATCGTCCTCAAGGACGGCCGGTTGAATTATGCGGGCGATTTTTCGCTGCGCTCCTCCGATATGGTGGCGCAAAACGCCAAAAGCCAGAAAGACGCGTCCGCCGACAAGCCGTTTTTCAGTGGCCTGCGCCTCACCGGCAAGTTTGCCGCCGATACCGACCGCTTCGATGCAAGCGAATTCCGCATGGAGCAGGGGCCAGCCGACAATCCTTACGTGGTCAATGGCAAGGCGCTGATTGATTACGGCAATGTGCCGCGCTTTGAAATCAGCGCCGATGGGCAGCAGATTTTCTGGGGCCCAAGCGAGACGGCGGAAGACCAGCAGGTTGCTTCCGCCATGCCGCTGACGGACCGCATCGCCATTGCGCGCCGCGTTCTCGAACAATTGCCAATCCCGACCATACCGGGCCGTATTGACCTTCGTTTGCCAGCGGTCGTTGCCGGTGGAACCACCATTCGCTCCGTAACGATCAACGCCGAACCCGATGGCGGCGACTGGAATATTCGCCAGTTCGCGGCTGACCTGCCGGGGCGCACCAAGGTCGAGGCCAAGGGCAGGCTTTCGGTTGGCGATGATTTCGGTTTCAAGGGCGAGATGCTGGTGGCATCGCGCCAGCCATCCGGTCTTGCCACCTGGCTCAATGAGACCGTGGATGAATCGATCCGCGCGCTCGACGGGGCCGGCTTCTCCGGCAAGGTCGATTTGCGCGACGGCATGCAGCGCATCGACGATCTGGAAATCGGTCTGGGCAAGACGTGGCTCAAAGGATCCCTGCTGCGGCAGGTCAATGGGGCGGCGCAGCCGACCATCGACGTCAATCTCCAGGGCGGCGCGGTGGAGAGCGATGCCTTGCAGGCTTTCGTTTCGTTCTTCTCCGGCGGCGAGGGGCTGGTGCTTCTCGATGCGCAAACGCTCAATGTCGGCTTCAAGGCCGGGCCTGTGCGGTTCAAGGATATGGAAGCGGCCAATGTCGATCTGGCGATGCGCCTTCACGATGGACGCTTCGATTTCGACCGGCTGATGATCAGCGATGTCGCCGATGCCACGCTGACGGCAACCGGCGCCTATGAGCCTTTCGCCAATTCACCGTCGGGCAAGCTCGACGCGACGATCCTTTCGGGCGATCTGTCCCGCTTTATCGCGTTGATGGCGAACCGTTATCCGCAGTTGCCGCTGTTTCACGCCTTGTCGGCGCGCGCGGCAAATTTCCCCGGTCTGTTTGAAGACAGCGAGATCAACGTGATCGCCAATGCGGTTGCGCCGGTCAGGCCGGAAACGCAAGCCAATCCCGCGAAGAACGGCGCAGCCAAGGGCAAAAGTGCGCGACCAGTCGAGACGAGACCCAAGACTTCGCCCGGCAGCGGCGAGTTCTCCTTCAGCGTCACTGGCAAGACCGGTGGGATGAAGCTCGACCTGTCGGGAACGGCCAGCGGTGGCGAGACGGAAGCAGACCCGTTGCAGATGCAGATGAACGGCACGGCTAGTTCCGAGCAGGGAGAGGCAGTGCTGGCGCTGATCGGCCTGCCGTCGCTGCCATTGGGCCTTGCCGGTGAACTTACCGCCGATCTGACCATGCAGGGCGCGCCAAGCGCCGGAATGCGGACGCTTCTCAAGCTGACGGCGCCGGATGGCACGGCTTCGGCTGACGGGGTGATTTCGCTGATCGGCAACGATATTGCCGCAAGCGGCAAGGCGCAGGTCAAATCAGCCGATCTGCAGCCATTCATCGCGACAGCGGGCTATGCATTGCCGGGTTATGGCGCGGGGCTTTCCGCTGAGCTTTCCAGTGATTTCCAGTTTGCCAAAGGCATTTTGCGCTTTCCGAATCTTGCTGGCCAGTTGGGTGGCGAAGATGTTTCGGCGCGGCTGGAGGCGAACTTTGCCGATAGCGGATTGCCGCAATTGAAGGGCGAAGCGAAGCTCGCTTCGCTTGAAGTCGATGGTCTGGCGGCCATCATGCTCGGTCAGGACGCGTTTGAACCAGCCAAGCCGACAGAAAAGTCCATCTGGCCGCGTGGGGCCTTTGCGGTTCGTCCGTCGCTGCCGCTGCTGATCGATGTGAAGTTGAATGTTGCTGAGGCGCATATGCAAGGTTTCGGCACGGCGACCGAGTTTTCGACGCGGCTGCAAAAGACGATCGATAGTCTGAGCCTCACCGAACTGACCGGAAACTGGGCAGGGGGTTATCTCGTCGGCACCCTGTCGTTGCGCAACAGCGACAAGAATGCGCTGCTTTCGACCGATCTGAAATGGAGCGGTGCGGACCTCGCCAATTTCTACCATCTGGAAGATGGTTCGGCCCCGCTGGGTGGTGTCGTCAAGGCTGCGGTGACGCTGAATGGCAGTGGCGAAAACGCTGCCGCGCTGGTCGGTTCTCTGGCGGGAACCGCGACCGTGGATGTCGAGAAATTCGCGGTCGCTGGTCTTGATGGTGCGGCGCTGCCTGCCATGGTCGCAGCCGCTGACGGCATTGGCGATCAGCCTGCGGGCGACGAAAAACTGGATGCGAAGCGGTTTGCCGCCATTGCCGACAAGGCCGTCGCCCCGGATGCGCGGTTTACGCCCGGCGACGCGCGTTTCGAATTCACGGTAGCGGGCGGTACGGCGCGGATGTCTGCCGCCAACCTGTCGGACGGCAACGCAGCTTTGTTGAGCGATTTGCAATTCGATCTTTCGACGCTCGGCGTCGGGGGCAGCGGAACTTTTACCTTCCAGGGTGATGAGGGCGCGCAGACCGGCCTTGCGCCGCAGGTGGCCTTCACCATCGGCGGAACCTATGACCGGCCAGAAGTGAAGCTCGACCGGCAGCCGCTTGTGCAGTTCCTGACCCAGCGCGCATTGGAGCGCGAGCAGGAACGCGTCGAGGCCATGCAGGCCAGTCTAATGGAAAAGCAGCGTCTGCGCCGTCAGCTTGGCGTATTGGAAGCTGATGCGGCGGAACGTGAACGTGCTCAGCAGGAAGACGAGACGCGCCGTCGTTCCGAAGCGGCGGCACGGGTTGCAGCAGAAAAACAAGCTGAGGAGAAGAAGCGTCGCGAGTCGGAGCAGCCGCGGCCAGCCAATCCGGAAGGCGGGGCCGAAAATGGCGCGGCGATGCCGTTGGCCAGCCCACAAGGTGGACAGTCGCTGAATGAATTCCTGAAAAGTCTGGAGCCAGCACCGAGCGCACCCGTGCCGCAGCCCTGATCGGTTTGCTATCAGCTGGCTGGTGGTATCTGCGATTTGAGCCAGTTCAATACGTGGAGCCGCAGCGCCGATGAGAGGTTGGTGGTGCGCTCACGCTTGCTGTCCACCTCGGCCACCAGTGATGCAATCGACTGGCCGCGCATTTCGGCGATCTGGTGGAGAATCTCGAAGAATTCGTCTTCCAGCGTATAGCTGGTCGCATGGCCGCGAATGCTGACCGAGTGCTTGCGCAGGCCGCCGGTGCTCAAAGCTCACCATCCGCGTCGTCTTTGCGCTCCAGGCGATTCACGTCCAGAAAGCGTTCGCTCTTGCGGGTCTCTTCGCGCGCGAAGTCTTTTTCCACTTTCGTTCGTCCGAAAAGAATGCGGTTTTGATCCGCCTGCTTTTCCTTGGCGTCACGCGCTTTCTTTTTCTTGAACTGCCGCAGATTGACGATGTCGCTCATGTCGATGTCTCGGATGGCTTAGAGCGCGTTTCGATCTGATTGCATCAGATCGGCGCTCTAATTCTTTGTTTTAACGCGCATCTAACCCGAAAACCGTTTCACACTTTTCGGGATGCGCTCTTAGTGCGTTGACACACGCTTTTATAACGCGGCGCTCCGACGGGCTGCAAGCTGTCGGCTTGGCTTACTGTCTCGGTTCCTTGGGATTGGTGAACCACCAGATCGCGACTGAAACCGCGACGAGCAGCAAAAGGCCGATGGTCATTTGCCAGAGGGGAAAGTTCGGCGCGTCGCTCGCGATGAAAAACGCAGCGATAACGCCGCTTATCCAGAGAACTGCCTGCGCTAACAAACGGACCATGAGATTCCCGCCTTGATTTCCACTGCCGTAATGGCCGCTATCCTATCATTTTAAAATTCGGTTGCCTTGATCGAAGTCAAAACGAATGGTCTGGTCAGTACGATACTATGAAATAACGCCCTGTCTGACGACAGTTTTATACGAACGGTTTTTGGCCACAGCAACATACTCGCAGCGCAGCCAAAGCCTTTATGAAATCATGCAAAGTTGGGAAGAAGATTTACTTCTTGCGGAAAGCGTCCAGCGATACCACGTCGGCGGATGGCTTCGGCGTATCTTCGCCCTCAGCATTATCTTTCGCGGCTGCTGCCTGCTTTTCAGCAGCAGTCTTGCGCGACTTCGCCTTGGGCTTTTCCGGCTTTTCGGGCGCGGTTTCCACCGGCATCATCTCGATTGGCGCGATATTGTGGTCTTCGTCATTGTCGCTGGTCGGCTGAACTGCCGCAACATCGAACTCAAGTTCGAAATTGACGGACGGGTCGTAGAAACCACGCACTGCCGAGAATGGTATCACCAACTTTTCGGGAATATCACCGAAAGACAGGCCAACTTCGAACAGCTGATCGGTGACATTCATGTCCCAGAACTGATGCTGCAACACGATTGTCATCTGCTCGGGATATTTCTCTTTCAGGCGCGTGGAAATACGCACGCCCGGCGCTCCGGTGAGGAACGTGATAAAGAAATGATGATTGCCCGGCAGGCCAGCCTTGGCCACCTCCGCAAGAACCTTGCGGATGACGCCACGAAGGGCTTCCTGAGCGAGAATGTCGTAACGGATCAGATCCTGTACCATGGGTTTCTTATCCCACGGATTCGCAGGCAGATGTCAAGTTCGTTCTCGCAGGAAACGATGATATATATCGCGAAAGTGCGGCAGCACTGCTCGATCTGTCAGGGGAGAGGGGCAGCTTGCGGCGACGAAGCGGTCCCGCCAAATGCCAGCAGAAATGTCCTGACGCCATTGATGGCGCTGCGTTCGATGATGTCGTCATCGATTGCGCATCCGTGCAAGGCGTGCAGCTGCGTATCGGCGCTGATCAGGGCCATGAAATGCAGTGCCGCCAGATCAGGATCATTGAGGCGCAAATGTCCCGCCAGCGCCAGACGGGACAGGCACGCGGCAATGGCCGGGACAGCCTGCGCCGGACCCTTGGTCTTGCAGATATAGCCCGCGAAAGACATGTCGGGCGTACTCGACTGCAAAAGCTTGCGCAGAAAAGCACCCGATGGATCGTAAACGCAGTTCCGACTCATGCGGATCGCGAAGGCCGTCAGATCCCGCTCAAGATTGTCACCGCTCTGTGGAAAAGTGGACAGCACGGCAAACAGGCTTGCATTCATGCGGTCCAAGGCGTCTTCAACCACAGCGGCAAGCAAAGCTTCCTTATCGCGGTAGTGGTTATAGATGGTCTGGCGCGAAACGCCGGCCTCGTTTGCAATCAGATCGATGCTGGCGCCCTGAAACCCGTCGCGCGAGAAAACACGCGCCGCAGAACACAGGATGAAATCGCGCTTCATGCACTGCCCAGGCTTCATGGCGGCAGTGTTTGCAGCGGCATTCAGCCCTTTTCCGGTGGTGCTACGCTTCACCGGCGGGGCGGCCATTTCGATTATGTCAGTAGGTTTCATAAGCCCAACATAAGATGACTTGACGTTTTGGACAATGGTGTCTAATTTGACATCAATGTCAAATTCCTTTTGGCATTTCGTCTAGACAAGAGACTGTGACAGTCATTTCAGAAGTCTGGTTTGCCCGTTTAAGCGCGTATATCCCGGATATCATCTGAAAAGCCATAGCAGTTACATAGAGTTATTCAATCCAGTACCGGTTTTGCGAGCCCAGCGATCCACCCTCCCAAGCGAAGTTGGCGATCCGAAACCGGTGCGGGCACCTCACGAAACATTGATGAAAGCGCGTCTCCCATGGCTTCGAGTCTTGTGCGCAATGCGATTGTTCTTGGTCTTCTTTCCGCCGTCGGTCCCTTCGCGATCGACATGTATCTCCCTGCCTTGCCGACGATTGCCGCCGACCTCCATGCGGAAACCGGCGCGGTGCAGATGAGTCTGCTTGCCTTCTTCATCGCCTTGGCGATTGCCCAACTTTTCTGTGGGCCTCTGTCGGACATGGTCGGGCGCAAAGTCCCGCTTTACGGTGGGCTGATTCTGTTCGCCATCGGCAGCGTCGGCTCCGCGCTGGCGACCAACATTGATGTGCTGGTGCTGTTTCGCTTCCTGCAGGGGTTGGGTGCTGCGGCGGGCATGGTGATTCCGCGCGCTGTGGTGCGTGATCTGCATACCGGCGTCGAAGCGGCGCGGCTGATGTCGCTGTTGATGCTGGTCTTCTCCATTTCGCCGATTCTGGCGCCTCTCACGGGCTCGGTCATTATCAGCTTCTTTGGCTGGCGCGGCGTGTTCTGGGCTGTTCTGGTCGCGGCGATTATCGGCCTTGTGCTGCTTGCGACGGCCCAACAGGAAACGCGAACGCGTGAAGCGCGGCTTGAAAGCAGCGTTGGGAGCGCGCTGCGCGGCTATGGCCGCTTGCTCAAGGACCGCTATTTCCTAGGGCTGGTTTTCGTCGGCGGCTTTGGCATTGCCTCGTTCTTCGTTTATCTGGCCAATTCATCCTTCGTGCTCATCGATCACTACGGTCTGACCCCGAACGAATATGCGCTGGCTTTCTCGGCCAATGCGGTGTCGTTCTTCGGCGTTTCCCAGCTGAATGGTTGGCTGGGTGCGCGATTCGGGCTGCGCCGTGTAATGCGCTTTGCCGTATCCGGTTTCGCTGCCGCCATGCTCGCTATGTTCGCAGCCGTACTGATGGGGCATCAATCGCTCTGGCTGATCGCAAGTTTCCTGTTCGTCGGTTACGGCTTCCTCGGGCTGGTTATACCGACCACGGCGGTTCTGGCGCTGGAAGATTATGGCGCGATTGCCGGTACGGCTTCGGCGCTGATGGGAACGCTGCATTTTGTGATTGGCGGTCTGGCGATTGGCATTACCGGTTCGTTCTTCGACGGAACGGCTGTGCCTATGGTCGGCGGAATCGCCGGTTGTGCGCTGACCGCATTCGTGCTGACGCAGATCGTTCTCTCCCGCAAAGCGAGCGATCTCGATACGGAAGCAGCAGCAGCCTGAATTGAAGAGGGAAAGTGGAGGCTTCTGTTGCCAGGTGCCTCCGAACCCCGCCTTAAGGTGCTAACCCTAAGGGCTTTAGAGTGGGTTTCCCGCACCGCCATTAGGCAGCGAGAGCATAACCCTGAGCTTTGTTGTCATTTGCAACTACTCAATTGACCCGATAACGGTGGTATCATGCCGAGTAAAAGAGCGATCTTTACACCCTTGTCGATCCTATTTCGCCCCCGCCACAGCACAGACCAATCATAGAGCCTGTGTTCTGGTGGAGGCGCCGGGTACCGCCCCCGGGTCCAATGGGTTTATTACACCGTCCGTTTATCACCATAGCTGGCTTGCGCCAGCGAGACGTATATAGGCGCGGTCGATCCATATTGGAAGAGGGGCGGTTATATTTGTCAGGGGCAAATTTACTCCTGAATTTTCTGAAATATGAATAGGGCAGCTCGTTTCGTCGCTTCGGGAAGCGAAGCAACTTCAAGCGTTTCATGCTCGGTATGTGCGCCCGAACCCCATGGCCCCAATCCGTCAATGCCCGCTTTTACATAAGGCGTGATATAGGAAATATCCGCGCCGCCACGCTCATCAGGGGCTACAGCCTTCAGCGCAGGGCCGCCAAGTTGCTGCGATATGGCGCTATATTGCAAGAGCAACGCATAATTGGCGTTGGTTGCTGGCATTGCTGGCATGATATCCTGAAACTCGACCTTGCTGTGTGTCCCGGAAAGCGGCTGCGCTGTGATCTTTTGCAGGGAGGCTTCAATCGCGTCACGTTCATCCTTCGTCATGAAGCGCAGATCGCCATGCGCCAGTGCATTGGGCGGAACGATGGTCTTGCGCCCGCTGGCGGTCCCGGTTCCCTGATCAATATCCTCGTGGACCTGCTGCCCGCCGAGGAGAAGCCCTACATTCATGGTGATATCGGGCGTTTTCGTTAGTTCCATACGCAATGCATCAATCACTCTGGCTATTTCATAAACAGCGCCAAAGCCGACATTGGGCTGGAAAATCTGCGAGGAATGTGCGGCATTTCCGGTGGCGGTCAGAAACCACTCGGACAGGCCGCGTCTGGAGACGACCAGTTCATCGGGGGCAAGTGCAAATTCAAACCCCAGCGCGATATCGCTTTGTTTCGCGGCGTCCATCAGAACTTTCCGGGAGAGGCTCGTCGGTCGCGCCGCCAGTTCCTCGTCGCCGGTCATGACGATTGTGATATTCGCATTTTTGAGCGCATCGGCGTTTTTAAGCGCCTTCATCGTATAGAGAATGGTGACCAGCCCGCCCTTGTCATCGATGACGCCGGGGCCGCTTGCCTGTTTTCCGTCATGAGAAAGGGTGAAGTGCTGGAACTTGCTTGTTGGCGGAAACACCGTATCCAGATGCGCGATCAGGAGAATGCGCGTCTTCGCGTTTCCGGTATGTCGGGCGACCAGTGTACCCGCATGTTTCAAGTCTGCCGGAAGATCATGCCATCGAACATCAAAGCCAAGCGCTTCGAATTCCGGTTTCAGAAGATTCCCGATCTGTTTCACGCCGTCGGCGTTTGCGGTTCCGCTGTTGATATTGACCAGTTTTTCAAGCAGCAACAGCTGCTCATTTTTATGATCTTGAATATAACCCGCAATATCTTTCTGCGAAATGTCCGCTGATGCCGAATAGGCGTGAGCTGGATAAAGAAAAATATGCAATGCAGTGATAATAGATAAGGATCGAAACATAATAAAACCTGTCGTAAAATTGGAAGTAGATTTCAAATTTTTATCAAATAGGCGTTATATGCGTGAAGAAATTTTTATACCGAGATTATGTTAAGTTAGATTTTGTTCTTTGCAGGGCAAAAGCTCATTCTCACGGGTTGTTCCCCATAATTGCCGTTGACAGCTTGCTCTCACTGGTCAATCTTGGTCGTATATATATTGGAAAGGCTGGAGTTTTCTTCCGGTCTATCCGGAATTGCGGTTTAGACTGGGCGGTGTGCCCCACTGAAGGAGAGCCGATATATGAGTGAATACCTCGCAGATGTCCGTCGCTACGATGCCGCCGCCGATGAAGCGGTTGTCGAGAAGATCGTCAAGCATTTGGGCATTGCGCTACGCAATCGCGACTCCTCGCTCGTTTCTGCGACCGATCCGGAAGAACTGAAGCGTGTGCGCGACAGCTGGGTTGGCAAGAAGCTCGGCGTGACCGATGCCGCCAAGGCGGAAGAAGTGGTGAACCACGTTGCGGAAGTCATGAAGGGCGACCGCAACAAGCACCGCGTGACCTTCTATTATCTGGTGGCAAAGCAGCTCGGCAAACTCGGCGATCTCTGAGAACCTGTTCCAAAAGTCGTCCTGTGCGGCTGCAAATGGCAATTTTCTCCGTTCCGGTGCTCACGTACTTTAGTACGCTCCGCTCCGGTACTCGAAAATCACCATTTTCGCACACACATGCCGCTTTTTGATTCAGGCACAGATCGGTGCATATTGCCTGTGGAATTCGAACCCCGGTGCCCCGCGCCGGGGTTTTTCCTTATAGTAGGGTCGAAACGAATCGATCTCGAAAAACCCTATCCGGGAACATCCCATGCGCACCTATCTCGATCTTCTCCAGCATGTGCTCGACAACGGCACCGATCGCGGCGACCGCACGGGCACGGGCACGCGCTCGGTTTTCGGCTATCAGATGCGCTTCAATCTGGAGGAGGGCTTTCCGGTCCTGACCACCAAGAAGCTGCATCTACGCTCGATCATCTATGAGCTGTTGTGGTTTCTGAAGGGCGATACCAATATTGCCTATCTCAAGGAAAACGGCGTTTCGATCTGGGATGAATGGGCGGATGATAAGGGCGATCTCGGCCCAGTTTACGGCTATCAGTGGCGCTCCTGGCCAGCGCCGGATGGTCGCCATATCGACCAGATCGCCAATCTCATGAAGATGTTGCATGGCAATCCGAATTCCCGCCGCCTGATCGTGTCGGCCTGGAACCCGGCGCTGGTCGATGAAATGGCGCTGCCGCCGTGCCATTGCCTGTTCCAGTTCTATGTCGCGGACGGAAAACTGTCCTGCCAGCTCTATCAGCGTTCGGCGGATATATTCCTCGGCGTGCCGTTCAACATCGCTTCCTACGCGCTTTTGACCATGATGATCGCGCAGGTGGCGGGCCTCAAGCCCGGCGAATTCATCCATACGCTGGGTGACGCGCATATTTATTCCAACCATTTCGAGCAGGCGCGGCTGCAATTGACGCGCACGCCGAAAAAGCTGCCGGTCATGCGCATCAATCCGGATGTGAAGGACCTGTTTGCCTTCCGTTACGAGGATTTTGCGCTGGAAGGCTATGAAGCCGATCCGACGATCAAGGCGCCGATTGCGGTATGAGTGAGAGCGTGAACACGGATAAGCCGGTCGTTTCGATTATCGTGGCTGCAGCCGAGAATGGCGTGATCGGGCGCGACAACGATATGCCATGGCGGCTTTCGACGGACCTCAAGCGCTTCAAGGCGCTGACGCTCGGCAAGCCGGTCATCATGGGGCGTCGCACATGGGAGTCGATCGGGCGACCCTTGCCGGGACGACCGAACATCGTCGTGACCCGCGATGCGAATTTTCAGGCTGAAGGCGCACATGTCGTCGGCTCGCTGGAAGAGGGCATTGCGCTTGGGCGCAAGCTTGCCGAAGAGCTCGGCGCTGGCGAGGTTTGCATCATTGGCGGCGGCAAGATTTATGCGCAGGCTTTGCCGCTGGCGGACCGCGTGCATCTGACGCGGGTTCTGGCGGCAATCGATGGGGACACACATTTCCCGGAGATTAAGCCCGATGCGTGGCGTCTGGTCTCGTCGGAAGACGTGCCAGCCGGTGATAAAGACAGCCATCCGACCCGCTATATGGTTTACGAAAAGCGTGTTGCGTAAAGCATAACATAGGAATTTTATTGCGCTTCCGTTGAAAGCGCGCCTCCCGATGCCTATAAAACGGTAACATTAGTTGATGACGGGGGTTTGCGCCTTGCTTTCCCGTCTTCCGGGAGCATCTCCGTTAAAAGCGCTGAGGCGTTTTTTGCCGGAGATGCGGGAAACAGAAGCTTAGAGGTGAGGATGCCCTGGAGCAATCAGAATGGCGGCGGCGGCCCATGGGGTGGCGGCGGCGGTGACAACAATAATAACAACAATAATAATGGCCCCTGGGGACAGGGCCCGAAGGGTCCGCGCGGGGGCGGCCAGAATACGCCACCTGATCTCGAGGATATTTTGCGCAAAGGCCAGGATCGCCTGAAGCAGGTGTTCCCCGGCGGCGGTGGTCGCAGCGGCGGCAATCGCCCGATCTATTTCCTGATCGGCGCGGCCTTGCTCGGCTTCTGGGTTTTCCAGTCCGTCTATACAGTACAGCCGGATGAACTGGCGGTTGAACTTCGTTTCGGCAAGCCGAAGGCTGAAGTTTCCGAACCTGGCTTGCATTTCCATTGGTGGCCGATTGAAACCTATGAAAAGGCGCAAATCGTCGAAAAGCAGATCAATATCGGCGCTCAGGGTTCCCGTACGGCGACGCAGGGTCTGATGCTGACCGGCGACCAGAACATCGTGAATGTCCAGTTCTCGGTGCTCTATCGCGTTTCTGATCCGCGCGCTTACCTGTTCAATGTCGACAGCCCGGATGCGATGGTGCAGCAGGTTTCGGAAAGCGCGATGCGTGAAATCGTCGGTCGCCGCCCGGCGCAGGACGTTTTCCGCGACAATCGTGCCGAGATCGCGCAAAGCGTGCGCGCTATCGTGCAGCAGACACTCGACACCTACCAGGCCGGTATTCAGGTCAATGCCGTGTCGATTGAAGACGCATCGCCGCCGCGTGAAGTGGCCGACGCCTTCGACGAAGTGCAGCGCGCCGAACAGGACGAGGATCGATTCATCGAGGAATCGAACCAGTATTCCAACCAGAAACTCGGTCAGGCCCGCGGTGAAGCCGCTCAGCTTCGCGAAGAAGCGGCAGCCTATAAGAACCGCGTCGTTCAGGACGCCGAAGGTGAAGCGCAGCGTTTCAGCTCGGTTCTCGGCCAGTATGAAAAAGCCCCGGAAGTGACCCGTAACCGTCTCTTCCTCGAAACCATGGAACAGGTGCTTAAAAGCACCAAGAAAGTCATTGTGGAACCAGGAAAGGACGTCGTGCCCTATCTGCCGCTGAACGAATTGATGCGCCAGCAACCGCGCGCAGGCGCAACTTCGGGTGCAACCGTGACCACGACCCCCTCGACCGGCGGAGGTGCACAGTAATGGCTCAGAACAGACTTCCGATCATTGCCGGCATTATCGCTGTCCTCGCCTTCCTGCTTTATTCCGCGACGTTCATCGTTTCGGAGCGCCAGCAGGCAATCGTTCTTCGTTTCGGTCAGATCGTCAGCGTGAAGACCGAGCCGGGCATCTACTTCAAGTTGCCATTCGGCTTCCTTGACGCCGATACGGTGCAGATGATCGATGACCGCTTGCTGCGTTTCGATCTGGACGACATCCGCGTTCAGGTTTCGGGCGGCAAGTTCTATGACGTCGATGCGTTCCTCGTCTATCGCATCACCGATGCCCGCAAGTTCCGTGAAACGGTTTCGGGCAGCACGCTCCTTGCCGAACAGCGCCTGCGCACCCGTCTCGATGCATCGCTGCGTGGTGTCTATGGTCAGCGTGGTTTTGAAGCCGCTCTTTCTGAAGAGCGCGGCGACATGATGCGTGAAGTGCGCGATCAGCTTCGTCCTGATGCGACTTCGCTCGGCCTGACCATCCAGGACGTGCGTATCCGCCGTACCGATCTGACGGCAGAAGTCTCGCAGCAGACCTATGAGCGCATGAAGGCGGAACGTCTGGCGGAAGCCGAGCGTCTGCGTGCCCGTGGCCGTGAAGCCGCCCAGCGTATCCGCGCCGTGGCCGACCGTCAGGTTGTGGAAACGATTGCCGAAGCGCGCAAGGAATCGGAAATCCTTCGCGGTGAGGGCGATGCGCAGCGCAGTGAAATCTACGCAGCCTCCGCATCGAAGGATCCGGGCTTCTTCGCCTTCTATCGTTCGATGGCCGCTTATCGCGAAGCGCTCGAAACGCCGGATACGACGCTGGTTCTCTCGCCGGATTCGGAGTTCTTCAAGTTCTTCCGTGATGCTGGCGGCAAGCTGGCAACGCCTTCGCAGTAAAGTGCGGGAACAGCTCTCATGAGCGATTTTCTAGCCGCCGTAGGACTTCTCTTCGTTATCGAGGGGCTGCTCTACGGCGGCTTTCCTTTTTTCGCCAAGAAGCTCGCCCGGGAGGCGAGCGAAGCACCGGAAGGCATGTTGCGCATTGCCGGTATAGCGGCGCTTGCCATCGGCGTCGGCATCGTCTGGCTTGTCAGGGGATAAGCACCTCTGGTTCCGTTATTTATGGCCCTCTGCCTATACGGGGCCGTAAACAGGCCTTAATTTGCGGCGATCTAACCTTTAGGTTATTTGCGTAGATATTCAGGATCGGAGCAGAGCTTTATGGCAATCGTACCGAAGGCGGGATTCGCTCGCACCCTATTCGCAACCGTGGCAATGGGCGCGCTGGCTGTCACCGGAACGCCGACGGTCGCAACGCCGCCTGCCTTTGCTCAGGACGCTCCCGTGAAAGGCATTCAGGGGCCGGGTTCTGTCGCTGATCTCGCAGAAGGGCTGCTGGATGCGGTGGTGAATATCTCCACCTCGCAGACCGTGAAAGACGATGGCGGCGAGGGCGATGGCCCCGTGCCGATGCCGAAAGTGCCGGAAGGCTCACCGTTTCAGGAATATTTCAAAGACTTCTTCAACAACAAGGACGGCGAACAGAGCGACGAGTCGCGCAAGGTGCAGTCGCTTGGATCGGGCTTCGTCATCGATGCCGAAAAGGGCTTCATCGTCACCAACAATCACGTCATTGCGGATGCCGACGAGATTGAAGTCAATTTCAACGACGGCACCAAGCTGAAAGCCGAGCTGGTCGGCAAGGATATCAAGACCGATCTGGCTGTCCTGAAAGTCGATCCGGCCAAGCACAAGCTCAAGGCCGTGCAGTTTGGCAATTCCGACAAGGCGCGTATTGGCGACTGGGTTCTGGCCATCGGCAATCCGTTCGGGCTTGGCGGAACCGTGACCGCCGGGATCATTTCGGCGCGCAAGCGCGATATCAATTCCGGCCCCTATGACGATTTCATCCAGACGGATGCTGCCATCAATCGCGGCAATTCGGGCGGCCCGCTATTCGACATGAGCGGTCAGGTGATCGGCATCAACACGGCGATTATTTCGCCGTCCGGCGGCTCCATTGGCATCGGCTTTGCCATTCCGGCCGAAATGGCAGTGGGCGTGATCAACCAGCTGAAGGAATTCGGCGAGGTCAAGCGCGGCTGGCTCGGCGTTCGCATCCAGCCGGTGACGCAGGATATTGCCGACAGTCTTGGTTTGAAAGAACCGAAGGGCGCGCTGATTGCCGGGCTGATCGAGAATTCCGGCGTGGACAATACGGCGCTGAAGGCTGGCGATGTGGTTATCCGCTATGAAGGCAAGCCAGTGGATACCGCCCGCGATCTGCCCCGCCTCGTGGCCGAAAGCGCGGTCGGCAAGGATGTGGAAATCGTCGTTGTCCGTGACGGTGCGGAACAGACCGTCAAGGTGAAGCTCGGTCGTCTTGTGGAAGACGACAAGAGCACTGAAGCTGCTACCGAAGATCAGGCGCCGGTTCCGGATGGAGCGGAGGGTGAGGATGGTGAGGAAGCGCCAGCTACCCCGAAGCAGGAGCAGAAGAGCGAAGCCACCGGCCCGTCCGTGCTCGGCATGAGGCTTTCTGCGCTCAACGACGATGTGCGTGGCGAGTTCGGGATTGCCGAAGACGTGCAGGGCGTGGCGATCCTCTATGTCGCTCCCGGTTCGGCTGCGGGCGACAAGCGCGTTGAAACCGGCGATGTCATCGTCGATATCAATCAGGTCACGGTCAAGGCGCCCGAAGACGTAAAGAAGCGCATTGATGCGCTGCGACGGGAAGGGCGCAAGAATGCGCTGTTCATGCTGGCGTCACGCTCTGGCGAACTGCGTTTTGTGACGGTTCGGATCGACTAAACGCCTGTGCGAAATGAACCTGGAACGGCGCTGCGGATCATCCCGCAGTGCCGTTTTCATTTGCGATTTGAATCAAATAGCGGCAAGTGCTGAGAACGAGATTCAATGCCCGATTGGGTGGTGGAGTGGTGCGGGTTTGGAAACTGTCGATATTGTCGTGATAGGCGCGGGCGCAGCCGGGATGATGTGCGCCATCGAAGCAGCCAAGCGCGGTCGTTCCGTGCTGGTTGTCGATCATGCCAGGACGGCAGGTGAGAAAATCCGTATCTCCGGGGGCGGGCGGTGCAACTTCACCAATATCCACGCCAGCCCGAAAAACTATCTGTCGCGCAATCCGCATTTCTGCATCTCCGCCTTGAGCCGCTATACGCAGCGCGATTTCATCGCATTGGTCGAGAGGCATCGCATTGCCTATCATGAAAAGACGCTTGGCCAGCTTTTCTGCGATGGGTCGGCAACGCAGATCATCGACATGCTGCTTGGCGAGATGAAGCGCCACGGCGCGCGGTTGAAAACCTCCTGCGGTGTCGAGAGTATAGCCAGAATACTAGGAGAAGGGTTTGAGCTGCGGCTGATGGAAGGCGGCATCCGCACGACAGTCAGATGCCGTTCCGTGGTGGTCGCCTGCGGTGGCAAATCTATCCCCAAGATGGGCGCAACCGGCTTCGGCTACGACATCGCCGAGCAGTTCGGCTTGCGGCTGGTCGAGACACGCCCGGCGCTGGTCCCGCTGACTTTTGAACCGAATACGCTGGAACGGTTGAAGCCGCTGGCCGGTATCGCCGTCGATGCGGTGGTGGCCTGCGGCAAGACGAGTTTTGCCGAGGCCATGCTGTTCACGCATCGCGGCATCAGTGGTCCATCGATTTTGCAGATATCGTCCTACTGGAAAGAGGGCGATGAAATCCGCATCAGCATGTTGCCCCGTACGGATCTGTTCGAAGCCTTGCGTGCGCAGCGCACGACAAATGGAAAGCAGGCCCTGCAGACAGCACTCGGCCTGTACCTTCCGAAGAAACTTGCACAGACAATCGCCGAGGAAAACGGTGCCAGCGGGCATCTCGCCGATATGTCCGACAAGCTTTTTCGGCGTGTGGAAGCTGCCGTCAACGACTGGCGCATCAAGCCCGCCGGATCGGAAGGCTATCGCACGGCGGAAGTGACGCTGGGCGGTGTCGATACACGCGATCTCGATTCGCGCACCATGGAGGCCAAGTCGGTGCCCGGCCTCTATTTCATTGGCGAAGTGGTCGATGTCACCGGCTGGCTCGGTGGCTATAATTTCCAGTGGGCATGGTCTTCTGGCTGGTGCGCCGGTCAGGTCGCATGAGCGCGATAAACGACGTGGCGTTTCAGTTGGGGCGTTTCGTCCGGTACGCGCGGATGATCGAAATCACTTGAAGGATCGCGCACCATGCCAATGCGCTGCATGACGTTCGTGGAGCGATCATTGTTGTGTACGGCGAAAGAAACCACCTCAGACAGGCCCAGAGAACCGAAGGCGTAGTCAAGAAGAGCTTTGGCGGCTTCGGTCACAAAGCCCTTTCCCCAGAAAGGGCGGGCTAGTCGCCAGCCGATTTCCACTGTTCCATCCGGCAAATGCGGCTCAAGATTGGTGCGGGCAAGACCGGCAAAGCCGATGCATTCACCGCTTGTCTTTTCTTCGAGAGCATAGAAACCAAGGCCGGTTTTCGAAATCATGGTGCGCAGCCGGGTGAAAAGTTCGTCCGACTGTTGCCGGTCGTGCCGGAACGGGAAGAAATGCATGACATCTTCGTCGGAATTGATCGTGTGAAAGAGGTCGCGGTCGCGATCCTCCCAATTTCGAATGATGAGCCTTGGCGTTTCCAGAATGATCATTCGACGAAATCCGTTATCCTGTAACCCTGAATGTAGAGAAGTGCAGTCAGGTCGCCATGGTCGATGCGAACCTTGGCTTGCGCTGCCACCGCCGGTTTGGCGTGCAGGGCAACGCCGGTTCCCGCCAGCTGGATCATGCCGAGATCGTTGGCGCCGTCGCCGACCGCAATCGCATCCTCGGGCGTCAGCCCAAGACGGTCTGCAATTTCTTCCAGCCGTTCCACCTTGGCTTCGCGACCAAGAATCGGTTCCGCGACAACGCCGGTCAGCTTGGCGCCATCATCCAGAAGGAGATTGGCGCGGTCTTCATTGAAGCCGATCATTTCGGCAATACGGTGGGTGAAAGACGTGAAACCGCCCGAGACGAGCGCGGTATAGGCGCCATGCTTGCGCATGGTGCGCACCAGTTCCGGCCCGCCGGGGGTGAGTGTGATGCGGGTGGCGATCACCTTGTCGATAACCTGAAGCGGCAAGCCTTTCAGAAGGGCAACGCGCTCGCGCAAGGCTGGTTCAAAGGCGATTTCACCATTCATAGCTCGGGCGGTGATAGCGGCCACATGGTCGCGCAAGCCTGCCTCTTCGGCCAGTTCATCAATGCATTCCTGCTGGATCATGGTGGAATCCATGTCGGCGATCAGGATTTTCTTGCGGCGACGATCCTGCTCCTGCACAACCACGTCGACGGGTGCGCCATCCAGCGTAGCGCGCAGCGCAGCGTCAGCTTCTTCGGCGCTCAAGCCGATTGGCAGGGGGATATCGCAGGCAATACCATCTGCAAGCCAGTAAAGTCCTGTTGCATTCACTGCCGCTGACGCTTTAATCCCGAGCGACGGAACAAGAGCGGCCTTGGCCGGGTTGGCGATCAAAGTGGCAATGAGCGAAGCGGATGCGGACATGAGGGAGCGATTCCTGCGATGAGTGAGGAGGCGATCAAGAATGCCATCCTGATAGCTGGCCCGACGGCCAGCGGCAAGTCGGCACTTGCTGTTCATATGGCAAGGGAGACTGGCGGCTTTATCGTAAACACCGATTCCATGCAGGTTTATGACGTGCTCGATCTGCTGACGGCGCGTCCCGGCGCAGACGATCTGGCTTCCGCCGAGCATCATCTCTACGGTCATGTTTCGCCGTCTGTGTCCTATTCCACCGGCAAATGGTTTGCCGATGTGGCATCCCTTCTGGCGCAGCCCAAGCTTGAAGGACGGACGCCGATTTTCGTCGGCGGAACCGGGCTTTATTTTCGCGCTCTGCTGGGCGGCTTGTCACAAATGCCGGAAGTTGCGCCCGATGTGCGCAATCATTGGCGCGCCCGCATGGAAACAGAAGGTGCTGAAACCCTGCATCGGGCGCTGTCGGAACGCGATCCGCAAATGGCCGCGACGCTTCAGGCGACCGATAGCCAGCGCATCGTACGGGCGCTGGAGGTGATCGAAAGCACCGGAAAATCCTTGAGCGAGTGGCAGCAAAACAAGGGCCATGTGCTGGTGGATGACCAGTCGGCTCGGAAAATTGTGCTTTTGCCGGAACGGGGCTGGCTTTCCGAACGTATCGCGCGGCGCTTCGCACTGATGTGGAACAATGGCGCAATTGACGAAGTGAAGGCGCTGCTGTCTTTGCAGCTTGATCCGGCGCTGCCCGCGATGAAGGCCATCGGCGTTCGGGAAATCACCGCTTTTCTTGATGGCGCCATGACCGAAGACGAGGCCATTGAACGATCCGTCATTGCAACGCGGCAATATGCCAAGCGCCAGTCGACCTGGTTTCGCAATCAGCTGGATGCAAGCTGGAATTTTTTAAGTAATTCTGATGAAGCACTACTTCAATTAACGTCACCGAAATAACTAGCAGGCTATCTTCTGACAGGAGAGGCGGGCGCGAAACATGCGGTTTCATAAATCGGAGCGGGCATTTTTCATTCTGATTATTTTAATGTGCGGGATAGGCATTTTGCTTTATCGCGTGCATGTCGATTTGGGCTTGCTTGAAGCGACCTCTCTTGATGCCTCCGCTGCCGAAATCGCAACTTCTCTCGGGCGGCTCAATCATGCGGCGATCTGGGTTCTCATTGCCTCCATCGTCTGCGGGCTTTTGCTGATCTATCCGCAAATCCGCACCGAGGCGCTGGATCGCGGCAAATTGCAGATCATCACGCAGGATTTGTCCGAACGGTCGCAGACGCTCGAACATGCCGCGCTCACCGACAGCCTCACCGGCATGCAGAACCGTCGTTATTTCGACGAAGCGTTGAAGGAATATCTAGTCCAGTTCGACCGTATCCAGCGGCCCGTCGGCCTGATGATTATCGATCTGGATCACTTCAAGGCGGTCAACGACAACCACGGACACGATATTGGCGACGTGGTGTTGCAGGAAGTCGCGCGCTGCCTGCGTGATTATACGCGATATCACGATGTGGTTGCGCGGCTTGGCGGCGAAGAATTTGCAGTACTCGCTCCCAATATGGATGCAGAGTTGATGATCAAGCTCGCCAATCGTATCCGAAAGGCCATTGCCGGGCTGGAAATCGATCTCGGCGATGTGAAGCTGACGGTCACCGTCAGTATCGGGCTTGCGGTCTGGGACCGGCGCGAAACGTCAAAGGACCTTTATCGTCGCGCTGACAAGATGCTCTATGCCGCCAAGAATATGGGGCGCAATCGCGTCTGCGCCTGATGCCGGGTGGTTAAAGGCGTCCCGTCAGCTCTCATAATCCTTGCGGAAATTGCGCACCAGATCGCCTAGCTTCTTCATGCTTTGGGCTGTCTCGCTGTTATGCGAGACGATGGGAGCAGGTCTTTCCGTTGCAAGTGGCGCTGCCGCGACGGTTGTAAGCCTGCTGATCGTCGAAGGCTTTTTCAATAGATCGCTGTCGTCGGTCGGCTTTTCCGGCGCGCCGGGATGCGCGTTGTTTTCGAACGAACGCAGCCGGTCCACGATACGATCCAGCGCGATTCTGTCATCGACCTGCAAGGATGATGTCAAGCTTTCGGCTTTGCGCCGCCCGGGCAGCTGATGCGCTGGAACCGTTTCGAAGGTCAGCCGCATCGGTGTCGAAAACGCTTCGCCGAAGGCAATGGCTTCGCGATTGGCAATCGACGAGAGGAAACCGGCCATGCTGCGCGCACCGCCGCGCAGCGCGCCCTTGATGATTTCCTGATCGCGCTCATTGCCGAGACGCATCGCGAAGATCGAATTGCACTGCGAAAGAATGGTGGCGTCCAGCTCGCCGGGGCGCTGGCTGATCACGCCGAGATAAGAGCCGTATTTGCGCCCTTCCTTGGCGATGCGGGCAATCGCCTGCCGCGTCGGCCAGAAGCCAGCATCCTTGTCGGCTGGAATATAACGGTGCGCTTCCTCGCAGATGACGAGGGTTTGCAGGCTGCCTTCGCTCGACATGGCGATGTCGAAGGAGAGGCGGCACAGAACCGAAGCAACGGCATTCACCACTTCGGACGGGAGGCCCGCAAGCTGGAAGGTGCAGATCGGCTTGCCATTATGCGGAATGCGGAAAATGCGCGCGATAGCCTGACGCATGGTTTCCGGCCCGCCGGTGACGGCAAACATGAAGCGGAAACGCGGATCGCTGGCGATCGACTCCAGTCTTGCTTTCAGGTTGCGCAGATAGGGGCGCTCCGCCTTGCTGTCGAGAAGGCCGATCCTGTCATCGATCAGCGTCAGGAGATCACGCAGGCGATAGGCAATCGGCGTATCGACGCTGACCGTCCTGTCCGAAAGCTTGCGCCGCAGGCTGTGGCGTCCGCCGGTTTCGCTGTCACTGGTTTTTTCGCGCGCAAGCTGCACGAGGTCGCGCAATATGTCGTATTCCGTCGGCTCCGGCGTGCGGCCGCGAAAAATAACATCGGCAAATTCGTCCAGTCGCAGCATCCAGAACGGCAATTCGATATTGGTCTGGTCCACTGCAATGGCGAGGTCTGGAAACGCGCCCGCAAATTCATTGTGCGGGTCGAGGATCAGGATGCGCAAATCGGGCCGTTGCAAGACGATGCGGCGCAAGAGCAGCATGACGGCGCTGGATTTGCCCACGCCCGTGGTGCCGACAACGGCAAAGTGGCGCGAGATGAGGTCTTCAACCGAAACATAGGCCGGGACGGAGGCGTCCTGGGTCAGCGCGCCGATGGGTACGCTTGTCTGGCCCATCTGGGCATAGACTGCGGAAAGGTCGGAGGCGCGGATACGGTGGGCGATGGCGCCGGGATAGGGATATCTGGAAATGCCGCCGCTGAACGACATATGGCCATCGGGTTCGCCGCGCACTTCGCCCAAAAATTCGACATGGACATGGACGATGTTGTCGCCGCCGCGCGTCCAGGCATTATCGGGCACGGTGACATTGTGGACGAGGCCAACCAGGCGGTTGCCGCCCGACTGGATGGAGATCAACTGACCGACGGTCCAGTAGTCATCGGACGCAGTGGAGGAGGGGCCGGACAAAGCCGCAATGATGGCGCGCTCGCCGTCGCACTGGATGACATGACCTTCCGTGCGGTTGCGCTGTACAAAGCCGCGGCCCTTCATCTCGGCACTGCCGTCAATATCCCCGCCCGTGTTCATTTCGCCAACTTTCATAAGAGCTATCTGATGAAGCTAGCAAATCCGGGTTGAAATAAAGTTATCGAGAGGGTGGGGTGAATCTTAAGAAAATATCACAGGGCTCGTATTTATGCGTTGACGGCTTCTTTTCAGGCGATTAGTGTCCCGCCCCATGAACACGTTTATTATTCTTGTGGTACGGGCGCGCATGGGCAGGATGGTGTAACCATCCGGCGAAAGCTCCCATGCGCGAAAGACAGGCTCCCTCGGGGGCCTTTTTTATTATCCAAAAAAGCCCGATGCGGCTAAATCTGACACCGAAATACAGACTAGACGGGAAGAGAACGATGACTGCAGGTAAACAAGAGGCGGAAGCGACCGCCGCAGGATCTCAGGAAACAAGCCATCCACGCGAGATGACCGGCGCGGAAATGGTTATTCAGGCCATGATCGATCAGGGCGTGGAGAGCATTTTCGGTTATCCGGGCGGCGCAGTGCTTCCGATCTATGACGAACTGTTCCAGCAGGACAAGATTCAGCACATTCTCGTGCGTCACGAACAGGGCGCAGGCCATGCCGCCGAAGGCTATGCCCGCTCCACCGGCAAGGTCGGTGTGCTGCTGGTGACATCCGGCCCCGGCGCAACCAATGCGGTCACCCCGCTTCAGGATGCGCTGATGGATTCCATCCCGCTCGTCTGCATTTCTGGTCAGGTCCCGACCTCGTTGATCGGTTCCGATGCCTTTCAGGAAGCCGATACGGTTGGCATCACACGCCCCTGCACCAAGCACAACTGGCTGGTGAAGGACGTCAACGACCTGTCGCGCATTCTGCATGAAGCCTTCCATGTTGCATCCACGGGCCGTCCGGGTCCGGTTCTGGTCGATATTCCGAAGGATATCCAGTTTGCCAAGGGCATATACACGCCGCCGCAGACCACGCCGCGCACCACCTACCGTCCGGTTCTCGACGGCAATGCGCAGGCAATCTCCGACGCCGTCCGTCTGCTCGCCACGGCCAAGAAGCCCGTCATCTATTCCGGCGGTGGCGTGATCAATTCCGGCCCGGCAGCTTCCCGTCTGCTGCGCGAGCTGGTTGAACTCGGCAACTTCCCGATCACCTCGACCCTGATGGGCCTCGGCGCCTATCCGGCATCGGGCAAGAACTGGCTCGGCATGCTGGGCATGCACGGCACTTACGAAGCGAACATGACCATGCATGATTGCGATGTCATGCTGTGCGTTGGCGCGCGCTTCGACGACCGTATCACCGGTCGCCTCAATGCCTTCTCGCCGAATTCGAAGAAGATTCATATCGATATCGATCCGTCTTCGATCAACAAGAATGTCCGCGTGGATGTGCCGATCATCGGCGATGTTGCGCATGTTCTGGAAGATATGGTTCGCCAGTTCCGCGCTTCCGAAAAGAAGCCGGAAAAGAAGGCCATCGCCGCCTGGTGGGAGCAGATCGACCGCTGGCGCGCCCGCAATTCGCTGGCCTATACGCCGAACAAGGACGTCATCATGCCGCAATATGCCATTGAGCGGCTGTATGAACTGACCAAGGATCGCAAAACCTACATCACCACCGAAGTCGGCCAGCACCAGATGTGGGCGGCACAGTTCTATGGCTTCGAAGAACCGAACCGCTGGCTGACCTCGGGTGGCCTCGGCACGATGGGCTATGGCCTGCCTGCCGCGCTCGGTGTGCAGATTGCGCATCCGGATGCGCTGGTTATAGACATTGCCGGGGACGCATCGATCCAGATGTGCATTCAGGAAATGTCGGCAGCGATCCAGCACAATGCGCCGATCAAGATCTTCATCCTGAACAACCAGTATATGGGCATGGTGCGCCAGTGGCAGCAATTGCTGCATGGCAACCGCCTGTCGCATTCCTATACGGAGGCGATGCCGGATTTCGTCAAGCTGGCAGAAGCCTATGGCGCGCACGGCATTCGCTGCGAAAAGCCGGGCGATCTCGACGCCGCCATTCAGGAAATGATCGACATCGACAAGCCGGTCATCTTCGACTGCCGCGTTGCCAATCTGGCGAACTGCTTCCCGATGATTCCGTCCGGCAAGGCGCATAATGAAATGCTGTTGCCCGACGAAGCCACCGACGAAGCCGTCGCCAATGCCATCGACGCCAAGGGCCGCGCGCTCGTCTGATCCGGAGGATTTGAAATCATGAATGCACAGAACCTAGCTTCCGGATCGGCCTACTTCATCGCAGCCGAAACCCAGACCCCGGAAACCCATACGCTTGCCGTCCTCGTCGATAACGAGCCAGGTGTCCTTGCCCGCGTGATCGGATTGTTTTCCGGTCGCGGCTATAACATTGAAAGCCTGACGGTTTCGGAAACCGAGCACGAAAAGCACCTTTCGCGTATTACCATTGTGACGCGTGGTACACCGCACGTGCTTGACCAGATCCGCCACCAGCTGGCGCGCATCGTTCCGGTTCACCGCGTGGTTGATCTCAGCCACCGTGCGAGCGAACTCGGGCATGATCGCCCGATCGAGCGCGAGCTGGCGCTGGTGAAAGTGGCTGGCAAGGGTGAAGCCCGCGCCGAAACGCTGCGTCTCGCCGATGCGTTCAAGGCCAAGGTGGTCGATGCGACGACCGATCACTTCATTCTGGAAATCACCGGCAAGACCGCGAAGATCGACCAGTTCATCTCGATTATGAAGCCGCTTGGCCTCGTGGAAATCTGCCGCACCGGCGTGGCGGCGATGAACCGGGGTCCTGAAGGCATGTAAGTCGTGTTTCTCTGCCAAGAGCAGGGATCGATACAATAAGGCTCCAAACCGGCACAATGTTTCGATTGTGCCGGTTTTTTATTGAGCTAATTTGTGCGGGTAAGAGCCTCACTCAAAAAGCGGCATGTGGGGGCGAAAATGGCGATTTTCGAGTACCGGAGCGGAGCGTACTTTTGGGTACGTGAGCACCGGAATGGAGAAAATTGCCATTTGCAGCCACACAGGGCGACTTTTGGAGCAGGCTCTAAATCGGGTTCATCACATGTCTGTCGAAGTATTTTTGGCGCTGATCGCCTTCGCTTTTGTGTCTTCCATCACACCGGGGCCGAACAATCTAATGCTGCTGGCATCGGGGGTTAATTTTGGCTTTCGGCGCACGATCCCGCATATGCTGGGTATCGGTGTCGGGTTTTTCGGCCTGCTTCTGGCAGTTGGCTTCGGTCTTGGCGTGCTGCTTGAAACGGTGCCTGCCTTCTACACCAGCCTGAAATTCGCGGGCGGCGCTTACATGCTCTATCTGGCATGGAAAATCGCAATGTCGCGTTCGATCGGTGAAGCGAAGGGTACTGGTGATGGCAAGCCGATGACGTTCATGCAGGCGGCAGCCTTCCAGTGGGTCAATCCCAAGGCGTGGGTGATGGCCGTCACCGGCATTGCCACCTATGCCACGCATGACAATTACTATCTGGCCGTTTCGCTGGTGAGCGTTGCCTTCGCGCTGGTCAACCTGCCGAGCGTTTCGGTCTGGGCAGGCTTTGGCATGTTGCTGCGCAACTGGCTGGATGATCCGGTGCATCTCAAATGGTTCAATATCTTTATGGCCTTGCTGCTGATCGCGAGCCTCTGGCCGATGCTGAAGTAGCTCAATCGGAGCATCAAAATGCGTGCACTTCCTACCTATGACGATGTGGTTTCCGCCGCCGGACAGATCGAGGGCCATGCGCTTCGCACGCCGGTTCTGACCTCTGCGGCGCTCGATGCCGAGACCGGCGCACAATTCTTTTTCAAGGCCGAAAATCTTCAGCGCATCGGTGCGTTCAAGTTTCGCGGCGCGTTCAATGCGCTTACCCGTTTCAGCGATGAGCAAAAGAAGCGCGGCGTGATTGCATTTTCATCGGGCAATCATGCGCAGGCGGTGGCCTTGTCGGCAAAGCTGCTTGGCATTTCCGCCACCATATTGATGCCGGAAGATGCGCCGCAGTCGAAGCTGGAAGCAACGCGCGGCTATGGCGCCAATGTCATCACCTTCAATCGGTATAAGGATGACCGTGACGCCCTGACGAACCGTCTGGCGGAGGAGGGCGGTCTCACCCTGATTCCACCCTATAACCACCCGCATATCATTGCCGGGCAGGGCACGGCGACCAAGGAGTTGATCGAGGAAGTGGGGCCGCTTGACGCGCTGTTCGTCTGCGTCGGCGGCGGCGGGTTGATTGCCGGATCGGCGCTGGCCGCCAAGGCGCTTTCGCCCGATTGCGCCGTTTATGGCGTCGAGCCGGAAGCAGGGAATGATGTCCAGCAATCCTTGCGGGCGGGCAAAATTGTGCGCATCGACACGCCGCAGACGCTGGCCGATGGCGCGCAGACGCAGGCGCCGGGCGACCTGACCTTTGCCATCATCCGCGAGAAGGTCACGGATGTTCTGGCCGTTAGCGATCAGGCCCTTGTCGACGGCATGAAGTTCTTTGCTCGTCAGATGAAATTGGTGGTCGAGCCGACGGGTTGTCTGGCTTTCGCCGGTGCCCGCCAGATGGCGGATCAACTGCGCGGAAAGCGCGTCGGTGTCATCGTCAGCGGCGGCAATGTCGACCTCTCCCGCTATACGGCTCTGCTTAATACGGCTGTTTGATCACGGTTTGATCTTGTTTTCAGGTCGCGAATCCTGTCTGAAAGAGCCATGCAGTTTTCACCGGAACAGGATCAGGCGCTCAAGGCCGTCGGACAATGGCTGAAAGAGGGGCGTAGTCCCATTTTCAGGCTGTTCGGTTATGCCGGAACGGGCAAGACGACACTGGCGCGCTATTTCGCGGAACATGTCGATGGCGATGTGCAGTTTGCCGCCTTTACCGGCAAGGCCGCGCAGGTTTTGCGGTCCAAGGGCGCCAGCAATGCGCGCACGCTGCATTCGCTGATCTATCGTCCGCGTGGCGAGGAAGCCGTTGAGGACGAGACGACAGGCAAGACGTCCATCGCGCCGACATTCTCGCTCAATCGGCAAAGCCCGGTCGCCAAGGCGGCGATGATCGTGGTGGATGAGTGTTCGATGGTGGACGAGGCGCTTGGGCGCGATCTCATGAGCTTCGGAACGCCAATCCTCGTGTTGGGCGATCCGGGCCAGTTGCCGCCGATTTCCGGCGGTGGGTTCTTTACCGAGCATGAGCCGAACTATCTGCTCACCGAAATTCACCGTCAGGCGCAGGACAATCCGATTATCCGCATGGCGCTTGACGTGCGCGAAGGGCGCGAGCTGCCCTATGGTGATCACGGTGCGGCAAAGGTCATCAGCAAGAACGAAGTCAATCAGGACATGGTTCTGAAGGCCGATCAGGTGCTTGTCGGCACCAATCGCACGCGGCGGCGTTATAACCAGCGCCTGCGCGAGCTGAAGGGCTTTACGGCGGATTATCCGCAGGCGGGTGACAAGCTGGTCTGCCTGCGCAACGATCCGGCCAAGGGCCTGCTCAACGGGTCGCTTTGGAAGGTCATGACCTCCTCCAAGGAAACCGTGAAGCCCGGGATCAATCTGCTGGTTGCGCCGGAAGACGATGATCGCGGCGTTGCCAAGATCAAGCTTTTGAAGGCGCAGTTCGAGGACCCGGATAGCGAAATTCCGTGGCAGACCAAGAAGCGTTACGACGACTTCGACTATGGCTATGCCCTGACGGTGCACAAGGCTCAAGGTTCGCAGTGGGATGATGTGGTATTGTTCGATGAAAGCTATGCTTTTCGCGATACGCGCGAGCGCTGGCTCTATACGGCCATTACCCGTGCAGCAGAACGCCTGACGATTGTAAAATAATCAGCTTTCAATTGGTTTGGCGCTCAGCCACTCCCATGCGTCCTGTTCTTCGTCGGCTTCGAAGGAGCGCATTTCTATCGAGAGGAGGGGCTGCATCAGGGTGATGCTGGCCTGTATCCATAATGGACCGCCTACAATCGCATAGCGGCGCAGATGCTTGAGCGATTTTGAGCGCATTGAAAGCATGCTTTCGGAAAAAGCCGCGGTCCAGTCCGCGCCCTCATAGCCGGTCAGGCGGATCAGCAGATCAATCTCGTCATATTGCTCATAGGCTGCGTCGAGCAGCCCATAAAGGTTCTCCAGCGATGAATCGTCCAAATGCCCTTCAATGGCAAAGGCGAATACATCATTCCGGTCCGTGGGAATGCGGCGGACGACGGGGATGTCCTCATTGCGCATCATCGGTCTCCAAGCGTCTTCTATGACCAATCGTCAATTCGTGCCCCTGTCAGGACAGGATTCAAACGTCCAAACCGGGCGAAAGGTTGCGGATTGTTGTTCCAAATTCGGCAAGGAATAGCTTGGCCTATGCTCCAAAGACGGGAAACGGCAACATTTGGGGATGGGTCATCAGGTGCGACGGGAAAACACTCACACTTTCCTGCGGCGGGCGATATAAGAGCCTGACTCAAAAAGCGGCATGTGTGTGCGAAAATGGAGAAAATCGGCATTTGCGGCCACACAGGACGGCTTTTGGAACAGGCTCTAAAGCGAAAACCGATCATGGGAGAAATGCCTCCATGCCTGCGAAATTATCTGTCAATCTCAATGCCATCGCCATGCTACGTAACCGTCGCGATCTGCCCTGGCCGAGCGTCACCGGTCTCGGGCGAATTGCACTCGCGGCGGGGGCGGCAGGATTGACGGTGCATCCGCGCCCGGACCAGCGCCACATCCGCTTTTCCGATCTTGGCGATATTCGTGCATTGATCGATGATGAATTTCCGCAGGCCGAATTCAATATTGAAGGCTTTCCAAGCGAGGCCTTCCTCGATCTGGTAGAAAAGCACCAGCCGGAACAGGTGACGCTGGTGCCGGATGATCCGACACAGGCCACTTCCGACCACGGCTGGGATTTCCTGTCCAAGGCCGATTATCTGGCGCCCATCGTGGCGCGGTTGAAGAAGGGCGGCATGCGCGTTTCGCTGTTCGCCGATCCCGATCCGCTGGGTTATGAAAAGGCCAAGGCCATCGGCGCTGACCGGTTGGAATTCTATACCGGTCCTTATGGCGCGACCTATGACGATCCGGCAGCGGCAGCGCGCGAGCTGGACCGTGTTGGCAAGGCCTCGGATGCCGCAACGGCGCTCGGTCTTGAAATCAATGCCGGTCACGATCTGACGGTCGAAAATCTCCCGGCACTGGTCAAACGCATTCCACAATTGAAAGAAGTTTCCATCGGACATGGATTGACGGCGGACGCTTTGACGTATGGTATGGCGGCGACAGTGGGACGTTTTAACGCTGCTTTGGCTGGGTAATTGGCACGTTCAATGCGCAAAATGCATAGCTTTGACCTGAGCTTTGCGAAAAGCGCATTTGTGCCAAAGCTCAACAAGCTATAGGCGTCCGCGGCTGGTTCATCCGCGTCAGGAGCGCGCAGGGACGTATGAGGGAAGCATTGATACGGTTTTCCGAAATCCGCATTCCACATCGAAGTGCCCCGGCGTGCTTTGCCTTCGGGGCATCATCGGAGCAGCGCGTATGCACCGCTCGGTTCGGTGATGATGTTTGAACCGGATTGGGGCAAAGATGCGGCACGGTTGTTGCAATCCGCAATCTTTTGCGGGTGTACCTGTGAGTGGACTCCACACAATATGATTTCCAGCCAGAATGATTTCAGGATGTTGCGAGGTGTCGGCAAATGAGCGACGAGCTGAACGGCCAGAACGCGCAATCGCAATCCTCCGCGCCGGATGCGGCGGTCACGCCGCTTGTTGGCAGTGTTGGCGCTGAAACCGGATATATCGGCGAAGAAAACGATCATCATAGCGACAGCATGAAGACGCTGGTCTTGGGCGCGCTCGGTGTGGTCTATGGCGATATCGGCACCAGCCCGATCTACGCTTTTCGTGAGGCGCTGCACACGGCGGCCTCTGACGGCGTCCTGTCGCGCCCGGACATTCTTGGCGTCGTCTCGCTGATATTCTGGGCGCTGACGCTGGTTGTCACGATCAAATATGTTCTGTTCGTGCTGCGGGCCGATAATAACGGCGAAGGCGGCATCCTATCGCTGATGGCGCTGGTGCGCGGCGCTCTGAAAGGACGTCCCAATCTCATTCTGGCCGTCGGTATATGCGGCGCAGCGCTGTTCTTTGGCGATGCCGTGATTACGCCTGCCATTTCCGTGCTTTCCGCGATGGAAGGCCTGGAAATCGTCGCGCCCAGCCTCACGCCTTTCGTGGTGCCCATTACGGTCGTCATCCTTGTGACGCTGTTTTCGGTACAAAAGCTCGGCACCGGCAAGGTTGCCATCGTATTCGGGCCGATCATGGCGATCTGGTTTCTGGCGCTGGGCGCGTCGGGCCTCTGGCACATATTCGACGATCCAACCGTCATTTATGCGCTCAATCCCTATTATGCAGTGCGCTTTCTGGCCATTAGCCCCGGTATTGCCTTCATCACCGTTGGCGCGGTTTTCCTCGCCATGACGGGTGCCGAAGCGCTCTATGCCGATCTTGGCCATTTCGGGCGCAAGCCCATCGTGCGCGCCTGGCTGTGGATCGTGTTTCCATGTCTGGTGCTGAATTATTTTGGACAGGCCGCCTTCATCCTGTCGCATGGCGAAGCAGCGGCATTGCCGTTCTTCCAGATGCTGCCGAATTTCGCGCTGCTGCCGATGGTGCTGCTGGCGACGGCAGCAACAGTGATCGCCAGTCAGGCCGTTATCACCGGTGCCTTTTCCGTGGCGCGGCAGGCGGTGCAGCTCAACATTCTGCCACGCCTTGAAATTCAGCACACGTCGGAGAAGCTGCACGGGCAGATCTATATCCCGCGTGTCAATCTGCTGCTCGGCCTGACCGTGGTCATTCTGGTGCTGGGCTTTGAGAAGTCGACCAATCTGGCCGCAGCCTATGGTATCGCAGTGACCGGCAACATGCTGGTGACGACCGTGCTGCTCTATATTGTCATGACGCGGATCTGGAATTGGCAGGTCAGTCGTGCGCTGCCTTTGATGCTCGGTTTCCTGCTGATCGACATCATGTTCTTCAGCGCCAACATCATCAAGGTGCATGAAGGCGGTTGGGCTTCTATCGGCATTGCCGCAGTGCTTGTGCTCATCATGTGGACATGGGTGCGCGGCACCCGGCACCTGTTCCTCAAGACACGCAAGGGCGAAGTGCCGCTCGATCTCATCGTCGAGCAGATGGCCAAGCGCCCGCCAACGATTGTGCCGGGAACGGCTGTCTTCCTGACGGGCGACCCGAAAAGTGCGCCAACCGCGCTGATGCACAGTCTGAAGCATTATAAGGTGCTCCATCAGAACAATGTCATCCTGACCGTCGTGACCGCTTCGAAGCCGTGGGTCTCCAGCGCAGACCGCGCGCGTGTCTCGCAATATAACGAGCGCTTTATGCAGGTGACGCTGAAGTTCGGCTATATGCAGCAGCCGAATATTCCGCGCGCGCTTGGCCTTTGCCGCAAGCTTGGCTGGAAGTTCGACATCATGACGACCTCGTTCTTCCTGTCGCGCCGTTCGCTCAAGGCTTCGGTGCATTCCGGCATGCCTCTGTGGCAGGACAAGCTGTTTATCCTGTTGGCGCGCACGGCGTCGGACGCGACCGAATATTTCCAGATCCCAACCGGACGCGTGGTAGAAATCGGTACGCAGGTGAATATCTGATCGGGAATTCGCTTTAACAGACCGTGTTTTATCAGGGCGTTATCTGAGAATTTGATTCCGGATGGCGCCCTAATTGCTTGTTTTTCCTACTATTTTTGCGCAAGTACATAGTTCAATCGCGCTATCGGCAAAGGCATCTTTAGTACACGCCTTACCATCCGAATTTTTCAAAAATCTCGCTTGACCGCCTATGCGGCAAGGGCTAATAGAATGGGAACCGTACCGTACGGTACAAGAGGAGGAAGTGCCCCGTGACTGATGGTAGCGACGAATTGCAGGCTCAAAAGCAGCAGGCTCTTTCGCCGCGTCAGAACGATGTTCTGGAGCAGGCGTTGCGCCTTCTTGTCGAAGGCGGAGACCGCGCTTTGACGACGGCGAGCATTGCGCGTGCCGCCAATTGCTCCAAGGAAAGCCTCTATAAATGGTTTGGCGACCGTGACGGTCTTCTGACGGCGATGGTTCGCTGGCAGGCCTCCAAGGTTCGCGTTGTGCCGCTGGCGCGCGAGAAACTTGACGCGGAATCGCTGTTTTCAAGCCTGGAACACTTTGCCCGCGACTGGCTGCTGGTGCTTTCGGGCCGCACGTCGATCGCGCTTAACCGTCTGGCTGTCAGCCATGCGGCATCGGGCAAGTCGGCGCTGGGCGATATCGTTCTCTCCAACGGGCCGGTGGCCATGGCCAAGCGCCTGAAGCCGATCCTTGAAATGGGGATGGAAGCCAAGCTGCTGGCTTTCGACGATATCGATGAAGCATTTCGCACGTTCTTCGGGCTCGTCGTCCGGGACATGCAAATCCGGTTGCTGTTGGGCGACCGGCTGGAACTGACTGACGACGTGGTCATCCGGGACGCCCGGCGCGCCACAAAGCAGTTTTTCGCTCTGTACGGGGCTTAGTCACATCGGCTGACGCAAGAAGGCCAGAGAATAAACTGAAACGAAGGGAATAGGAAATGCGCGTTTATTACGACCGGGATGCAGACGTTAACCTGATCAAGTCGAAGAATGTGGTTATCGTCGGCTACGGCAGCCAGGGCCGAGCCCATGCGCTGAACCTGAAGGATTCCGGTGCTGCCAATGTGCGCGTCGCCCTTCGAGAAGGTTCCGCAACCGTCAAGAAGGCGGAAGCAGACGGCTTTCAGGTGATGAACGTTGCTGATGCCGCCAAGTGGGCCGACCTCATGATGATGGCGACTCCGGATGAACTCCAGGCCGACATCTACCGCGACCACATCCACAGCAACCTGCGCGACGGCGCTGCGATTGCTTTCGCACACGGCCTCAATGTTCATTTCGGCCTCATCGAGCCGAAGAAGTCGGTCGACGTCGTCATGATCGCACCGAAGGGCCCAGGCCACACGGTTCGCGGCGAATACCAGAAGGGCGGCGGCGTGCCTTGCCTGATCGCCATCCATCAGGATGCATCGGGCAATGCCCATGACCTCGCTCTGTCCTACGCTTCGGGCGTTGGCGGCGGCCGTTCGGGCGTCATCGAAACCACCTTCAAGGAAGAGTGCGAAACCGATCTGTTCGGTGAGCAGGCTGTTCTCTGCGGCGGCGTGGTTGAGCTGATCCGCACCGGTTTCGAAGTTCTGGTTGAAGCCGGTTATGCGCCGGAAATGGCCTATTTCGAATGCCTGCACGAAATGAAGCTCATCGTGGATCTGATCTACGAAGGCGGCATCGCCAAC
Source organism: Ochrobactrum sp. C6C9 (assembly GCF_022627935.1). Classification (NCBI taxonomy): domain Bacteria; kingdom Pseudomonadati; phylum Pseudomonadota; class Alphaproteobacteria; order Hyphomicrobiales; family Brucellaceae; genus Ochrobactrum; species Ochrobactrum sp. C6C9. The sequence goes on along the minus strand of NZ_JABXGB010000020.1, from coordinate 50,654 downwards.
ATGAACTACTCGATCTCGAACACCGCTGAATGGGGCGAATACGTCACCGGTCCGCGCATCATCACTGCCGAAACCAAGGAAGAAATGAAGCGCGTTCTGAAAGACATTCAGACCGGCAAGTTCACTTCCGATTGGATGCAAGAATATCGTGCAGGCGCTGCTCGCTTCAAGGGCATCCGCCGCAACAACGATGCGCACCAGATCGAAGAAGTTGGCGAAAAGCTCCGCGCCATGATGCCATGGATTGCCGCCAACAAGCTGGTGGATAAGGCTCGCAACTAAAAATCAGCGATATTTAGGTTCTGGCTGTCTGCAAATGGCACTTCCTTCCGCTTCCGGTGCTCATGTACCTTTAAGTACATTCCGCTCCGGTTCTCAGAAAGCACCAGTTTCGACGGACCAGAACCAAAATCTCATCTGATTTTGGGAGCTTCCACGACGAGCAAAAAAGGGGGCGTTTCATACGCCCCCTTCATTACTTGGCGCTGGATGGTGGGATTGATCGCGATTAAGCCGCGAACGAAAAGAACCAAAACTCTGCGTCAGCTTTCCGTTTCATGCACTTCGACGGCCAAAAGAATTTCGAATAGCTTTATTCCATAGAAGCATGGGAAAAGCTGTTCTCGTTGGTCTAAAATTGCGCTAGAGCTTCGCCCTATTAGCTGGGGTTTGAGGAGATCTGGCTAATACGAATTCCATCAGATGGATGGTTAAGTCTAATTGAGGAGATTTCCCGTGTTGGACTGGGAAAATGTTTTTGCAACGCGCTCCAAACGCATGCGCGCATCGGAAATCCGCGAACTTTTGAAGCTTCTGGAACGTCCGGACATCATTTCATTTGCCGGTGGCATTCCCGATCCGGCGCTGTTTCCGCATGACGCCTTTCAGGCTGCCTACAAGGAAACCCTGACGGGTGCGGAAGCCAATGCCGCGCTGCAATATTCGGTATCGGAAGGCTATAAGCCGCTGCGCACCTGGCTTGTCGGCGAACTGGCCAAGATCGGCATTCCCTGCACCGAGGACAATGTTTTCATCACCTCCGGTTCGCAGCAGGCGCTCGATTATCTCGGCAAGCTGTTCATTTCGCCCAATGATACCGCGCTGGTGACTGCGCCGACCTATCTCGGCGCCTTGCAGGCATTCAATGCCTATGAGCCGACCTATGACACGCTGGCGATCAAGGGCAACCGCACGCCTGAATCCTATGTGCAGGCCGCTGAAAAGGCTGGCGGCAAGGTGAAGTTCAGCTATCTTTCTGCCGATTTCGCCAATCCGACCGGCGAGACCGTCGATCTGGCTGGCCGTCAAAAGCTTCTGGCAGAAGCCGATGAGCTGAATATCCCGATCATTGAAGACGCAGCCTATCAGTATCTGCGCTACAATGGCGAAGCCATCCCGCCGATCCTTTCGCTCGACATCGCCCGCAATGGCGGCGACATCGAAAAGACCCGCACCATCTATTGCGGCTCGTTCTCGAAGACCCTCGCACCGGGGCTGCGCGTCGGCTACGTGGTTGCCTCGAAGGATGTTATCCGCAAGCTCGTTCTCATGAAGCAGGCGGCGGACCTTCATTCCTCGACCATCAACCAGATCGCGATCTATCATGTCGCGACGCATGGCTTCGATGCACAGGTCGCCAAGGTCGCCAAGGTCTACAAGCATCGCCGTGACCGCATGCTGGAAGCCCTTGCCAAATATATGCCGGAAGGCACCAGCTGGACCAAGCCTGAAGGCGGCATGTTCATCTGGGTCACGGTGCCGGAAGGCATGGATGGCGCGCAGCTGCTTGCATCGTCCATTGAGACTGAAAAGGTCGCTTTCGTTCCCGGCAAGGCGTTCTTTGCCGATGCCACCGGCGCGAACACGCTGCGCCTTAGCTATTCTTGCGCCAATGACGAAATGATCGATGAAGGCATCATGCGGCTTGGCCGCCTGATCCGCACGCACAGCAAGTCTGCTGCTGCATAAGAACTGGGAACAAAAAGCAAAGGCCGGGAAATTTCCCGGCCTTTCTTTATTGAAATGGCGAGTTGCAGCTGGTGCGCGGCCCGGCGAGGGGCTGATAGGTATCATCGGAGCTGCGATAGCTGCGATAGCGGTTTGAGCACCACTGCATGTGATTGACGCTCGGCCCGAAGCGCTTAACCTGCGGGCGGGTGGATGGGCGCACGTCCAACGGCTCGCCGTTCTTGTAACGCAACACACCCTGACCGGAGATATAGTTTTCGCTGTTGCGGCAGGTGACGGAGCCGTAGCATCCCGGCGAATTCGGGCCGGGTCGATTGGTATTCGAATTGGGATTGACGACTGGCGGTCTGGTCGGCTGCAACGATGGCAGATAGGGCGTTTTGCGCAGTTCGACCGCCACGGCGGGCGCAGCGAAGCCAACGGCAAACAGACTGGAAATCATCGCTGCGCACAGGGTTTTCTTGAGCATTACGACTATTGCCTTTCATGTATGGGAGGCGGGCATTCGCTGTCGTCATACACTTAATATGGGTGTTTCATCTTCCAAAATCATCCGTTCGGGGAAAATTCCCGGCGCGGCCAAGAAGTCCTTGCCAATCGCGATGCAACTGGCGAGATTGCTCGCACATGTTTACGATAGCCACATTCAATGTCGAGAATCTGATGCGCCGGTTCGATTTTTCGGGCTTCCGCAATGAATTGCATCAGGACCGCAGCCTGCAATTGTTCGAAATCGGTGACGAGGCGCAATACCGTCTGCTGGAGCAGGCGCGTGCTGTCGCCCATGCCGACGACACAAGGCAGATGACGGCGCTCGCAATCGCCGAAACGCGCGCCGACATACTGTGCCTGCAGGAAGTCGATAATCTGGCCGCGCTCAACGCCTTCGAATATGGCTATCTTTTCAAGATGATCGGCCATGGCTACCGGCACAAACATCTGATCGACGGCAATGACAGCCGGGGCATCGACGTGGCCGTCATGATCCGGGACACGACCCGCGACGGCCAGCCTATAGAGGTGGACGAGGTCACGAGCCACGCGCATCTGACCTATAATGATTTCGGCCTGTACGAGCCTGTTCTGGCAGAACTTGGCATTGAGCCGCATGACCGCATTTTCAAGCGGGATTGTTTGAATGTGGATTTGCGTATTGCGGGCAAGCCGCTCTCGCTTTTCGTGACGCATCTCAAATCCATGACCGGCGCGCGCAACGGCTTTGACGGGCGCACCGCTTCATCCCCGGTTCGCAAAGCCGAGGCGAAGGCGATCCGCCGCATCATCGAAGACAAGTTCGGACCGGCCAAGGCTGCCAATCGGCGCTGGCTGATCTGTGGCGATTTCAACGATTATCGCGAGCGCATCGTCATTGGTGGCGATGAATGGAACGGCTATGACTTCACGCCCGTTCAGGAAGAGGACAGCGCGCTCGATGTGCTGCTTGGCGATGGTTTTGCCGTCAATCTCGTGGAGCGCCGCCCGATCATGGATCGCTGGACGTTGTATCATACGCGCGGACCACAGGAGCGACATCTTTGTCAGCTTGATTACATCCTGGCGTCACCATCATTTGCTTTGAAAAACGAAAGCGCGGTGCCGCAGATTGTCCGGCGCGGCCAGCCATGGCGCACGGTGTTTCCACGGGATCAGCAGGTGGAGCGCTATCCGCGCACGGGCTGGGATCGGCCCAAGGCCAGTGATCATTGCCCGGTCGCCGTGACGCTGAATATTGTCTGAGAGGCAGGATAGAACCACGATGGATCATGTGCGGGAAAATACGGTTCATGTCATCGATGATGCCGATGTCCGTGTCGTTCCAGGGCCGCTTGAATATACGCAGCAGCATCAGCAGATAATTGCGCTGAACTGGAAGCGTGAGCAGGCCGCAAAGCCAGCTTTGTTCGATGGCGAAATCTTTTTGGCGCCGGAAGCGCGGCTGGCCGATGGTGTCTTGAAGGCGGGTTTCAAGCGCAGCAGCTTTGCGACGCTGATGCATTGGCGCAACGACCCGGAGCCAGTTCGTCCATGGCATATCTTCGGCGTGGGCGTCATTGTTTCATGCGAGGGACATCTGATTGCGGCCCGTATGGGCATGCAGAATGCCGGTGGGGGGCGCATCTATTTTCCGGCAGGCTCAATCGACGATAACGACATTGTAGACGGGCGGGTGGACTACGTCGCCAATATGCAGCGCGAGGTGCGTGAAGAAACCGGTCTCAATCTGGCCGACGCTGAGGGCGAGGTGCAGCTCAATCTGGTGACTGGCAATCGCAGCATCGCGCTGTTCCGCCGCTATCGCTTCGATGCGCCGTCGCGGGAGCTGGTTTCCGGCATCGAAAATTTCGTATCTGCGCAGGCTGAGCCGGAACTGGCCGAGATTATCCCGATCAAGGCAGCGGGCATGATGGGCGATGCCACACCGTCTTATGTTCGTGCTTTTGCCGACTGGCATTTCAGACAGTGAACAAATAAGCCAGACTGGCAGTGACAGGGCCGATAAATTGGCTATGCTCGCACAGAATTCTATTAAGATGATGGTTGAATATAAAGACACTGATCATAGTTTCCAGAAAAGTGTCGAGGGGAGATTGAGGGATGAGCGAAGCCGCTGTTTCCGGCCGTTTCTATGAGGTTTTCGACGTTTTTGCCGAGAAAGCTCTGGCCGGAAATCCTTTGGCCGTCGTCCATGACTGCGAAGGGCTGAACGATGCCCGCATGCAGGCCATCGCCCGCGAGTTCAATCTTTCCGAGACGGTTTTCATTTTTCCGCCTTCCAATCCCGCCCATGAGGCTGCGGTTCGGATTTTCACGCCCGATTACGAATTGCCTTTTGCCGGTCATCCGACGGTGGGCGCCGCCGTTTCGCTGGCGCGCCGTCGCAACACCGGCGATGAGGCCGACCGGCTTGTCGCGCTGGAAGAAAAGGTGGGCATTGTGCGCTGTGGCGTCATTCTGGGTGACAACAGCGCCTTTGCCGAATTCGATCTTCCGCGCTTGCCGGAAAAGATCGACATACGCATCGAGAAAGAAGAAGCAGCCGCCGCCATCGGGCTTGGAACGCATGAGATAGGCTTCGAGAATCATGTGCCCGGCATCTGGAGCGCGGGAACGCCTTATCTTCTCGTGCCGGTTCACAATCTCATCGCTGCGGCCAAGGTGTCGATCGATCCCGTTTATGTCACGGAGAACCTGCCACATGTCGATGGGCGTCCGCTGCCGATCTATGTCTATTGCCGCGAGACGATCCTGTTCAACAGCAATTATCATGCCCGTATGTTCGTGACCGGGGCGAATGTCTATGAAGACCCGGCGACGGGTTCGGCGGCTGCAGCCTTTGCCGGAATGATCCAGCAGAACGACAAGCCGATGGACGGCAGTTCGCAATGGTGGATCGAACAAGGCATGGAAATGGGGCGTCCGTCGCTCATCCGTCTTGAACTCGACGTCAACGGGCAGAAGCTGACCGGCGCGCGCATTGGTGGCACGGCGGTCAAGATCGCCGAGGGGCGACTTTTCATCTGACGCAAATCCTTTCGTCTCCTTGATCTCTGTCAAGGCAAGCTCACCGCCCTATGTATTAGGAGTATGGGGAAGCTTTTTCAGGAGACGATACGCCATGTTGATCAAGGAAATGTCGGACTACGATCTTCGGGACATGATTCAGAATTCGCATGTGGGGCGGCTGGCTTATATTCTGGATGACCGCCCGGTTATCGTGCCGATGAGTTTCCGCTTCAATGGCGGGTCGCTTTATTCCTTCACGACCGATGGGCAGAAGACCGAAGCGATGCGCAAGAACGATGCTGTCTGCATCCTCTTCGACCACATTCTATCCCGCACCGAATGGAAAACCGTGGTGCTGCACGGTCGCTATCGTGAGATCGCGCGGGAAGACGAGAAGGCGGCCATCGTCAGTATCATGTCTGCTGAGCCGACTTGGTGGGAACCGGCCTATACCAAGACCATCACCAAAGAAGGCGACACCCGCAAGCTGGAGCCGGTTTTCTTCCGGGTGGATATTGAGAGCGCCAGCGGTCATCAAACAAGCTGATCGCCGCGACTTCGATCATCCTTCACTTATCGAACGACAAGCACCGGAATCGTGCTGCGGGTAACGACTTCATAGGTCTGGCTGCCGAGCAGCAGGCCCTTGAAACCGCGCCGTCCGTTGGATGCCATGACGATCAAATCGCTGCCCAGTTCGGTCGCGGATTCGATGATGGCTGTTGCCGGGTGCTGCTCGACCACATGCAGCGTGTGGACTTCGCAGCCAGCCTCGACTGCCAGTTCGCGCGCGCGTATCAGTGTCGTATCGGCGAAATCCTTCCATTCCTGTTCGAAACGTTCGATGAAAGCCGGACTGTCGGTCCAACCGCCGGGCAGGCCGGACACGGAATAAGGTGCGGTGACCGTCACAACCGTAACCTTGGCTCCAACGGCCTTGGCCAGCTGGAATGCATGCACGAGACCACGCTCGGCGAATTCCGATCCATCGGTCGTGGCGACAATATTCTTGTACATGTTTCCTCGCTTCTCAAGATTCTGCTTTAAGCTAACGCCTATAAGAACCATATCCAAGCCTTGGCCGTAATGTTTGCGGCTGGAAATGCAAAATCAAAAGCGGAATGCCCATGCCTCTCGACATATCGCCGCCCATATCACCCCATTGCGATGCGTTTCAGGCAAGCTGGATCGCCACGGTTCTCAATCTCGACTGGCCATCGCGGGCGTCAACGAAAATCGAAAATGACGATGAACGCATCCGGCGGCAAAAACAGGAGCTGGTGAACCTCTTCGACGAGGCGTCGGAACACGGAATCAATGCGGTGGTGTTTCAGGTGTCGCCAGCAGCGGATGCATTCTATGCGTCATCCTATCTGCCGTGGTCGTCTTATCTGACCGGGACGCTCGGCAAGAACCCCGGCTTTGATCCGTTGCAGTTTGCCATTGAGCAGGCACATAAGCGCGGCATCGAACTGCATGCATGGCTCAATCCCTATCGGGTTTCGATGGACGTCAAGGCATCCACGCGCAAGGAATTGAAGAACTCGTCCAGGGATTCGCCGCCGAGTGTCTACAAGACGCATCCAAGCTGGGTCGGCGTGTCGGCGGATCGCTATGTTCTCGATCCCGGCATTCCCGCCGTTCGCCAATGGGTGACGAACATCACCGCCGAGGTCGTGCAGAAATACAATGTCGATGGAATCCAGTTCGACGATTATTTCTATTATGAAACCGCGTCCTCGCCTCTCGATGACGACAAGACCTATGCGCGTTTCGGTACGCGCTTTGCCAGCAAATATGACTGGCGACGTTACAATACCTATACTTTGGTTCAGGAAATTTCCGACAAGATCAAGTCGATCAAGCCGAATGTGCGCTTTGGCATCAGCCCCGGCGGGGTCTGGCGCAACAGGGCCGACGATCCGCTAGGGTCTGCCACGCGCGCGGGCAAGACGAATTATGACGGCGATTTCGCCGATACGAGACGCTGGGTCAAGGACGGCCTGATCGATTATATCGCGCCGCAGGTTTACTGGTCGTTCGGACGCAAGGCCGTGCCGTACGACACGATCGTCAAATGGTGGGCGGATACGGTGCGCGGCACCAAGACTGATCTTTACATCGGCATGGCGCTTTATCGCGCCGGAACCGCAACCGCGTCGGAGCCGGGCTGGCAGGCAGGTGGCGGCTTAAGCGAGATCAAGCGCCAGCTGGAACTGAACCAGTCGCTGCCGGAAGTGAAGGGCAGCATCCTGTTTCGACAGGGATTTCTGTCCGACCCAAAACTGAAGAACGTATCGGATTATTTGAAGAAGACGTGGGGCAAGTGCGGCCAGAAATAGCGCGTTTCACCGCGCATCTTTGATCCTGATCAAAGTGCGCTTCCCGCAGAGTTGCTAATCCTTATGCCGTTGCTTGTTTCCACCAGAATCGGCGACCCGGGATGTCCGGCCCTAAATGGCATCCCGGCCTTCATCAAATCTGTCGAGCGCATACCAGCGCGATCTTCCGTAGCGCCGTTTTCGACAGCCAGCGGGTGCTGTCGGCGTTGCCCCTCTATTTCACCAAATCGGCACCCGCGCTTCTCGTCGGTCGAGTATTTTGAAGAAATTGCCAGTATTTTAGCGTCTATTGATCAAGGTCAAAGCGATTGAAATTCGGGGCCACTATGCAGGGCCGCAACGGCATTTACTTTATACCGCGTTTATTAGCATTCGCTGGTTGTCAACCTGTGCAGTTGTTCCATATCCTCAACCATATGGTTCTCCGATGACTATCGAGCGGGGCGGTGGGATTGAGAACAGCCCGACAATGGGGATCGCCTGCCAATGCCTTGAACTAACTCGGGAATAATGCCGGCATTGTCGTAGATATTGCAAAAAGGGTGTTTCGCATGAGTTCCAACCGCAAGCAATGGATTGTGGCTGCAGTGGTGGTGGCGCTGGCTGCTGGTGGTTACTATGCCTGGAAGGCGCTGAACGGCAGCGGATTGCCCGATGGGATTGCCTCGGGCAATGGCCGTATCGAAGCAACCGAGATCGATATTTCGACCAAGAGCCCCGGTCGTATCCGCGAAATACTTGCCAATGAGGGTTCATTCGTCAAACAGGGCGATATTCTCGCTCGCATGGATACCGATCAGCTTGAAAGCCAGCGCGCACAGGCGGAAGCGCAATTGCGCCGGGCGCAGATCGGCATCGAGACGGCGCAGAGCCTTGTCATACAGCGACAGGCGGAATTTGCCGCCAATCAGGCGACGGTCGCCCAGCGCAATGCACAACTCGATGCGGCGCAGCGGCGTCTGGCACGTTCGCAGGCGCTGACCCAATCGCGAACCGTCTCCGAACAGGTTCTCGATGATGACCGCGCCAGTGCGCAAGGCGCGCAGGCAGCGGTCGAGGCTGCCAAGGCGCAGCTTGCGGCAAGCGACGCGGCCATCAATGCCGCCAAGGCGCAGGTTGTCGATGCCGAGGCATCGGTGGAAGCCGCCAAGGCGGCGATTGCCAGCATCATGGCGGATATCAACGACGCAACGCTGGTCGCGCCAACGGCGGGGCGGGTGCAATATCGTGTTGCCCAGCCCGGCGAAGTCCTTTCGGCTGGCGGTCGCGTTCTCAACCTCGTTGACCTTGGCGATGTCTATATGACGTTTTTCCTGCCGACCGCGCAGGCCGGTCGTGTCGCAATCGGCGCCGAAGCCCGCATCGTGCTGGATGCTGCGCCGCAATATGTCATTCCAGCCACGATTTCCTTCGTGGCCGATGTGGCGCAGTTCACGCCGAAGACGGTTGAAACCGAGGAGGAACGCCAGAAGCTGATGTTCCGCGTCAAGGCAAAGATTTCGCCGGAACTGCTTCAGAAATATATCCAGCAGGTGAAGACCGGGCTACCGGGCATGGCCTATGTGAAGCTTGACCCCGCTGCTGAATGGCCGAAGAACCTCGCGGAAACCGTAAAATGAGTGACGCTTCGGTCCAGTCTGAGGCGGGAGGCGACAGTTTTGTCGTTCGCGCAAGGGGCGTAAAATTGTCCTATGGCGCTGCGCAGGCGCTGCGCGATGTTGATCTCGATATCCCCGCAGGGCGCATGATCGGCCTGATCGGTCCCGACGGCGTCGGCAAATCGAGCCTGCTGTCGCTGGTTTCAGGCGCGCGCAGCATGGAGGAAGGCCACATTGAGGTGCTGGGCGGCGATATTGCCGATCGGAAGCATCGCGAATCTGCCTATCCGCGCATCGCCTATATGCCGCAAGGTCTTGGCAAGAACCTTTATCCGACGCTCTCGGTTTTCGAGAATATTGATTTTTTCGGACGGTTGTTCGGCCATGACAGGCAGGAGCGGGAGCGACGCATTGCCGATCTTCTGGCGCGCACTGGCATGTCACCCTTTGCGGATCGCCCGGCAGGCAAGCTCTCGGGCGGCATGAAACAGAAGACGAGCCTCTGCTGTTCGCTGATCCACGATCCTGATCTGCTGATCCTCGATGAACCGACCACTGGCGTCGATCCCCTGTCGCGCCGGCAGTTCTGGGAACTGATCGACGATATCCGCAAGGACCGTCCGGGGATGAGTGTCATCGTCGCGACCGCCTATATGGAGGAAGCGGAGCGTTTTGACTGGCTTGTCGCGATGAATGACGGGCAGATATTGGCAACGGGCACGCCGCGGGAGCTTCTCGAACGCACCAAAACGCCCAATCTCGATGCGGCCTTCATCGCTTTGCTGCCGGAGGAATTGCGGCAGGGGCACAAGGAAATCGTCATTCCGCCGCGCGCGCCGGGTGCCGATGCCGAGATCGCCATTGAAGCCGAACATGTCACGGTTCGGTTCGGCAATTTCACGGCGGTCGATAATGTGAGCTTCCGCATTCCACGCGGCGAAATTTTCGGATTCCTCGGCTCCAATGGCTGCGGCAAATCCACCACCATGAAGGTGCTGACCGGCCTTCTGCCCGCCAGCGATGGCATTGCACGGTTGTTCGGGCGCGAGGTCGATCCGAAGGATATCGATATCAGGCGGCGCGTCGGCTACATGTCGCAGGCCTTTTCGCTTTATTCCGAGCTGACGGTTCTCCAGAATCTGGAACTGCATGCCAAGCTTTTCGGCATGGAGCCGGAACTGACCGCGCGGCGCATCAAGGAACTTTCCGAGCGTTTCGATCTGTCCGGAGTGATGGACGAATTGCCGGATTCCATGCCGCTTGGTATTCGCCAGCGCCTGTCTCTGGCGGTGGCGCTGATCCATTCGCCGGATATTCTCATTCTCGATGAGCCGACTTCCGGTGTGGACCCGGTGGCGCGTGATGCTTTCTGGGAAATTCTGGCCGACCTGTCGCGCAAGGATAATGTGACGATTTTCGTCTCGACCCACTTCATGAATGAAGCGGAGTTGTGCGACCGCATTTCATTGATGCATGCGGGCAAGGTGCTGATCAGTGACACGCCGAAAGCGATCACGGCAAGCCGCAATGCGGCGACCTTGGAAGAAGCCTTTATCGCCTATCTGACCGAAGCCATCGGCGAGACGGGGCAACCGGCGGCACCCGTTACGGAAGAGGCACAAGCGCCGGTTCAGGCTGCCGTCAGTCCTCCCAAGCCTCAGCCGAGTTGGCTTCCCAATCCGCGCCGCATGCTGGCTTATACACGGCGCGAGGCGCTGGAATTGAAGCGCGATCCAATCCGCGCGACACTCGCCATTCTTGGCACGGTGATTTTGATGTTCGTGATCGGTTACGGCATCAATCTCAATGTCGAAAACCTGACATTTGCGGTTCTGGACCGCGACGATACGACGGTCAGCCGCGATTATACGCAGCAGATTGCCGGGTCACGCTATTTCACTGAAATGCCGCCGATCACCGATTATGACGATCTCGACCGGCGGATGCGCAACGGCGAGATCAGCCTTGCCATCGAGATACCGCCACGTTTCGGCGCAAATATCGCGCATGGGCGGCCCGTCGAAGTGGCGGCCTGGATCGACGGTGCCATGCCCACCCGCGCTGAAACGGTGCGCGGCTATGTGCAAGGCATGCATGCCAACTGGCTGACGCAAAAGGCGCGCGAGCTTTATGGCAATGCGGCGACGGTCGGCAATTTCAATCTGGAAATTCGCTATCGCTACAATCCCGATGTCCAGAGTCTGGTGGCGATGGTTCCAGCAGTCATTCCAATGCTGCTTTTGATGATCCCGGCCATGCTCGCGGTTTTGAGCGTGGTGCGCGAAAAGGAGCTGGGCTCTATCATCAATTTCTATGTGACGCCGGTGACCAAGTTCGAGTTCCTGTTCGGCAAGCAATTGCCCTATATCGCACTCGCCTTCCTCAACTTCCTGATGCTGACAGCCTTTGCTGTCTTCATCTTCCGGGTGCCGTTTACGGGCAGTTTCCTCACCTATGCAGCGGCGGCGCTGCTCTATGTCATCATCGCGACCGGCATGGGTCTGGTGCTTTCCACCTTCATGAGCAGCCAGATTGCCGCCATCTTCGGCACGGCCTTGCTGACACTCATTCCGGCGGTGCAATATTCCGGCATCATCGATCCGGTTTCGTCATTGCAGGGTGCGGGCGCATTCATCGGCAAGATTTACCCGACGACCTATTTCGTGACCATCTCGCGCGGGGTTTTCTCCAAGGCGCTTGATTTTGGCGATCTTGCCGGGTCGTTCATCCCTTTGCTGATCGCCATTCCGGTGCTGATGGTGCTGGCCATTCTCCTTCTCAAGAAACAGGCGGGCTGAGATGCGGATAGCCAACATATTCCAGCTCGGCATCAAGGAACTGCGCGGTCTCGCCCGCGATCCGATGCTTCTGCTGCTGATCGTCTATGCGTTTACGCTTGCGGTCTATACCTCTGCCCGGGCCCAGCCCGAAAATCTCAGCAATGCGGCTATCGCGATTGTCGATGAAGACCAATCGCCGGTCTCAAACCGTATCACCTCGGCTTTCTACCCGCCTTATTTCGTGCCGCCCAAACTCATTTCTTCCTACGAGATGGACAGCCGCATGGATGGAGGGCTCGACACTTTCGCGCTGAACATTCCGCCGAATTTTCAGCGCGATCTGCTGGCCGGGCGCTCGCCGACCATCCAGCTCAATGTGGATGCAACCCGCATGAGCCAGGCCTTTACGGGCGGCGGCTATGTTCAGTCCATCGTTTCCAGTGAGGTGAACGAGTTCCTGAACCGTTATCGCGGCACGGCGGATACGAAGGTCGATCTCAATTTGCGATCCCGCTTCAATCAGGATCTGAACAAGAGCTGGTTCGGCGCGATCAACAATGTCATTTCGTCGGTCACCATGCTGTCGATCATCCTGACGGGTGCTGCGCTGATCCGCGAGCGCGAGCATGGCACCATCGAGCATTTGCTCGTCATGCCGGTGACGCCGGTTGAAATCATGGTTAGCAAGGTCTGGTCCATGGGGCTGGTCGTGCTGGTCGCTTCGGCCTTTGCGCTGATCTTTGTAGTGCAAGGTCTGCTAGCTGTGCCGATTTATGGATCGGTTCTGCTGTTTCTGGCTGGCGCCGCGTTGCAGCTTTTCGCAACCACCAGCCTCGGCATTTTTCTGGCAACGGTTGCAGGCTCCATGCCGCAGTTCGGCATGTTGCTGATGCTGGTGCTAATGCCGTTGCAGGTGCTTTCCGGCGGCATGACGCCACGGGAAAGCATGCCGGACATCATCCAGAACATCATGCTGGTAGCTCCAAACACGCATTTCGTCATATTGGCGCAGGCGATCCTGTTCCGAGGGGCAGGGATCGGCGTGGTATGGCCGCAATTTCTGGCCCTGATCGTCATCGGTTCGGTGCTGTTTTACTTCGCGCTGCAACGCTTCCGGGCATTCCTGCGATAGAGCGGTGGGAACCGCTCTATCCATTCGTTTTGACGCATTATCCTGCGCATCGGAGCGGGATCAGAAATCAGTCCATTGAACCGATTTCCCCGCGTAGGCGCTGCGCACTTTGGCTGGAAATGCTCTAACCAAAGATGTTTGAAAACAATGCCCTGAATCGCTTCGTTGAGAATGCGATTCAGGGGAGCGCGCTTTTTGGCGCATTGCGAATCCGCCTCGGCCTTGCTAGGGCTCGTTTCAGGAAACGGTTTCGCTGTAAAAGGCGGATGAAAAGGGAACGCGGTGAGGCCATCTGGCCAATTCTGCGACTGCCCCCGCAACTGTAACCGGAGAGCTATCTTCCACAATCGCTCAGGCGATCAAGCCACTGAGAGCAGTTTTTGCACTCGGGAAGGCGGAAGAACAGCGGCGACCCGGAAGTCAGGAGACCTGCCGCATCCGGTCACCTAGTTTCGACGCGGGGCGTGTCGGGGCGCGGCTTTCCGTAGCGGTGACATTGGACAAATGTTGCCGCCGGAACGGGAAAAGGGTATCCCCCATTTCTTCGACCTGCGGTCAGGCGATATCGCCTTGCAGGAGACGATACAGGTGCATATTCCAAAATTATCCATTTTGCTGACGGCTGCTTTTGCGGCTGCAAATCCGCTTGCCGCATCGGCCCAAACCGCCAGCGGCGCGGGCGATGCCAATGCAAGCGTGGTTCTCGATACGATTGTTGTCACGCCGCTTCGTCGCGCAACGTCGTTGCAGCCATCCACCTCGTCGGTAACGGTCATCGACACGGCTGAAATCGAGCGTTCGGCGGCCCCCGATCTGCAATCACTGCTGAAATCCTATAGCGGGGTTTCGATCAAGGCGAATGGCGGGCAGGGGTCGAAGTCGGACATCTATATGCGCGGCATGTCGTCCAAGCAGACGGTCGTACTAGTCAATGGCGTCCGCACGGCATCGGCTACGGACGGAACCACGGCGCTGGCCAATATACCGCTGACGTCCATCGAGCGCATCGAGATCGCCAAGGGCGGCCATTCGGCCCAATATGGTGCGGATGCGATGGGCGGCGTCATCAACATCATCACCAAGCAGGGCGGGGCTTGTGGCGAGCGCTCATGGTGCGGCAGCCTGTCCACGGGCGTCACCCATCCCTGGGGCGGCTATGCTTCCGGTTCGGTGCAAGGGCAGAGCGCTGCGGGTGTCGATTATGCCTTTGGTGCGGCGATCACCGGCACCGAGGGCTATGATTTCACCAGCCCCGATGCGTGGGGACACGAACCGGACCGGGATGGTTTCCTGCAAGGCTCGCTCAACTTCTCGCTCGGAAAAGATTTTGACTGGGGCAGGATCTATGCGGACGGGCTTTTGAGCCGGGGCCGCAATCAGTATGATTCCGAATATCCGTCCGCCGATCAGGGCTACAGCACAGCCTTTTCTGGCAAGATCGGCACGCGGATCGATCACGCGGATGACTGGTCTTCGACAGTCGAGTTCAGCTCGGGCATCGATAGCAGCCGTGATTTCCGCAAGGGCGTCTCCGGCTCCGACCGTTATGAAACCAAGCGCTACGGCGTTTTCGCGTCCACCGAGAAAAGTTTCGAAACGGGCAAGGCAAAGCATGTCGTGACCGGCGGTGTCGAAGCCTATCGCGAGACGATCGATTCCACCGTCGCCTATGACGAGACGGGGCGCAATCTGGCGGCGGTGTTCGGGCAGTATTCGCTGGAATATGAAGCGCTGCGCGTCGATGGCGGTGTGCGTTACGACCACAACCAGCAATTCGGCGACGTGACGACATACAATATTGGTGCGAGCTATGAGATTGTACCCGACCTCGTTGTGCGGTCGTCCTATGCGACCGGATTTCGTGCGCCGACATTCAACGAGCTTTATTATCCCGGTTTCGCCAATCCCGATCTGCAGCCGGAAAAGTCACGCTCCTATGAAGTGGGGCTGAACTGGCAGATTTCGGCGGCGACCAGCCTTGATCTTGCGCTTTATCGCAATGAATTGCGCGATGCGATCATGAGTACCGCGCCTTCTTATCTGCCCTATAATGTGGCGCGCGCTCAGGTGACAGGTTTCGAGGCGACGCTGGCGCATCGCTTCGATGACCAATGGGGCGTGAAGGGGGTGCTGGACTTCAAGCGACCCATCGATGAAGAAAACGACACCGATCTTGCCTATCGCGAACGTTTCAAGGCGACCGCCGAAGTGAACTATACGCCGTTCGAAGGTCTCGACCTGACGGGCCGCGTCTTCTATGGCGGTTCGCGCTATGCCGATGCCGCAAATACGCGGAAGCTCGGCAGCTATGTGACCGCCGATTTCGTGGCGCTTTATGCCGTCGACAAGCAGTCAAAGCTGAAGTTCTCGGTCGAGAACATCTTTGACAAGGACTACCAGACGACCTCCGGTTATATTGCGCCGGGCCGTACCTTCAACATCGGTCTGACGCGGAATTTCTGAGGGTTTATCGACGGATGACGAGAGCGACGATCCTTGGCGCAAACTGGCTTATGGCGCTGGCAGCCATGGTTTCGGTCGCTCTTTCTTCTGCCAAGGCTGCACCGCCACAGCGCGTGGTGTCGATCAATGTCTGCACCGATCAACTGGCCATGCTTCTGGCCGCGCCGGGACAGTTGCGGTCGGTTTCCCGTCTGTCGCGCGATCCGCAGCTTTCCGTGCTGGCTGTGCAGGCGGCGACAATACCGGTTAATCGGGCTGAAGCAGAGGAGATTTTCCTCATGAAGCCCGATCTGGTGCTGGCGGGCACATTTTCATCGCAGGTGACGGTCGATCTTCTGCGCAGGCTTGGCCTGCATGTGGAACAGTTCACGCCTGCGCGCTCGTTTGACGATATCGAAGCGCATCTAAGGCGGATGGGCGCGTTGCTTGGACGCGAAGAACAGGCGGAAGCGCTGGTCGCCTCCATGCGATCTAGACTTGCGGCAATAGAAAAGCCGCAGCAACGCAAGACCGTCGCGCTTTATTTCGCCAATAGTTACACATCCGGGCGCGGCACATTGATTGACGAGGCGGTCAAGCGGGCAGGGCTGGACAATATCGCCGACCGCGCTGGCGTGAACGGACCTGCGGCGCTACCTCTCGAAATGCTGGTGATGGAAAAGCCAGATATGCTGGTCCTCAGTGCAAGCGAGCGCGCACCGGGGCTGGCTTTCCAGAATTTCCGGCATCCGGCTTTGCAGGCGCTGGAGCGCGAGGCGAAAGCAATGACGCTTCCCGATAATCTGACCGTTTGCGGCGGGCCGTTCAGTGTTGAGGCGGTGGAAAAACTTGGCGAGGCGGCGCGTGACTGAAAACACTCGTTTCGTGCTTTTGCTCGTCAGCCTTACCGTGCTTGTGGCGGTCCTTTTCGCGTGGTCGCTGCTGACCGGGCCAGCCAATATTGCGGTGAGCGACAGTCTCCGGGCGCTGTTCAGCGGCGAGGGCGATGCCATCGTGCTGGTGATGCGTGAGATCCGCCTGCCGCGCGCCTTGCTGGCTTTGCTGATCGGCGCGTCGCTGGGGCTTTCTGGGGCGGCCCTGCAAGGCTATCTGCGAAACCCGCTGGCAGAACCCGGATTGCTCGGCGTCAGCGCTTCGGCTTCGCTTGGCGCAGTCATCGCCATTTATACCGGGCTGTCGCTGCTGTTTCCCTTGGCCCTGCCTTTGCTGGCGCTGGCCGGTGCATTCGCATCGGTCTTTCTCGTCAAGCTTCTGGCCGGGCGCAATGCCGGAACATTGGCGGTCATTCTGGCCGGTGTCGCGGTGACCAGCCTAGCCGGAGCGCTGACTGCTCTGGCGCTCAACCTTTCGCCCAACCCCTTCGCAGCGATGGAAATCGTGTTCTGGATGCTCGGCTCGCTGGCAGACCGCTCGATGACCCATGTGATGCTGGTGGTTCCGTTCATCATCATTGGCTGGATCATGCTTCTGTCGCTGGGGCGGGCGCTCGACAGCCTGACGCTCGGTGCCGATGCAGCGGCCAGCATGGGTGTCAGTCTGGCCCGCGCGCAGCTTCTGGCCGTGTTGGGCACAGCGCTTTGTGTCGGTGCTTCGACGGCAGTGGCGGGCGCTATCGGATTTGTCGGTCTTGTGGTGCCGCATCTGCTGCGACCGCTGGTCGGGGCGCGACCATCGCGGCTGCTTGTCGCGAGTAGCTTGGGCGGTGCGGCTTTGCTGCTTGCTGCCGATATAGTGGTGCGGGTCGCCATGCCGGGACGGGAACTGAAGCTCGGCGTCGTCACGGCCCTGATCGGCGCGCCATTCTTCCTGTGGCTGGTGTTCAAATATCGCAGGCAACTCGTATGACGGTGCTCTCGGTTCAAAATATCAGCGTGTCGCTGGGCGGGAAAACCGTGCTGGATCGCGTCAGCTTCGATGCAGGCCCCGGCGAGTTCATCGGCCTGATCGGACCCAATGGCGCAGGCAAAACCACGCTTTTGAAAGCAATGCTCGGCCTTGTTCGGGCAGATGGCGCGGTTTCACTCGATGGACGAGGAATAGCCAATTTCAACGCCCGCGACAAAGCTGGTGCGGTTGCCTATCTGCCGCAGGAGCGCGATGTCGCCTGGCCGGTTTCCGCGCATATGCTGGTGTCATTGGGACGGTCGGCGCTGAAGCCAAGCTTTGCTTCGCTGGACGCTGGCGATGAAGCGCTGATCCGTTCGGCGATGCAGCGCATGGATGTGGAAGCCTTTGCCGAGCGGCCAGCCAACGCGCTTTCCGGCGGTGAACTGGCGCGGGTGCTGATCGCCCGCGTTCTGGCGCAGGATACGCCTGTGATCCTCGCCGACGAGCCGGTCGCCGGGCTTGATCCGTCGCATCAACTGGCCTTGATGGAAAACTTTGCCGCAATTGCGCAGGAAGGCCGAACGGTGATCGCCTCGCTGCATGAGCTTGGCCTTGCGGCACAATATTGCACGCGGCTGATCATTCTCGAGAACGGGCGTCTTGCGGCGGATGGCCCGCCGCAGGACGTGCTGACGCCGGAGCGGCTGCGGCAGGTTTACGGGATCGAGGCGCATATCCTGCATATCGACGGGCAGTTCATCGTGCAGCCGAAGTCCCGCGCTTAAACTCTGCGCCACTGGCGTTCCCGCGCCGAACCGTAGATCGTTTCCAGCGTCTTTTGCACTTCATAACCTTCACGGAAATCGGCATGTCCGGTTTTATGGCCAGCAATAGCCAGCAGGAAGTCGCGCACTTCGATGGTCTTGAGGTCGTTGAAACCGATCTGGTGTCCCGCCGCCACGCAGAACGAACCATAGGGTTCGTGGTCGGGACCGGCAAAAATCTTGCGAAAACCCTGCTGGCCTTTTTTGTCGGCATGAAGAAACAGGTCCAACTCGTTGAACCGCTCCTGCGTGAAAAAGATCGCGCCTTTCGAGCCGGAGATTTCGAAGTCATGCTGCATTTTGCGCCCGCTGGCGATCCAGCTTGCTTCCAGCGTCCCGGTCGCCCCATTGGAAAAACTGATCATGGCATGGCAGACATCGTCCACTTCAACCGGCTTGCTTTGTGAAGGATCGGCGCTGTCCGGGCGCTCGCGAATGGCGGTGACGGTCTTGCCCATGACTTCGGCAATCGGGCCGACCAGATAGCGCGCGGCAGCGATGATGTGGCTACCTATATCGGCAAGGGCACCGCCGCCGCCAGCCGGGTCCAGTCGCCATGTCCATGGAATGCGCGCATCGGCCATGAAATCTTCCGCATGGATGCCGCGAAAGTTCCGGACCTCTCCAATTTCACCGCTGTCTATAATGTCTTTCGCCAGCCGGATCATCGGGTTCTTGAGATAGTTGAAACCAACGGCTGTCTGGACACCTTTCTTCTCCGCCGCGAGCGTCATTTCCAGACAATCGGCTGCGCTGGGGGCAAGTGGCTTTTCGCAATAAACATGCTTGCCTGCTTCAATCGCCGCCAGCGCCATTTCCTTGTGAAATCGGTTGGGCGTGGTGATATCGATAAGGTTGATTGTCGGATCGGCAATCAGGTCGCACCAGTTGCCGGTCGCATGGGCAAAGCCCAGTTGTCTTGCGGCTTTCTCAGCGGTTGTTTCATCGATATCGGCCAGCGTGTGCAACTCGACCTGCAAAGGCAGGTCGAAGATGCGATTGACGTTGGCAAGCGCCAGCGCATGGGTCTTGCCCATAAAGCCGGACCCGATCAGACCTGTAACGACTGCCATGCCTTCCTCCCAAGCGCTGACACCATACATGCTGGCAAAGTTCTGCCCGCAATACGCATCATCCAGTCGGAAAATATGCGTTTCGGGGAGAGCTTATCCGATTGACATGGGCTAGCAGAAATGGAATTATAATTCCACGAGAATTTTCTAATGATTGTTTCATTCTATTGAATAGCCGAAGTCGCTTTATTTGCGGGTCATGACTTGGAGGAAGTCACCGTGATGATACCGACAAGGCTGAAAATCGAGAAAACCGGCGGGGAGCGTCGGACAATGGGAGGAGTGAACATGAAATCTCTTTTGAAATCGGCAGTCGCTGGCGCGGCCCTCATGGCTGCGTCATTCGCTGCACATGCGGCTGACATCAATATCGTTGTCGTCAGCCATGGTCAGGCATCGGACCCGTTCTGGTCCGTGGTGAAGAATGGTGTGGCGGAAGCTGCCAAGGATACGGGTGCCAAGGTTGACTATCGCGCGCCGGAAACCTTCGACATGGTGCAAATGGGCCAGCTTATCGATGCGGCCATCAACCAGAAGCCGCAAGGTATCGTCGTATCGATCCCGGATGCCGATGCGCTCGGGCCGTCGATCCAGCGCGCCGTCGCCGCTGGTATTCCGGTCATATCGATGAACTCCGGTTCCGATGCTTCCAAGAAACTCGGCGCGCTGCTGCATGTCGGTCAGGATGAATTCGATGCGGGCAAGGTCGCCGGCGAAGCCTTGAAAGAGGCCGGCGGCAAGAAAGGTATCTGTGTCAATCAGGAAGTGGGCAATGTCTCGCTTGACCAGCGTTGCGCCGGTTTCAAGGAAGGCTTCGGTGACGTGACCGTTCTGCCGACCTCCACTGATCCGGCGGAAAATGAAGCCAAGGTGCGCGCGGCGCTCGCCTCCGACACAGCGGTCGATACGATCCTGACCCTTAACGCGACGCTTGCCGGTGAGCCTGCCGTGAAGGCGGCAGCAGAAAGTGGCCGCAGCGGCATTCATGTTGCAACCTTCGATATGTCGGCAGGCTTCCTTGAAGCCGTCGAGAAGGGGCAGGCAGACTTCGCCATCGACCAGCAGCAGTTCCTGCAAGGTTATCTGCCGGTTTCGTTCCTGGCGCTCAATGCGAAATATGGCCTGATGCCCGGCGGCAATGTGCCTTCCGGCCCGAACCTGATCACCAAGGACAAGGCTGCCCAAGTAGTCGAGCTTTCCGCCAAGGGCATCCGTTAGAACCGGCAATATTTCGGCTCTGGCGGCCTGCAAATGGCACTGTTTTGCGCTTCCGGTGCTCATGTACCCAAAAGTACACTGCGCTCCGGTTCTCAAACCGCACCATTTTCGGCTCGTCAGAGCCAAAATTTCCTCCGGTTCTAAAAACACTTTCCATGACCCGCCCATAGCGATGGGCGGGAACGGGTGGTTGCACCCGAAGCTCGACAGCTGGGCATGAAGCAGCTGCGATGAGGCCTCAGGAGAAAATCATGAGCGAACCCATGTCCGAACCGAAGCCCGCGACGATTGCGGAGCAGCGAGACGAACGGCTGAAAACGGCAAGTCCGATCCAGCGGCTGCTCAGTCGCCCCGAACTTGGTGCGGTTTCCGGGCTCATTCTCATCACGGCTTTCTTCCTGACTACGGCCAACCCGGCAATGTTCACGGCGGCGGGCATCATGAATTTCATGGCGCCTGCATCGCAACTTGGTATTCTCGCGGTCGCCGCCGCGTTGCTGATGATCGGCGGTGAATTCGACCTTTCCATCGGCTCGATGGTGGCGTTTGCCGGTCTGATTTTTGCTGCGGCGCTTGTCGTCTGGCAATTGCCGCTTGGAGTGGCGATCATTATCACGCTTGTCTTTGCGGCGCTCGTCGGAACGGTCAATGCGCAGATCGTGATCAGGAGCGGCTTGCCGTCCTTCATCGTGACGCTGGCTTTTCTGTTTATCCTGCGTGGCCTGTCGCTTGTCGGCCTCAAATGGGCAACCGGCGGCGCGACGCAGCTTCGCGGCGTCAAGGAAGCAGTCGGCAACAGCGCGCTTGCGGGCTTGTTTTCAGGCGATGCGTTTCAGGGGCTGTTCGCCTGGATGGCCGAGCGCGACCTGATTGCCAAGTTCCCGAATGGCGAACCGACCGTAAAAGGCGTTCCCGTCGAGGTGCTATGGTTTGTCGGTGTGGCGCTGATCGCCACCTATGTTCTGGTGCGCACCCGCTTCGGCAACTGGATTTTCGCAGCGGGCGGCGATGCGCTGGCGGCGCGAAATTCCGGCGTTCCCGTGCGCCGCGTCAAGACCACACTCTTCATATGCACGGCCATGGCCGCAGCGCTGGTCGCCATTCTCACCGTGCTCGATGCCGGATCGACCGATGCGCGGCGCGGTTTCCAGAAGGAGTTTGAAGCGATCATCGCGGCTGTCATCGGCGGGTGCCTGCTGACAGGCGGTTATGGTTCGGCCATTGGTGCTTTCTTTGGCGCAATCATTTTCGGCATGGTGCTGATCGGCCTGACCTACACGCAGATCGATCAGGACTGGTATCTCGTCTTCCTCGGCGGAATGCTGCTGATCGCCGTTCTCTTCAATAATTTCATTCGCAAGCGCGCCACGGGCGAGCGCTGAGCCGGGAGGTTGCCATGACAATGACAACGACGATGCCGACGATTGAAATCCGTAATCTTGTCAAACATTTCGGGCCGGTTATTGCACTGAATGGCGTTTCGTTGAGCGTCGAGCCGGGGCAGGTTCATTGCCTGCTGGGCGACAATGGCGCGGGCAAATCAACGCTGATCAAGACGCTGTCCGGCGTGCACAAGCCGACGAGCGGTGACTTCCTTGTTGAAGGCAAACAGGTTGCGTTCAATAGCCCGCGCGATGCACTCGACCACGGGATCGCGACCGTCTATCAGGATCTGGCGATGATCCCGCTCATGTCGGTGATGCGGAACTTCTTTCTGGGTCGCGAGCCGACCAAGGGGGTTGGCCCGCTGCGCTGGTTCGACACGCAGTTTGCTGAAGACGTGACCCGTGAGGAAATGCGCCGGATCGGCATCGATGTGCGCGATCCACAGCAGGCCGTGGGCACGCTGTCCGGTGGCGAACGACAATGTGTGGCCATTGCCCGCGCTGTTTATTTCGGGGCGAAGATATTGATCCTCGATGAGCCGACCTCCGCGCTCGGTGTTCGCCAGACCGCGATGGTTCTCAAATATATCAATCAGGTGCGCGCGCGGGGTCTGGGTGTGATCTTCATCACGCACAATGTTCGCCATGCCCATGCGGTGGGCGACAAATTCACCGTGCTTAATCGCGGTGTGACGCTTGGCACCCGCACCAAGAGCGAAGTCGATATGGATGAATTGCAGAGCCTGATGGCTGGCGGTCAGGAATTGTCCGACCTGTCAGCCGAATTGGGCGGCAGGGTTTGATCGGGTCTCGGAGTTTGCGATGAGCGAGCAATTGAAAGGCAAGGTTGCTGTCATTACCGGCAGTACACAAGGGCTGGGTGCGGCCACGGCAAAGCTGTTTGCAGAACGTGGCGCCGCCGGTCTGGTTATCTGCGGACGGTCCGTGGAAAAGGGACGGGCGCAGGTCGATCTGCTGGAGAAGATCGACGCGCGCGCGGTCTTCGTTCAGGCCGATCTGGAAAATGTCGAGGATTGCAGAAAGATTTTAGCCGAGGCTGACCGGGCTTTCGGACGTCTCGATATTCTGGTCAATGCGGCGGGACTAACCGACCGCGGAACTATACTGGATACCTCGCCGGAGCTTTTCGATCGGCTGTTTGCTGTCAATACCAGAGCGCCTTTCTTTCTTATTCAGGAGGCCATCAAGCTTTTCCGGCGCGATGGCGTGGAGGGCGCGATTGTCAACATTTCCTCTATGTCGTCGATGGGGGGGCAACCATTCATCGCCGCTTATTGCGCCTCCAAGGGCGCGCTCGACACGTTGACCCGCAATGTTGCCTATTCGGTGCTGCGCAACCGTATCCGCGTCAACTGCCTGAATATCGGCTGGATGGCGACGGACGGTGAAGATCGCATCCAGCGCGAATTTCATGGTGCGCCTGCCAACTGGCTCGATGACGCCGCCAGAGCGCAACCCTTTGGGCGCTTGATCGATCCTGCGGAAGTTGCGCGCGCAATTGCGTTCCTGGCTTCGGAAGAATCGGGGCTGATGACCGGAGCAATCGTCAATTTCGATCAGTCGATCTGGGGCGCCTACGATGGTTCTCCGCACCCACAAGCACCGCTCTGAGTTGCATTACTGTGGCGTTTCTAACGCGATCTACTGAAAAACCACCTGTTTTATTGGGAGTATGCCGAAAAATCAGGCAGCAATCGCCATTCCTGCTTGCGCGCACAATTACAGGTAGTTAGAGCACCTTATTGCCTGTTTGATTCAGGCAGGGTGCTCTAAGCTGTTGTTTTAGCCGTGTTTCTGTAGACCATGATTTTCCGTTTGGTTGCATGATCCTTAGGCTGCGACGGCGGGCACCGACAACCGTTTCAATTGCGCTGAAAGGACGAATATCGTGGAGCAGGCAAAGAACGGGACCGGCAAGGGTGGACGCAAGGCGCTTTGGGCCGCCGTTGCGGTCATCGCGATAGCTGCCGCTGGTCTGACCGGATACAAGATCACGCTTCAGAACACCATCACGTCACAACTGGAAAAGCGTGGCGGCAAGGCTGCTTCCGTCGAAGCCGATTTCCTTGGGCGCATTCATCTGCGCGACGTGACGCTGCCGCTCAAGAACGGTTCTGATGTGCGCATAGGCTCGATCGAAGGCCGTCCGAAATTCCTGTTTCTGACCGGTATGCTAGATGCATCCGACATCAACACGCAGGTCGCCAATTACAAGATCTCCATTCCCCATGTGAAGATCGACGATGCGAGCTTTGATATTTCCACATTGCGCGAAACCTTTGGCAACAGCCAGCTGACCTTGCCGGAGCGCGTCGGTCGCTTCTCGGCCAAGAGCGTCGTCGCACCGGAAATCAATCTGGTTCAGACCATTGCGGGCAACGAGCAGAAAATCGTCTACAAGGACGTGAAGCTCAATGACATCCAGCAAGGCCACGTCGCCAGTTTTTCCGCCGCAAATACGACCTTTGAGTTTGCGTTCGACGCGCCCAAAGAGGACGGCGAAACAGTCCGCGACCAGATGCAGGGCTCAATCGGCCAGACGGAAGGCAAGGACATTGACGGTGTTTATCTGACGCGCCTTTATACGGAAAAGGCCGGACCGGACGACAAGGACGCCAAGCCGGTTTATGGCCCGTTCTCTGCCAAGAATATCGTCATGAAAAGCAGCGAAGCGAGCTTCGGCTACGACGAAATTCGCAGCAATGGTTTCAGCATGCGCATGCCTGCCGAACCGCTTCTGGAAACGGTTCAGAAACTCGAGGCGGTGAAGAACCCCGACGACCTGACGCCCGCAGAACAGCGCGAATTCTTCCTGCGCGTGCTGTCGATCGTCGATATGATTGGCAAGGGCGACATGGAGATGCTCGGCCTCAAGATCGAGCCCGCCGACGGCACCAAGGGCAAGGGCGACATTGCTCAGATTTCGATTGCGTTCGACACCAGCAAGGTGGACGCCACCGTGAAGGGCGTCAATATCGGCAACGGCACCGACTATATGAAAGTCGATGAAGTTTCCATGCAGGGCTTTTCCTGGGCACCGACTATGGAAGCCTTGAAGAAGTTCGCCGCGCTTAGCGATGAAGAGGCCGAAAACTTCCCCTTTACAACGCTTTTGCCTGAATTCGGCACCACGCGCGTTTCCGGTGTCGATGCTGATCTGCCTTATGAACCGGAAGCGGTTGATGATGTGACCGGCGCTGACGAAACCACAGACGATGCGACCGATCAGGAAACCGTCGATGCGGCGGGCGATGATGCAGCCGCCGCGACGGACGATCAGGGTGTCGATATCGCGGGTCCGGCACAGGATTCCACGGAAGAGCCTGCGACCGAAGGCGAAGAGGCGCAGCCGGAAGCTGCTGAAGAAGCAACGGTTCCAGCAGTTCCAGAGCGCATAAAATTCTCCATGAAGAATTACGAAGTCGCGCTCACCAAGCCGCAGAACGGTATCCCGTCCGATATTCGCGTAAGCTATGAGGATATGACGCTTCCGGTTCCGCATGGCAGTGACCAGATTTACGATCACCTGCGCAAGCTTGGCTATGACACGGTGACGATCTCCTCCAACATGGCGATGAACTGGGATGAAGCGAACCAGAATCTCGTCATTTCGGATATTTCCGTCAGCGGCAAGGACATGGGCCGCGTTTCGGTCAATGGCCTGATGGGCGGCTTCACCAAGGAGTTCTTCTCGGGCGACAAGGTGATGACGCAGGTTGCCGCTCTTGGCCTCAAGGCGCGTGAAGTGAAGGTGAAGGTTGAGGAAAAGGGCCTGCTCGCCAAGGCGCTCAAGCTTTATGGGGAAGAAAACGGCATGACGGAGGACGAAGTACGCAGCAACTTCTCCCTGATCGCCGCCGCCTTCCTGCAGGAACTGGCGACTGATCAGCCGAAGCTACAGGACGCGGTTACCGCATTCTCAAACTTCCTCGCCAAGCCGAATATTTTCGAGCTGACGGTCACGTCGAAGGCGGAGAAGGGCATTGGCGCGCTGGATATGATCGCGGCGTCGCAGGACCCGCTGTCGCTGCTCGACAAGGTGAATATCGAAGCCAAGGCCGAGTAAGCCATCTCTCCGGAACCATCGAGAAAAACGCCGGCTGCATCGCAGCCGGCGTTTGCATATGGACCGCCGTTTGAATAGATTTTCGCATCGAAAACGCCTCCAATCTGGAATCAGACACTATGCTGAAAAATATCAATCCGTTGCTGACCGGCTCGCTCCTCTCCATTCTCGCAGATATGGGGCATGGAGACGATCTCGTCATCGTGGACGCAAACTACCCGGCGCAGGCTTCCGGCGTGCCCGTGCTGGATTTTCCGGGCATCAGCGCCACGGCCATGGCCGAAGCCGTGTTGTCGGTTCTGCCGCTCGATGATTTTGTCGACATGCCAGCGGCTGTCATGCAGGCGCCGAACGAGACGCCAGCCATCTATGGCGAGTTTGAAGAGGTCATCGCTGTGGCCGAGGGGCGCAAGATCGCCGTCGATCCGGTGGAACGCTTTGCGTTCTACGCCCGCGCCACCGAAGCTTTCGCTGTGATCCGCACCGGCGAGCGCCGGCTTTACGGCAATATCATTTTCAAGAAGGGCGTTATCCGCTCCTGATCGTCGAAGACGAACCAATAAAAAGCCCGGGCCGTTGCGCCCGGGCTTTTGTTTCAGGAATTATTCCTGCGGCTTTTCATTCTGGCCCTTCATTGGACCGTGGGAGCCTTTTTCGCCGCCCTTATGGTGCTGTCCCATGCCGTGACGGCCTCCATGTGGACCTTTGCCACGGCGGTCCATATGGGCAGCGCGCATTTCGCTGCGGTCGAGCTTGCCGTCTTCGTTACGATCCAGCGCGGCGAATTCCTTCTTGCGCTGGTTTTCGATGGCCGTCAGGGTGATGTTACCGTCGCCCTTGACGTCGAGACGACGTTCCAGGCGGTCGGCTTCGCGCTTCACGAAACGCTTGAGCGCCAGCGCTTCAATTTCATCGCGAGACAGGGTGCCGTCGCCATTGGTGTCGGCGGCCTTGAGCTCTTCCATGCGGGAAAACTTTTCCAGATCGATTGGCCCGCGCTTGGTCTTGACGTCCTTATCCTGTGTAGCAGCCGCTTCCGTTGCTGGCTTTGGTGTATTCGCGTTGCTGCTTTCTTGTGCCAGTACAGGACCAGCAAGCATAGTCGATGCGATTACAGCGAGAAGTGCGGTTCTATATTTCATGGTTGCTTGACTCCATTACTCTTTACAGGGCGCCGTCAATTGGCGTGTGAGTAATGTGTGTCTTTTTAGATGAACCGCATATGAATGGGCCAATTAATTATATTTAATGAAACTGTAATGTACTCGCGACACGGTGTACGAGGTTGCAGCGAATGCGGACATATCCAGATGAACGATGAGGTTTATGAGGGGAAGATAATTGAAATTTTGATGCGATCGCAGGATCACTTCGTCGCCGTTCGTTACGGTGTCAATCAGCGGAAGCGTTTGTTTTCAAAAGAGAAAATGGTGGGTGATGTAGGGATCGAACCTACGACCCGCTGATTAAGAGTCAGCTGCTCTACCAACTGAGCTAATCACCCACTCGCTTTGCCGAGGCAGCGGCCCCGGTGAAGTGAGCGGGTGTATACCGGTCGATTTTCCAGCTGTCTACCCTCCAATAGAAAAATTTCGAAAAAAACTTGCGTCTTTGTGCAAAAGCCCGGAAATGCGGTGTTTTGGAAAATCCGGCTTTGCACCTTTTCCGGGAATATCGATCATTCATCCGCCAAAGTTGCGATTGCTTGAGCGAATCCCGAAGAATCGAATGCAAAAAGAATCTTGTTTTGATTCATTTTTTTGCTCTTCCAGCGTTGTAAGCGCGCCTGGCCGACTCCATATTCGCGAAATACTGGATTCGTGCTTGCGGATGTGTCCGCGCGGGAGGCGAAACAGGTTACGGCATCGGGGCGTATGCAAACGCTTCAAATGTCGCAGCCATGTCATCATTTTTTGATGCTTGTCTGAGAAGTTAGAGCATATAAATGTCTTGATCAGCGGATATTAAGTCCTCGATCAAAAATCTTCGCTGATCGATCAGCAAAACAAGCTCGAGCAAGGCGCGTCATGCACCGGATAGCCTTTGCGGAGAAAACCGAGGCGGGTAAACCGCTTCAAGATCCGGTTCGCGGCATTTGAGGAAAGCATGGAAAGCATTATCAGCGATCTCGGGCAGTTCATTTCCGATCATCGGGCATGGGCCGGACCTATTGTTGGTATCATTGCCTTCGGCGAATCTCTCGCGATCATTGGAATGTTCATTCCCGCCACCCCGATAATGATTGCCATTGGCGGCCTTGTCGGCGCTGGAATCATCGAGCCGCTGCCGGTTATTATCGGCGCCATCATCGGCGCGGTAATCGGCGATATCATCTCCTATTTCCTCGGCTGGTGGCTGGGCCGTAACATCATTCACAAATGGCCTCTCAATAAACATCGCAGCGGTGTGGCGCGTGCGCGCCTGCTGTTCCGCCGCTATGGCTTTTCTGCCGTCTTCCTCGGTCGTTTTTTCGGGCCGGTTCGCTGCACGGTGCCAATGGTCGCGGGCATGATGTCGATGGACCAGACGCGCTTCCAGACTGCAAACGTGCTGTCGGCACTGGTTTGGGCGCCGCTGATGTTCCTGCCCGGCTGGCTGGCTGGACGTGGCGCGGGCATCTTCGCCAAGATGGATGGCGACCATATGTTCTGGTTCGCCATCGGAATCACCGTGCTGACTCTGATCGTCACGGTCATCGGTGTGCGTTTCTTCAAGGCGCGTCCGCGCCGCGAGCGCAAATCGCGTCGGGTGCAAGTGTCGCCCGCCGAATAGGAATGAGGCAGACGCACTTGCCTGACCGGCGATCGTCTGCATAATAAGAGTGAAGCTGGCAGCGGATCGAAGCTTTTGCCTGCCAGCCTTTTGAATATATTGCGAACAACAACCGTATGTTTCGTATGCCAATTGGTGCCCGAGGTCGGCGAGAAAGCCGATACAGCGCCCTATAAAAGGTTCATCGCGCTTAATGCCCGACGACAGTTCTGACGATTCGTCTTACCGAAGTACCGGTTCCCTCGCGGGAACCTTTCACTTCATAGGCCTGAAGCCTCTCTCCGCCGCTTGTGGATTTTTTCGGCTGGATCGCGATTTTGCGTTCCGGCCCGAAAGCGTTTGCGCCGGTATCTCTGAATTCCGCTTTTTCTGACCCGTTTGGACGCTGTCTTTTTGATTCAGGTCAGCGATCTAAACATTTGTTTGTACTCACATATTGCCCGAAAATAGTCTTCGGGTTGTGTTCTAAAGGAGCCGACATATCATGGACTGGTCCATGGACTGGATTGCCGACCCCAATGCCTGGATAGGTTTGGTGACATTGGTGGTGCTTGAGATCGTTCTCGGCATCGACAATCTCGTCTTTATCGCCATTCTGGCCGATAAATTGCCCCCGCATCAGCGCAATCGCGCCCGCGTCATCGGTCTCGCTCTGGCGCTTCTCATGCGCCTTGTCCTGCTTGCATCGATTTCGTGGATTGTGACGCTGCGCGAACCGCTGATCGAAGTGATGGATATGTCGTTCTCCGGACGTGACATCATCATGTTGATCGGTGGTCTGTTCCTGCTGGCCAAGGGCACGATGGAACTGCACGAACGCCTGGAAGGCGCGCATGGTGCGAAAACCTCCCGTGTCGTCCATGCCGTGTTCTGGCAGGTCATTGTCCAGATTGTCGTCCTCGATGCGGTGTTCTCGCTGGATAGCGTGATTACGGCTGTCGGCATGGTGCAGCATCTGCCGGTGATGATGATCGCCGTCATTATCGCAATCGGCGTCATGATGCTGGCTTCCAAGCCGCTGATGGACTTCGTCAACAAGCATCCGACGGTGGTTATCCTCTGCCTTGGCTTCCTGATGATGATCGGTTTCAGCCTCGTGGTGGAAGGCTTTGGTTTTCACATTCCGAAGGGCTATCTCTATGCGGCCATCGGCTTCTCGGTGTTGATCGAAGCGGCCAATCAGGTCTCGCGCCGCAATCGTGAAAAGCTGGTGACGACCAACGATCTGCGTGAGCGGACGGCGGGCGCGGTTCTGCGCCTGCTCGGCGGCGGGCGCGGCGAGAATCCGCTTTCCGATACTGTTGACGTGATCGCCCAGCAGACAGCTGCCAATGACGTCTTCCTTCCGGAAGAAAAGGAAATGATCCGTGGCGTTCTGGATCTGGCGGATCGCCCGGTGCGTTCGATCATGTCACCGCGCAATGAAATCGAATGGCTCGACATCGATGAAAGCGAAGAGGATTTGCATGAAGCGATTCGCAAGCTTTCGCACTCGCGCGTTGTTGTTGCCCGCCGTCAGGTCGATGAATTTGTCGGCGTCGCTTCGGTTCGCGATCTGCTGCTCGACATGACGGACAAAAAGTCCATCGATTGGGATCAGGTCGTCAAGCAGCCGCTTGTCGTACACGAAAGCGCCAATGTGTTGCGTGTGATGGAGCAGCTGCGTGTCTCACCGGTGCAGCTTGCCGTCGTGGTCGATGAGCATGGCTCATTCGAAGGCGTCGTTACGCCGACCGACGTGCTGGAAGCGATTGCCGGGGAATTTCCCGATGAAGACGAGGAAGCATCTGTTGCCGAATCGGACGGGCAGGGCGGTTATATCGTCGACGGCTTTGTTGATATTCGCCGCCTGAGTGGTCTTCTGGAGCGCGATCTGGTGGATGACAGCGACCGCTATACGACGCTGGCTGGCTACGTGCTCTGGCACCTTGGCCACCTGCCGCTGGGCGGTGAAAGCTTCGTCGCGGATGGCTTCGAATTCAGGATCGACGCCATGAAGGGGCGCAATGTGGACAAGGTCCATATCAAGCCCGTCAATGACTACGAGGTGTAAGCTGGTATGATTTTGCGGGCGGCGGCTTGTCGCTCGCAAAATATTTCACTCTGTTAACTCCGATAAAATAAGTCGGTTATTGACATCTGCGCGGAAGCCTTCAAAATTAACCCATCGTTCATTGTTACGGCGAAAGCGTGTCTGGATTGAAGACGTGCTTTAAGGTCGGAAGCTTTGAGATGGGGACGCGACAACGCGGATAGGAGGCCTGGTTTAATGCAGAACTTGCAGGTGCTGACCACCGGAGTGAAAAACGCCTTCTTGGGCATTCCTGCGTTTTTGGCGCAGCCATGGCGGGAAATGAAATTGAGCGCTGAAGAAATCGCAGCGCGTCGGCGCAGCCGGTTGGAGCGCAGTGAGCATAATTTTCTGTGGTGCTGGCAGCATCGCGGTTTCTGGTAAGATTTTACGCAGAATAAAATATGGGCCGGGGGCGAAAGTCTCCGGCTTTTTTGTTGTGCTGTTTCTGATTTTTGACGCTTGAAGGAATAATTTTCTAACGCGCTTAGGCCGCTTGGGCGCATGTTCCAAGGACTCCGCAGAAAGTAGTTTATTGATTTAAATCAATGATTTAGGTTGATTTTGAATCACCTTTCGGTAGATTTTCTTTCCAAGTTCAATCGTCTGTATGAACGCTTTGCAGGTGCAGGGCGGTGGGGATGGGTCTAATGCGAAAAATTTTTCTCTATGCGGCTGTCGCGCTCGGTCTGGGCGCAGCGCCGGTCAAGGCTGAAGAGCCGAAGGAAATCCTGAACGTTTCCTACGATATCGCCCGCGAGCTTTATGAGCAGGTCAACAAGGCGTTCATCGCCGACTGGAAGACGAAGACCGGTGATGAGCTGACCGTCAACCAGTCGCATGCCGGTTCGTCCAAGCAGGCCCGCTCCATTCTGGAAGGCCTTGAAGCCGATGTGGTGACTTTCAATCAGGTGACCGATGTGCAGGTTCTGCACGACAAGGGCGATCTGATTCCGGCGGACTGGCAGAAGCGCCTGCCGAACAATTCGTCGCCTTATTACTCGTTTCCGGCGTTTCTGGTGCGTGCGGGCAACCCGAAAAACATCAAGAACTGGGATGATCTGGCCCGCGACGATGTGAAGGTGGTTTTCCCGAATCCGAAGACCTCGGGCAATGCGCGCTATACCTATCTGGCGGCGACCGCCTATGCGAAGGAAGCCTTCAACAACGATGACGCCAAGGTGCGTGAATTCGTCGGCAAGATCTTCAAGAATGTACCGGTTTTCGACACGGGCGGTCGTGGCGCGACGACGACCTTTGCCGAGCGCGGTATCGGCGATGTGCTTGTTACATTTGAAGCGGAAACCCGTGGCACGCAAAAGCAGCTCGGTGCGGATAAATACGACGTTGTCGTTCCGCAAGTCAGCCTTTTGGCCGAATTCCCGGTCACGGTCGTAGACAAGGTGGTGGACAAGCGCGGCTCGCGCAAGATCGCGCAAGCCTATCTGAACTATCTCTATGCGCCGGAAGGTCAGGAGATTCTCGCGCAGAACTTCAACCGCGTGCATGACAAGGCGGTCATCGAAAAGCATAAGGATATCTATCCCGATGTGCGTCTCGTGACGGTCGAGGATGTCTTCGGCGGCTGGGACAAGTTGCAGAAAGAGCATTTTGCCGAAGGCGGCGTGCTTGATCAGCTCTTCACCAAGAAGTAAGCGGTTATTTAGCTCATATGCAGGAGCGTGCGGCGACGTGCGCTCCTGCCGTCATATGGAATGATTCAGTGTCGCTTCTCAGCATGAAACGCAATTCGGTGTTGCCGGGGTTCGGTCTGACCCTCGGCTGCACTTTGTTTTATCTGACGGTTATCGTGGCTCTGCCATTGCTTGCCATGATCATGAAGACTGCGAGCCTCGGCTGGAGCGATTTCTGGTCCATCGTCACCTCCGACCGCGCGCTGGCCACCTATCGCATCACGCTCGGCACTGCGGCACTGGCAACCGTGTTCAATGGTCTGTTCGGGCTGCTGCTGGCATGGGTTCTGACGCGATATGAGTTTCCCGGCAAGCGTCTGATGGATGCGGCCGTCGATCTGCCTTTTGCGCTGCCCACGGCAATTGCGGGTCTGGCACTGGTGACGGTCTTTGCACAGAACGGCTGGTTCGGCCAGTTTCTGGAACCGCTCGGCATCAAGGTCGCCTATGCGCCGCTCGGTATTTCCATCGCCATGGCGTTCACCAGCATTCCCTTTGTCATCCGCACGGTGCAGCCGGTGCTGGAAGATATGAGCGCCGATGTCGAGGAAGCCGCGCGCAGCCTCGGCGCAAAGCCATGGCAGATTTTCGCCCATATCATCTGGCCGACGATCTTCCCGGCCTTTCTAGCGGGCGCATCGCTGTCGTTTGCGCGCAGCCTCGGCGAGTTCGGTTCCATTGTTTTCATTTCCGGCAATCTGCCATTCGAAACGGAAGTGACATCGCTTCTGATCTTCATCCGGCTCGACGAATATGATTATCCAGCAGCGGCAGCGCTGGCCTTCGTCATGCTGGTTACAGCATTCCTGATGCTGCTCATCACCAATCTCATTCAGGCAAGGCAGCTTCGTTATGCAGAGCGCTAGTGTGGCGCGCAACGCGCCGGGGGCCGTTCGCAGCCTGTTGATCTGGCTGGCCAGCATTCTGTCCATCCTGTGCATCGGCGCGCCGCTGGCGGTCATTTTCGCTTATGCGTTCAGCAAGGGCGCGGGCGCGTTCTTTGGCGAAATCCTGAAGCCCGATACGCTGCATGCGATCTGGCTGACTGTGCTGGTCGCCATCGTGGTCGTGCCGATCAATATGGCGTTCGGCGTCTGTGTCGCCTGGCTGGTGACGAAGTTTCGTTTTCCGGGACGCAGGCTGCTGATTACCTTTGTCGAGATTCCCTTCTCCGTCTCGCCGATTGTGGCGGGCGTGACCTATCTCTTCCTCTATGGCTCGCAGGGCCTGCTCGGACCTTTGCTTGAAAGCTATGATCTGAAGATCATGTTCACGGTCCCGGCGATCTTTCTGGTTAGTCTGTTCGTGACCTCGCCCTTCGTGGCGCGGGAATTGATACCGCTGATGGAAGTGCAAGGCAGCGACGAGGAAGAAGCGGCGATGACGCTCGGCGCCAATGGCTGGCAGACATTCTTCTATGTCACGCTTCCCAATATCAAATGGGCGCTGCTCTATGGTGCGGTGTTGTGCAATGCGCGTGTGATGGGCGAATTTGGCGCGACCTCGGTGGTTTCCGGCGCTATTCGCGGCAAGACGAACACTTTGCCGTTGCAGGTGGAGCTACTGTTCAATGACTATAATGTCGCCGGCGCCTTTGCTGCGGCTTCCACACTCGCATTGATTGCCGTTCTGACGCTGGTTTTGAAATTCCTGCTGGAGCGCAAGCAACACGCTTGATGCCGTGCGTCCGAAAGGACGCACGGCGCGCGAGCGGTCAGGCGGCCAGTTGGGCAGCTTGGGAGGATGCTGCTGTTTGTGGCTCCCTTTGCAGGGAAGAGGCGAGAATGACGCCTTCCGGCCAGCGGCTGAACCCGCTCGCGACATTGATGTGACCGGCATGGCCAAGGTCGACGAAGCCCGAACCCCAGACATTCGCCAATGCCTCTGCCTTGGCAAAGCGCATATAATCGTCATTGCGGCTGGCGACGACGATGGACGGGAAACCCAGCTCATGGCGCGGCAACGGCGCGAAGCTCTGGAAGCGGTTGTCCCTGGAGGCCATGGTTTCCGCATCAGCCGGGGCGACCAGAAGTGCGCCTGCTACGTGGGCAGCAGCCGGACGGCTTGCCAGATGGGCAACCAGCACACAGCCGAGGCTATGGGCAACCAGAACCGCGCCGGGATTTTCGGCCAGTTTTGCTTCGAGCGCATGCATCCAGTCGGATAGCACTGGATAATGCCAGTCGTCCTGTTCAACCAGTAATGCTGACGGATCGTCATGCAACCATTGGCGCTGCCAGTGGCCTGCTTCCGATCCCTTGTAGCCGGGGATGATAAGTGTCGCAGGCATGCGTTGTTTCCTTTTCAAGCAATTGCAGCAAAAGTGCAAAGCGGTTTTGCGTTCGCAATTGCGATAGAGATCAGAGCCTTGGGAGGGCTTTTCTGTTTCGCTTTTCGTCCCGATATCGAGGCGACTTGCGAAGCAGTTTCCAAAATAGGCCCTGAAACCCGCAACTTTAAGGAAAAGGAATTCAAATTCAGGCGGATAAGTGAAAATTATTCTCCGCCTGAATGGGGTCTCACTTATTATGCTTTTCGTTCCAGCGCAGCAGGAACTGCGATTTCTCGAAAACCAGCACCACCACCAGCGACATGGCGAAGGGGATCAGGAGATAGAGCAGGCGGAACACAATCAGTGCTGCCAGCACATCCGCCTGATGCATATCTGGCAGGCCGGTCAGGAAAACCAGTTCAAGCACGCCAAGGCCGCCCGGCGCGTGCGAGATAAGCGCTGCCGAGAAGGAGACGAGGAAAATGCCGAGCACGATCAGGAAGCCCGGATTGCCCGCTTCCGGCAGCGCGAAATAGATGATGCCCGCAGCGCCGATCAGCTCCAGCGGGGCCACGATCAATTGCTGCACGACAACCGACATGCGCGGATATTCCAGTCGGAACTTGCCGATCTGTAGCGGACGCAGCTGCATCCAGCTGCCGAAGACATAGAGCAGCACGAAGGCCAGCATGATCACGGCAATGACCATGGCCACGGTGGGTGTCAGATCTTCGTTGAAGCGCATGAGGACATGCGGCTCAAGCAGCAGCACGACACTTGATGTGATGATGACACCGAGAATGAATGTGAATGAGCAAAACGCGATGAGAACAGCAATCTCGCTGCCGGGCATGCCTTGCGAGGAATAGGCGCGGTAGCGAACAACAGCGCCGGAGACGACCGATGCGCCGATATTGTGCGACAGGGCATAGGTGGTGAAGGAGCAGAGCGCGATGAAAAGCCAGGAAATCTTGCGTCGCAAATGGAGAAGCGCGATACGGTCGTAACCGGCAAGCGAGCTATAGGCGAGAAGGGCTGCCGCCGCTGCCAGTACCCAGTGATGTGCGCGAATGGCGTAGAGGCTGTCCAGAACATCGTCGAGCGATATGCTGCGAAGTTCCCGATAGAGAAGCCAGACTGAAACGCCCACAGCACAGACACCGATGACTGGCCAGATATAATCCTTTGCTTTCATTAACCGATTACCGCCCCTTCAATTTTCATCTGTGTTCCCCCTTATATAGCCTGTGCTTCGCCATCAGCGGCAGTCACAGAACTGTCGTCCTGTGCCTGAATATGCCGCTGTGGCTGCCGGGCAGAAGCATTGCCGCCCGTATTCGAAACGTCTGCGCCGATTGCCTTGGCCATTGCCTTTGCAATTTCCTCTTCGCCAAGAATGACGGCGGTTGCACCAAGATCGGTCAGATATTGTGCTTCGGCCTGCGAACTGGCCTGCGCGACGATGTGAATATCCGAGTTGGCCGCATGGGCCAGAGCGGTTGCGCGTCCTGCCTCGAAGGCATTCGGAATCGCAATGACCAGATTTTTGGCAAGCCCCGGATTCGCCGCATTCAATATTTCGGTATCGGAGGCATTGCCCGCAATAGCTTCGATGCCTTTTTCCCGCAAAGCGGTGCAGATTTTCGGCGAGTCATCGATGACGAGGAACGGCATCGCATGTTCCTGCAAACTGGTGGCCAGCCTGCTGCCGATATGTCCGTAGCCAGCAATGATCGTGTGGCCGGTCAGAAGCGTGTGAGGCAATGGTTCCGGTTCGGAAACATCGATGGCTGCGCTGCCCGTTGGTTCGTTTGCTGCTTCGCTTGCGCTGCGCTTTTCGATCCAGGGCCGCATCCGTTCCGCGACGATGAACATCACCGGATTGAGGAAGATGGAAAGGATTGCGCCAGCGAGAATCAGATCGCGTCCGGCGGGTGGCAATAGATTGAGGCTGACGCCAAGCCCGGCGAGAATGAACGAGAATTCGCCGATCTGCGCCAGACTTGCCGAAATCGTTAGCGCCGTGCTGACCGGGCGGCGGAAGGCCCGGACGATAAAGAAGGCCGCTACGGATTTGCCGATCAGGATGATCGCAAGCGTGGCCAGAAGGGGCAAGGGGTCTTTCAAAAGGCTCATCGGGTCGAACAACATGCCGACCGAAATGAAGAACAGCACTGCGAAGGCGTCGCGCAAGGGCAGGGATTCTTCAGCTGCGCGGTGACTAAGCTCGGATTCGCTCATCACCATACCGGCGAAGAATGCGCCGAGTGCGAAGGACACGCCGAAGAGATGCGCCGCGCCGAAAGCCACACCGAGCGCAATGGCCAGAACGCCAAGACGAAACAATTCGCGCGAGCCGGTCTGTGCGACGACGTTGAGAAGCCAGGGAATGACCTTGCGCCCGACCACCAGCATCAGGGCGACGAACAGAACCACCTTGGCGATGGTCAGGAGAATGATGCCGCCAATGCCGAGGCCAAGCCAGGCCGCAAGCGGGTCGCTTGCTGCGGCACTGGTCGCGCGTCCCGTGACACTGGCGACGGCGGGCAGCAGGACAAGCGCCATCACCATGGCGAGATCTTCAACGATCAGCCAGCCGACGGCAATGCGGCCGCGTTCGGTGTCGATCAGGCGGCGCTCCTGCATGGCACGCAACAGAACGACGGTACTGGCGGTGGATAGCGCAAGGCCGAAGACCATGCCTGCTTCAACGTCCCAACCGAGCGCAAGGCCAAGGCCGGTGCCAAGGGCGGCCGCGGTGGCGATTTGCGCCAACGCGCCCGGAACGGCGATGGCTTTAACGGATAGCAGGTCTTTCAGGGAAAAATGCAGACCGACGCCGAACATCAGCAGGATGACGCCGATTTCGGCGAGCTGCAAAATGAGGTCCTGATCGGCAACGAAACCGGGTGTGTGCGGACCGGCAATAACGCCAGCCAGAAGATAGCCAACCAGTGGAGAGATTTTGAGGCGGGTGGCTACAGCACCGAAGATGAAGGCAAGGCATAACCCGATGACGATTGTCGCTATCAAAGGCGTGTCATGGGGCATAGGGTGCCGTTTCCCTCTGTTTTAGCATGTCCTTGTCCCAAAATCGGTTTCCACTTTCGGGGAACATGCTTCTGTCAATTCATTGTGGGAGCCGGGCAAGACGGAAATCCTGCCCGGCGATTGGATTACTTCTGCGCGATGGCCTTTTCTTCAGCAGGCTTGTGAGCCTCCTTGTGGTGCTGCCACCAGTCGCCCAGCAGAAGCAGGATCGGCGCTGCGATGAAGATCGACGACGACGTCGCAATGACGATACCGAACAGCATCGGCACGGCGAAATTATGGACGGCGCTGCCGCCCCAGATCGCCATCGGGAACATACAGAGGAATGTCACCAGCGATGTGTAGATACAGCGCACGAGCACCTGATTGATACTCATGTCGATGATCTCGCGCAGCGGCTTCGACTTGTAGAGGCGCATGTTTTCACGCATGCGGTCATAGACAACCACCTTGTCGTTCACCGAATAGCCGATGATCGTCAGGAGAGCAGCGATTGCCGTCAGGTTGAAATCGAGCTGCATCAGCGCGAAGAAGCCGACGATCTTGGTCGTATCCAGCACAAGGGTTATGATCGCGCCGAGCGCGAAGAACCACTCGAACCGCCACCAGAGATAGACCAGCATGCCGAGTGCGGAGAGCACGACCGCTATGAAGCCGGAACGCGCCAGTTCGCCGGAGACTTTCGGTCCCACGACTTCTGTTCGTTCGATCTTCACGCCCGGATCAAGCTCGGTAACGGCTTCGCGCATCTTGTTGACAGCAACCGTCTGCGCTTCCTCGCCACCATCCTGACGCTGGATGCGGATGAGCACTTCATTCGGGCTGCCTGCGCTCTGGAGCGCCACTTCACCCAGTTCCAGCGAACCGAGCTTGGCGCGAAGCTGCGCAAGGTCGGCGGGCTGCGACGTGGTGATTTCGGCCTGGATACCGCCCTTGAAGTCGATGCCGTAATTGAGGCCCGGCTTGAAGAACAGCACAATCGAGGCAATCGACAGCACGATGGACACGCCGATACCGGCGAAGCGCGCGTTCATGAAGCGGTAGTTGGTGCCTTCCGGCGCAAACTTCAGGATCGGCTCGATATGCAGAACCTTCAGCTTGCGACGACGCACGAACCAGCCCATCGCCATGCGCACGAGCGTCACGTCGGTGAACATCGAAATCGCGATGCCGAGCATCATGGTGATGGCGAAGCCGCGAACCGGGCCTGTGCCGAACATGAACAGAAGCAGCGTCGAGATCAGCGAGGTGACGTTAGAGTCGACGATGGTTGCAAAGGCGCTGTGGAAGCCCTTGTCGAGCGCCGCCATCGCGCCGAGGCCTTTACGCGTTTCTTCGCGGATACGTTCGTTGATGAGAATATTCGCATCGACCGCGATACCGATACCTAGAATAATACCGGCGATACCGGGCAGGGTCAGCGTGGCCCCGATGAGGCTCAACGCGGAGAAGGTCAGCAATGTGTGCAGAAGAAGCGCCACATTGGCGATCATGCCCCAGAGGCCGTAAAGCAGAACGATGAACACGGCCACCAGCGCGAAGCCGATGATGCCGGTGACAAGGCCCATCTTGATGGCGTCGCCGCCAAGGTCGGGACCGACGGTGCGTTCTTCAATGACAGTCAGCGGCGCGGGCAGGGCGCCTGCGCGCAGCAGGGCGGACAGAACGACAGTGTCCTGAACGGTGAAGCTGCCGCTGATCTGGCCCGAACCGCCGGTGATCGGCTCACGAATAACCGGTGCGCTCAAGACCTTGCCGTCGAGAACGATGGCGAAAGGACGGTTCACGTTCTTCGTGGTGATATCGGCGAACTGACGTGCGCCAAGGCTGTCGAAACGGAAGGAAACGATCGGCTCATTGGTGCGCTGGTCGAAACCGGCGCGGGCATCGGTCAGGCGTTCACCCGAGAGCGCGATCTGGTCTTCGATCGGATATTTGATATTCGCATCCTTGGAATCCGGCATGATCGTCACGCCCGGAGGCGGCGTATCGTTCGGATTGACATCGGCGACCATGTGGAAGCTCATCTTCGCCGTGCTTCCGAGAAGCTGGCGAAGCTGAGCCGGGTCCTGGAGGCCCGGAAGCTGAACCACGATACGGTCGGAACCGACGCGCTGGATCGACGGTTCGGCAACGCCGACCTGGTCAACGCGCTGGCGGATGATTTCGAGGCTCTGCTGCAGTGCTGCGTCGAGGCGGTAATTGAAGCCCGCTTCGGTCAGCGTCAGGCGGACCTGATTATCGGTCGAGTTGACGTCGATATCATTGATCGCCGTGCCGAAACCGCTGGTGTTGACCTGCGAGATGAGCGTGCGAAGCGCCGTTTCCGCCTTGGCGCGCTGGTCGGCATCGGGAATTGCCACGATGACGGCATCGCCCACGGCGCGGATCGACTGCGGCTGGATGCGCTCAGCGCGCAGCTTGCTGCGGGCATCGTCCAGCAGCGCACGCAGGCGGTCCTTTTTAAGGCCGGCTGCGTCCACTTCCAGCACGAGATAGGAGCCGCCGCGCAGGTCGAGACCGAGCGTCACCTGACGCTTCGGGAACCAGGATGGCATCGCATCCAGCTGTTTTTGTGTGAAGAAGTTGGGCAAGGCGATGATAAGCCCGATCACGACGATCAGGCTGTACAGCGCTACGACCCATTTCGAAGTACGCATGGATTGTGGTTCCGAGTCTGCGCGTCATCTCAAAATCCCGACAGGCTGACCGGAATGGAAAGCCACAATCTGTGTGGGGGCGGATGACGCTGTTTTACGTAAAAGTGTTGGGGACTGGAGAAAGCCAGTCTTCCGATGGTGCCTATTATGCGCTTACAGGAGGTGCGCGGGCAAAACCAAAATATTGCTGGGCAGCCGTAAAATGCTGAAAATCGCGCCCGGCCTCTGCAGATTTCGCATTGGCAAAGGGATGACCGGCTCGGGCAACGGCGAGTGCCGTGTCACCACCCAGCGGAAAAGCTGCTTTGATTTTCGCGGCCATGGCTTCGACGAGAATGGCGCGCATGGGCTGCGGTGCGGGTGCCGATTGCTGCCGGACAGGAGCTGTCGGCGTGCTTTCAGCCTGTCTGGCGGCAAGCATTTTATGAAGGCTGCGAGATGTATCGTCGCCAGTCTTGTCGTTCAGTGCAGAGAAGTCCACGGCGAACAATAGTGCTGCAAAAGACAGCACGCATGCCATCAACAGCATGAAACCATGCTGTCTATGCTGCCCTGTGCTGTTCATGCCTATCATAAAACTGCCCAGACTTTCGTTAGAGTCTCGCTCAGGATTCGAGCCAGTTTCTGCACTGTTCACGAATCCTCATTAGCCATTTGTGCCGGTGCGAACAAGGAAATACTGGCGTTTTGCCGTGGTTTCATTGTCGCCTCGCAACAAGTGGCGGGCGAAAAGCACCGTTCATGCCATTGGGGAGCACGTGGGATTCTCTCTTGCAACCTGCCTTGCTTCCGTTCTACGGCGCTTTATGTTGAAACAGTGATCTTCATAACGGCAGATTTGAAATTGGCCCATTTATCGACGTTTCGGTTCGTTGCATTTTCTCTTTTGATCGGCGCGCTTTCGTTGGGCAGCATAGCGCCCGCCAGCGCACAGGATAACAAGCCGCAAGCGCAGCAGGCTCCTGCCAGTCAAGCGCCTGCCAGCCAGTCGAACGATGGTGCTCAGGCAGCGCCGGAAGATGGCGACCAATCTCAGCCGCCGGTATCGGCCATCGTGCAGCAGCAAAAGCCGATCATTGACGATCTGAAGCAGCAGGCCGACAAGCTCAAAGAACAGCTGCAGAAAGCTGAAAACAGCGACGAAGCGCTGGCAAACCTGAAGCTTCAGTTCGACGCACTGTCCAAAAAGCTTCTTGATGCGGGTGTCGCCTTTCGTCCACGACTGACCGAGATCAATACGCGTCTGGAGCAGCTTGGCCCCGCGCCATCGGGCGATGCGACAGAGCCGGGTATCGTGACGGATGAGCGCAAGCGCCTCACCGCCGAAAAGGCGCTGATTAACGCGATGATCGGCGACACGGAAGATACCTCGCTCAGCGTCAACCAGATGTCGGCGAAGATCGGCGATCTGCGTCGCGACCTTTTTGCGAAGACGCTGTCGCAACGCGTCAATCTCGATACCGCGCTCGGCACGGAGGTCGCTTCAGCGGCGAATAATCAGGTCATATCGCTGTGGCGCATCATCCAGTCCTGGTGGCGCTTCGTCGTCACCTTCAAGCTAAACTCGTTCCTGGCAGCAGCATTTTTCGCATTCGTCGGTGCGCTGGTGATCCAGCTCGGTGCGCGGCGTTTGCTTGGTACGCTATATCAACGAGACCCGACCATCGAGTCGCCGTCCTACCTTAGCCGCCTTCTGGTCGCCTTCTGGTCCACGGTCATTCCGTCTGCAGCACTCGGCGTCTTTCTGGCGACGACCTATTTTTTCCTGAACTATTTCAATGTTCTAAGAACGGACGTTGCGTCGATATTGGAATCGCTGTTCATCGTCCTCGGTCTCGTCTTCTTCATTCATCGTCTGGCCGCTGCCTGTATCAGTCCCGACATGCCGCAATGGCGCCTCGTACCGGTCGCGCCGCGTCCGGGGCGGATTCTGGGCTTGCTGATAACCGCGACAGCGCTGACGACGGGCGTCGATTCTTTTATCGGTACCGTCAACAAGCTACTGTCGTCGCCCTTGTCGCTCACCATGGCCCAAAGCCTGCTGGCGACTGTCATGGTGGGCATTCTCATTCTGGCAATCGCCTTCCTGAAACCCGTAGTGCGGCGGGATGACGAGCGCGTGCGGTCATGGCCGCGTCTCTTCAAGATATTTCTGATCATATTGGGATTGCTGCCCATTCTGGCCGCCCTCTTCGGCTATATCGGCATGGCGCGCTTTCTGTCACAGCAGATCGTCGTGACCGGCGCTTTTCTGGTGACGATGTATCTGGGCTTCCTGACGGGGCGCGCCATTTCCGAAGAACAGGCATTTGCGTCAAGCAAGGTCGGCGCGAGCTTGCGCGAGCGTTTCCACTTTGACGATGCGACGCTCGACCAGCTGGGGCTTGTCGCAGGCATTCTCATCAATCTAGTCGTAGCACTGATCGGCATTCCGCTGGTGCTGATGCAGCTCGGCTTCCAGTGGGCCGAGCTGAAAAATGCATTCTTCAAACTGATGACCGGCTTTGAAATCGGCAATATGTCGGTTTCGCTGATGGGGCTGCTCACCGGCATTTTGCTGTTCGTCATCGGCTATCTGCTGACGCGCTGGTTCCAGAACTGGCTCGACAACAGCGTCATGGCGAGGGGCCGCGTCGATTCCGGCGTGCGCAATTCCATCCGCACGGTGATCGGTTATGTCGGTCTCTGTCTCGCCGCCCTGATGGGCGTCTCGGCGGCCGGGTTCAATATGTCCAATCTGGCGCTGATCGCCGGTGGTCTTTCACTTGGTATCGGTTTTGGTCTCCAGAACATCGTCCAGAATTTCGTTTCCGGTCTCATTCTTCTGGCGGAACGCCCGTTCAAGGTCGGTGACTGGGTGGAAGCAGGCACGGTCAGCGGCATCGTCAAGAAGATCAGTGTGCGCGCAACGGAAGTGGAAACCTTCCAAAAGCAATCGATCATTGTGCCGAATTCGACGCTCATCAACGGCAATGTCGGCAACTGGACGCATCGCAACAAGCTTGGCCGCATCGATATCAATGTTCAGGCTTCCTATACGGAAGACCCGCGCCGTGTGCACACGCTGTTGCTGGATATCGTGCGCGGCCATCCGTCCATTCTCAAGAATCCAGAACCGTTCGTCGCTTTCCAGAGCATGACCGATTCACTGATGGTGTTCGACATCTATGCGCATGTCGCAGACATCACTGCGACCGGCGGCATCAAGAACGAGTTGCGGTTCCAGATCGTGGAGCGCTTCCACGAAGAGGGGCTGCATCTGTCGTCGTCTTCGACCGATCTCGTGCTGGGGCTGCCGGAAATCGAAAAACTTTCCGAGATCATGCAAA
This sequence comes from Ochrobactrum sp. C6C9, assembly GCF_022627935.1. Lineage (NCBI taxonomy): Bacteria > Pseudomonadati > Pseudomonadota > Alphaproteobacteria > Hyphomicrobiales > Brucellaceae > Ochrobactrum > Ochrobactrum sp. C6C9. The sequence goes on along the minus strand of NZ_JABXGB010000020.1, from coordinate 6,604 downwards.
AGGCGCCGACAGCGTCGCCAAAGAAGAAGGTGCGCGAAGAGAAGGCAAAGGCAACGGACGACAACGACGATAAAGCGTGATCACGCCTCGTTCAGTTGCAGTTCAGTTTTGTCCTTTTATAAAAGAGCTACGAACGGCGGGTCGTTCATCGAGGATGGAAGCAAGGCTTGCTTCCATCAGGGTTGTAGAAGCGGGAGCGGTGGAAACACCGAAACGATATGAACGTAATTCAGATCAACAAGTTTGCTACGATCGGTCTTGGCGCAGTCGTCATGCTTGCCGCTTCCATGGGCGGTTCTTACGCCGCCAAGATTTCCAACAAGGACAGCGCCGCGCAGACAATCGTGGTCACCGAAGGTGCTTCAAAGCGCGAGATGGTTGTGGCGCCGGGCGACACTGTCGATTTCTGCGCCGCAGGCTGCTTCGTCACTTTTCCGAACGGCGACCGCGAAGCGCTGACCGGTGATGAGACGATCACCATCACCGGCGGCAAGGCGACGCTGAAATAAGTCTGCCGCATTATTGAATTGAAAAAGCCGGGCGTTGTGCCCGGCTTTTTGTTGGCCTCACCGCTGGCTCAACTGCGCGGCTTGAGGTTTTCCGGGTCGTAAAGCGGCTTATAGCCAACAGACGCTACCTCGACCGGATAGGTTTCGCCGAAATATTCGACGGTCAGCTTGCGGCCTTCCTGACAATGGCTCCATGGCAGATAAGCAAGCGCGATATTCTTGCCGATGGTCGGGCCGAAAGCGACCGACGAGGTGAACGAGCGGCGGCCCAGTTCATCGACCAGCGTTTCGCCGGTTTCCGGCTCCATGACCGGCATGATGCCGACCGGGAAACGGGCGACGCCCTTCGAATCGATATTGTCGGTCATGACCAGCGTGCAGAGCATAGCGGGCTGATGTTCCCGGGCGCGATATTCGACATGTTTGGCCTTGCCCCGGAAATCGGCCTCCTTGACCTTCGGGCGCGCCAGATCTGCTTCAAGGAGATTATACTCGGTCAGCAGGTCGGCGTTCTGAAGGCGCAGGCTTTTCTCCATGCGGCGGGTATTGGCATAGGTTTCGACACCCACGGCAATCGTGCCGGTGGAGCGCAGCGCATCCCAGACGGCGAGGCCATCTTCATAGCGCATATGCAATTCCCAGCCCTGTTCACCAACATAGGAAATGCGGAAGGCGGTCACGTCCTTGCCCGCAATCCTGATCGGCTTGATCGCCGCAAACGGGAAGTTTTCGGCATTGAGACCGTCAGGATTCTCAACGACTTTCTTGAGATTTTCGCGGGCATTCGGGCCCCAGATGCCGATGGTGACATATTTCTCCGTCACATCGGTGATGGTGACGTCAAAGCCCTTATCCTCGGCCACGCGGCGCATGTAATGGAAATCGCGGGGGCCAGCATCGGCACCGTTGATCATGCGGATGCGGTCCGCCATGCGTATTGCCGTGAAATCGGCGCGCACCATGCCTTCATCGTCGAGGAAATGCGTATAGATGCCCTTGCCGATATTGGCGTCGCCGCCGATCTTGGCCGCACAAAGCCATTCCATCAGCTCGACATGGTCCGGGCCTTCAATGTCAACAATCGCGAAATGTGAAAGATTGATGATGCCGCAATTTTCGGTCAGTTCGAGATGCTCGGCATTGGAAACGCGCCAGAAATGGCGGTTGTCCCATTCATTTTCACGCACGGGTACGCGGTCGCCGTATTTTTCCAGCAGGTGTTCATTGGCGGCATAGCCATGCGCACGCTCCCAGCCGCCGAGTTCCATGAAATAGCCGCCAAGCTCCACTTCGCGTTCATAGAAGGGTGAACGGCGGATATTGCGGCCCTTGGAGAAAGGCTCACGGGGATGCACCGCCGGGTTATAAACCTTCATTGCCGTTTCGGTGCAGCGATCCCAGATGAACTGTTCGGTCATCTGGTGCGGATAGAAACGGGAATAGTCGATGGCGTGATGGTCGATGGATGTGCGGCCATCGGTCATCCAGTCGGCAATAAGCTTGCCCATGCCGGGGCCGTCCTTGACCCAGATGGCCACCGCATACCAGAGGCCGCGCACCTTCTGGCTTTCACCCATGGATGGGCCGCCATCGGTGGTGACTTGCAGGAAACCGTTGAAGGAATGGCTTTCATTATAGCCAAGCTCGCCGAGGATCGGGGTCAACTCGATGGCGCGTTCGAGCGGTTCCAGAACCTGTTCCATATCGAGGTCGCGCTGCGATGGCGAAAGGCGCGCTTCGTGCTTTTCCAGAAGATCACGCGGGTGGCAGAGGCGCGGATTGGTCTCTTCGTAATAGCCCCATTCGATCTGGCCACCTTCGGCGGTCTTCGGATCGCCGGTGTCGCGCATATAGGCCGAATTGCCCTGATCGCGCATCAACGGCCAGCCGATTTCCTTGCCGGTGCCTTCGAATTCATTATAAGGACCAAAGAATGTCAGCGGATGGTCAATCGGCATGACAGGCAGATCTTCACCGACCATTTCGGCAATCAAACGTCCCCAGAGGCCAGCGCAGATCACCACATAATCGGCTTCAATCGTGCCGCGATGGGTGACAACACCCTTGATGCGACCGTTTTCGACCAGCAGCGACTGGGCGGGTGTATTGGCAAAGCTCTTCAACTTGCCAGCGGCTTCCGCCTGATCGATCAGTTTGCCAGCAACCGTCTGCGAACGTGGGATGACCAGACCGGCATCCGGGTCCCACAGGCCGCCCTGAACCATGCTTTCTTCGATCAGCGGAAATTTTTCCTTGATCTCTGCCGGTTCCATCAGGCGGGCGCGGGTGCCAAACGCCTTGCCCGATGCGACCTTGCGCTTGATTTCATCCATGCGGCCATCGTCGCCCACACGCGCAACTTCAATTCCGCCGACGCGGGCGTAGTGCCCCATCTTCTCGTAGAAATCGATGGAATAAAGCGTGGTCCAGCAGGAGAGGAAATCGTGGCTGGTTGCATAGCAGAAATCCGACGCGTGGGCTGTCGAGCCGATATCGGTCGGAATGCCCGACTTGTCGATGCCGACGATGTCGTCCCAGCCCCGTTCGATCAGGTGGTGCACGACGGATGCCCCGACGATGCCGCCGAGCCCGACGATTACGACCTTCGCCTTCTTAGGAAACTCTGCCATTTTATGTGACCCTGGTTGGTATTTGACAGAACCATAATCGCTGACGGGGCAGGATATTTGCCTTTATACGACATATTCGCTGCCTGACACGACTGCGTCTGCCACCGGGCAAAGCCGGGGTTATTCGCAACAAGCCTGTTCTGCAAGCGACATGCCGGTACGAGCGTCACCCGATCTTGCGAAACTGATTCCGAAAGACGCTTTACGATACTGATTTTCTTAGTCTTTTACACGAGGATCGGACTGCTTCATCCAGCGGGCATTCGATCTGTCGCAATGATCCAGCCTATGCTGCGATGAGCATTTTGCGATCTGCGCGTTCCTGCTGCGGCGAGCGTCCATAGAGTTCGCGATAGCATTTGGAAAAATGCGACGCGGAAACGAAGCCACAGGCCACCGCCACTTCCACCACCGGCATGGACGATTGCAAAAGCAGGTGCCGTGCTCGGTCGAGGCGGATTTCCAGATAATAGCGGGCGGGAGAGCGCCCCATTTCCTGCCGGAACAGACGCTCGACCTGACGGCGCGACAGGCCGATGGTATGGGCGACATTGATCAGCGCCTGCGGCTCGGAGAGGTTGGCCTCCATCATCTCGATGATCGTTAGAACTTTCGAGTTCTGGATGCCAAGGCGCGCGCGCAGCGGCAGACGCTGCCGGTCTTGCGGGCTGCGGACGCGGTCGGTCAGCGCCTGCTCGCAGATTTTGTTGACCAGATTGGCGTCGAAATCATCGCCGATGAGCTTCAGCATCATGTCGAGCGAGGCTGTTCCGCCTGCGCAGGTGTAGATATTGCTGTCGAACTCGAACAGGTCGGCATAGACTTCCGCCTTCGGAAACGCCTCGGCAAAGCCCGGCAGGTTTTCCCAATGAATGGCGCAACGCTTGCCGGAAAGGAGGCCGGCTGCCGCAAGGATATGCGCGCCGGTGCACAGGCCGCCGACCGCGACGCCGCGGTTATATTCTTCGCGCAGCCAGGCGAAGACCGACTTGTTGCGGAATTCCTCGACATAGACGCCGGAACAGACGAACACCATGGACGGGCGCTGCTCGCGTTGCAGATAGCGTCGTTCGTCTTCCAGCGAGGCATTGGCGGCGCAAACCACGCCGTTCGATGCCGTTACTGGCTGGCCATCCGCCGACGTCAGACGCCAGCGATAGGCTTCGTAACCGAGCATGCGATTGGCGATGCGTAACGGCTCGATGGCGGTCGCAAACGCGATCATCGAGAAGTTCGGCACCAGAAAAAAGACAATAGACCGCTTAACCGATGAAGCCTGGTTCATAACCGGACCGTTCCCACTTTATGAAGCACGCGCTGCGGTTCCCGACGCGGCGATGCTTCCGTCTCCGTCACGACTGCGGGGCCTGTTTTTGCCCCGCTTTTTGCCGGTCGCTATCAGACCGGCGATCCCGGCATCATTGCCCGCAAACACTAGGGGAGAGCAATGACGCAAACGGGACAGTGCTTTATTGAGACACAGAACGGTTAGGTTGCAAAGTGCGGCTAAATGCCTGCCGCGAGAAGGTATTTTCATGTCGTGAAAATGAGGGCGAGACAGGCTCGCCCTCATTGGAAAAGAGATGTTTGTCGCAAATCAACCGTTGTGGAGCGTGTTGGCACGCGTGGGTTGGCTCGGTCGGGTCATCGGAAGGCGGTCATCGATTGCGGGCCAGCCGATGTCCTGCCGAATATGTTCCGGCAAATTCTGGATCGAGAGGCGCGTGCGTGCAATTTTGCGGTCGAGCATCCACTGTTCGATCTGGCTTCTTATTTCAGAGTGGGCCTGACGCAGCCATGTAAAGATCGAAGGCGATTCCGACGTCGCTGAACGACGGTCGCGGGCTGCTGTCTGGCTTAGGGCTTGGCCCATAGTTTGGCATTGTGCGGTCATTTTCGGTCTCCTCGGGGCGAGAATGGATTGGTTTGAATGCCTGCTGCAGCGGGATGGGTGTTTTCGATGTGCTTAATGTGCGGTGTGCTTGACGTTCAATCAAACGAAATATAAAAAGGCTTAAGATCAGAAAATTTGATTTATCATCACCGGAGTTCCGTCATGACAGCGCCCGTCCAGCATCCTTTGCCAATGCTCGATATCGATGTCCTTCGCACCTTTGTGGCGATTGCGGACACCGGCAGTTTTTCATCCGCAGCCAATGCGGTGTTTCGCACGCCATCGGCCGTATCGATGCAGATCAAGAAACTTGAAGAGCAGATCGGCGTCGCCGTGTTTGACCGCGATGCCCGTTCGGTGACACTCACCAGCGATGGCGAAGTTCTGCTCGGTTTTGCGCGTCGCCTTCTGGCGCTCAACCGTGAAGCGGTTTCGAAATTTGTCGCGCCGACTGTCACCGGCGTGGTGCGGCTGGGCTCGCCCGACGATATCGGCGAATGTGTTTTGCCGCTCGTCTTGAAGCGTTTTGCCGAAACCCATCCCGGTGTGACCGTCGATGTGGTGATCGATCAGAGCAGCAATCTGCGCAAGCGCCTGGATGAACGGCGTCTCGATGTAACGCTGGTGAACATGTCGCATACGGTGCCCGGCAAGGGGGACACGGAAGTTCTGCTCGATGAGGAACTCGTCTGGGCCGGGGCGAAATGTGGAACGGCTTATCGTCGCGATCCGCTGCCGCTTTCCATCTGGGAAGAGGGCTGCGCCTGGCGCGGCAATGCTCTGGAAGCGCTTGAAAGCTCGGGGCGTCCCTATCGCATCGCTTATATGAGTTCGCATTCTACCGGGCAGCGCGCCGCCATCATGGCCGATCTCGCCATCGCGCCTTTCGCGAAGACCTTGCTTGGCGAAGGCATTGTCGCGCTGGGTTCGGAACATGGCCTGCCGGAACTGGGGCGCTATCAGCTTGGCATGATCATAAAGCCGGAAGCCGGACCACATATCCATGCAGTGGCGGAGAACTTGCGCAATGTGTTCGAAGCTTATCGTCGGACGGGCCGCTTCGAGACTTTTCGTTCTTGCTGATACATCTCACAAGAACTTGTGGGTCTAAGTAATCCCGTCTCTTGTCAGGCCGAAATGTTGCGCTAGATTTCCTCTATGACAGCCGGATGAAACGGCTTCATCGCCAGCTGACAGAGGCGGGGTCCGGGGTGGGCCGATGGAATGCTGGCACGATACAAGCATGTGTGCCCATTGGTTTGGGCTGTAACGACATCCTTATTCGGAGAGACCGCTATGAAACTGACCCGCCTTGTCCCGGTTGCTATTGTTCTCTGTGCCTTCACACTGGCTTCTTGCGCCAATACGGTTCGCGGCGTCGGACGCGATGTAAAAGGCACTGCAAATGCCGTTCAGGAAACGGTTGAATAAGGTTTTAAGCAAAAGGCCCGGGATATGCTCCCGGGCCTTTTTCGCGACGCGCATTATTGCGCGTTGACCAGAAAATAACCCACCTGCATCTGCATATCCGGGCGTGTTTTATAAGCGATGCTCGTCGAGAAGATGCCCGG
>NZ_JABXGB010000001.1:0-299396 GCF_022627935.1 Ochrobactrum sp. C6C9 | reverse complement strand
GATCTGGCGATCATCTCAAGGTCGTATTTGCCCTTGTTGGCATTGGCTTTCAGATGTGTGCTGTCGGTATAAAGCACTGTCCCATCGACCAGTCCGTGCCGGATCGCCTGTTCGACGATATGGTCGAAAATGTCCTGGGCGACCGAGGTGTCGTTAAAGCGCCGCCGCCGGTTCTGGCTCAGTGTCGAGGCGTCGAACACCGCATCGCTCAGCTTCAGGCGCAGGAACCAGCGATAGGCGACATTGACCTCGATCTCGCGCACCAGCTGACGCTCCGAGCGCACGCCGAACAGGTAGCCGATGAACAGCGCCTTGAACATCAAGGTCGGATCGAGCGGAGGACGGCCGTTGTCGGGGCAATAAAGCCCGGCAACCCGGTCATGGATGAAAGAGAAGTCGATCACCGCATCGATCTTGCGAAGCAGATGATCTTTCGGGACCAGTTGATCGAGCGTCACCATCTCGAGCGCGGTCTGTTCTGCGGCTGTTTCTTCAACATGACCCAGAGAATCACAAAACCCCCGGCATAGCCAGGGGTTTGTCAGCAGGCTGAGGCCGTCTCTGACGGCCTTTTGTTTAAGCATTCATATCTTCGGCGCAGTTAGCTGACAACAATCGGCGCCTGCCCCTGTACGCGATTATACAGGTCGATAATGTCCTGATTCATCAGGCGGATACAGCCCGACGACATGGACTGCCCGATGGACCACCATTCCGGCGAGCCGTGGATGCGATAGCCGGTGTCGCGGCCATTCTGGAAAATGTAAAGCGCGCGTGCGCCGAGCGGGTTCTGCGGACCCGGCTCCTGACCATTGCGGTATTTTTCGAGTTCCGGCTTGCGCTGGATCATTTCCGGCGGCGGCGTCCAGCGCGGCCACTGCTTCTTGTACTGCACATTGGCGCGGCCCTGCCATTCAAAGCCCGCCTTGCCGATGCCGACGCCATAGCGGAGCGCTTCGCCGCCCGGCAGCACATAATAGAGGTAATGATCTTTCAGGCTGACGACGATAGTGCCCGGCGCCTGACCGGTCGGGTCTGGCACAATCTGGCGGCGGAACTGCTTCGGCACCTTGTCATAAGGAATGGCAGGCAACGCGTAAGGCCCCTCCTGCACCGATGCATACATGACATCCGGCGTCGTGATGGCGCGATCAACACTGATCTGCGGACGCATCGGCGAGATGCCCCCTGTCGACATCGTATCGACCTGAAAGGCAGACATGTCCATCGTCTGCGAGCAGCCAGCGGCGCCACTCAGAACGACGGCCCCGGTGCCAAGCAGAAAGCGGCGGCGGCTCAGAACATCACTCAACTTCGACATGCAAATCGCCCAAAACACAGGTGACAGGGAGCAGGCATCATGCCGCTCGGTATTAACCGTAATTTGCAGTCTTATGGTTGAGGAACCGTTAAACCAGGCATTTCGATACTCATAAAAGATTAGCGCAGGCGTAAAAACTCAACCGAGGGATGCAGCGTTTGAAAAGAAAAAGCCGGACGAACCGCCCGGCTTATTCAAGCAAATCGAGGAAAGATCAGTAGTCTTTTTCGTAGAAGATACCGCCGCTGGAATCACCCTCTGCGCCAAGCGACCCCTTCGCCTTGAGGTTTCGCGTGATGTCGAGATTGACGGTTCCCTTGGTCGAGCCGCCGGACCCTGCTTCCACACCCAGATAGATATTGTCGCGGATGTAGCGTCCGGCGCGAACGGCTGTCTGCCCCTTGCTGTCGGTCACGACATCAAGATCGTCGAGGCCAGTACCGGCGCGAAGCTTGTTCATGAGCGAATTGTTGGAGCCGCCCGCAAGTTCCGCTGCCGCAGCAGCAAGCTGTGCAATCTGGAACGCCGACAATTCACCGATGGAGCGCTTGAAGATCAGCTGCGCCAGCACTTCATCCTGCGGCAGTTCCGGGGACGAGGAGAAGACGATATTAAGATTATCGACCGTGCCCGTGACCGTGACGATGGCCGTGATTTCATTGCCTTCCGAACGGGCCACGAAATTGAGCTGCGGATTGAGGTCGCCAACCAGCGTTACATGCCCCTCATCAAAGGTGATGCGCTGGCCGAGAATGCCGATGCGACCGCGAATCATGTCGAAGGAACCAACCGGCTTGATATCGCTGACCGGCCCGGTGAGGCGCACGCGCCCGCCTAGTTCCGTATCGAGACCGCGACCGCGCACGAAAATCTGGTTTGGCGCATTGACGACGACATCGAGACGCGGCCCGGCTGAATTGGCCCGCGCCACCGACTTGGCCTTGCCCTTGCGGGTTTCGACCTTGGCGCGCTCCAGCGTCTTCGCAACATTTTTCGGCGTGTTCTTGTGCTCGACCGGCACATAGGTTGCGCCACCACCGAGATTTTCCGGTACCGAGATTTCCGCACGTTCCACGTCGATCCGACCACCAATCAGCATGTCGCCTGCCAGCGGTCCGGTGATCGAGATGCCGCCATTGACCGTTGCGACGACAAGCTTGCCATCGGCATAACGGGCGCGGTCCAGCTTGATATCGATATTGGCCGGGAAATTCGCCGCTGCATTCGTGGAGATTGTGCCGCTTGCGGAAACGGAGCCGCCGCTACCGAACGCAGCATTGACCTGCCGCAGCGTGATGGTTTCACCATCCATGCTGCCCATGATATTGATATTGTTCACACGGACATTGGTTTCGGGATCGATGAAGGTTGCACCGCTGGTGGAGAACATGCCGCGCAATTGCGGGCGGTCGAAGCCGCCGGAAACGCTTGCGGTCAGCGTCAGTGTGCCATTGGCCTGCGCGCCGCGATCCGCCAGAAAGCGATTGGCGAGCGCCAGCGGGACGTTGCCGTTGACATTGACGCCAAGGCCCTGACCGGAGAACGGCACCTTGCCGCTCGCCGTGACATTCAGGCCCTGCGGGCCATCCACCGTCAGCGAGGAAATATCGACCGCCTTGGCGGCATAGCTGCCTGCTGCCTGAAGGCTGAGCGGCGCAAGGCCGTTTTCGCGCAGCGGCTTGGCAGCAAGGCCGGCCCCCTTGAGATTGAAGGTCGCGGCGGGATTGGTCAGCGGGCCCGTCACGCGCGCCGTGCCGGTGACATTGCCCGCGAAGTCCTGCCCTTTCACAGCGCCGTTCAGTATGCCGAGCGGCAGATTGGCCAGCGTCACATCGACGCCAAGATCACCTTTGCCGAGCGGCACGCCGCCCTTCGCCGTGACGTCGATGCCATTGCCGCTTGCAGCGCCACCGGTTACCCGGGCGTCGATGTTGAGCCGGTCATTGGCCGACGTGCCCTTGGCATCGGCATTCAGCGCAGCGATGCCCTGTTTCTTCAGTTCAGCAGCCGTCACGCCCCGTGCCGCCATATCGAAGGCGATATTGGGCGCATCGCGCGTACCGGTCACGCGGGCGGTCCCGTTGACAGTACCGCCGAGGCCGAGGTCCGGCATGAAGGTGTTGGCAAGCGCCAGCGGCAAATCGGCAAGCGCCACCGACAGATCAAGGCGGTCATCGACCGAGCCGTTGATCTTGACCTGCCCCGCGCCTGCATTGGCGCCGGTATTGATGATGATATCGCCAAAGGAAATCGCGCTGCCCTTCATGGCAATCGTCACCGGCGCGGCGAGATTGGCGCGAAGCGCACCCTGCTTCACATCTGCCGAGGCAAGGCCGAGTTCAAAGCCGCCATCCTTCGGCTCCAGCGAACCGGCGGCATTGGCCACCGTGCCGATCTTGAGCTTTGTATTGGCGCTGAAATCGGTCTTCGTACCCGTGGCGTTTGCCTTGGCGTCGAAGGTGTCGATACCGAATGTGCCGACCATGATATCGCGCGCGGCAGCATTGCCGTCCACAACGGGCACGCCGAACAGATCCTGTGCGGTCAGCGCGATATTGGCGGACGCAATATGATTGCCGTTGACCTTAACGCCCTTGGCGTCAGCTGAAACGGTTGCATTCTGCCGGTCGCCATCCGCTTGGAGCGCGATATCGGCATTGGCCGCCCCGGTTGCCTCGGCAAGAAACAGTGCGGCGGCAGTGGAGATATCCGGCGCGTCGAGCTTCAGCGCGCCATTGAGCAAACCCTTGGCCGTCTGCGTGACATTGCCGGAAAGATGGGCCCCGCCTGCATTGAACAGAAGATTGGTCAGGCGCTTCTCGTCATTGACGATGTCGATCAGCGAACCCAGTTCAATACGCTCGCCATTGAGGAAGGCATTGCCTGCCAGCTTGCCGGACAGAGCCGCGCCGGTGCTCGCATTGCCATCGAGCATGGCGTTGAAATCAAGACCGGCATTGGTAAGCTTGCGGCCCGCAAGCGTGCCCTGTGGCGCGTCGGCCCGCAGCGCCAGCGCGATCAGCTTGTCGTCACCGCGCGCACTGCCCTTGACCGTCATACGGCCCGATGCCTGCGGTGAAAGCAGCTTCATATCGGACAGCATCACGCCGAAATCGAAATTCGCCTTGTCCGATGCGAAAGAACCATTGGCGGTGATTTCGCTCAGCGCATTGCCGATGCGGAAATCACGCGCAGAAAAACCTTCGGCGCTGCGACCGACAGCACCGGCCAGCCGCACTTCGCCATCCAGAATATTGTCGACCGCCTCGGTGCCGGTGCGCATGTTTTGCGCCGTGCCGTCGAGATCGAGATAGAATGCGCCGCTGATCGGGCGAACCGTGCCCTTGGCCTTGACGTCGATACTGCCCGCCAGTTCCTTGTCCGCCAAAGCGCCGAAGGGCGCAAGGCTTGCAACCTTGGCGGCAATATCGCCATTGAAGACGAAGTCGTCAATATTGCCCTTGAGATCAAGGCTGAGACCGTTGCCCTCGATATTCGCCTGTGCAAGTTCCACCGGAGAACCGGCGCGCCAGCCGCCATCAATGAGAAGCGCGATCTTGCTGCCCAGCGCCTGCGCCAGTTCTGCGCGTGGCGATGAAATGCCGTCCATGCCGCCCGTCACCTTGAAAGTGATGTGGCGGTTTGCGGCATCGTTGAGGTTTTCTGCAACGCCGCCCATGTCCAGCGCCACGCTGGAGGCGGCAATGGTCGCATTCTTCAAGCCGTTGACGGAAAGCTGGCCCGTCCAGTCATTCGTCGGACGGTCGCCATAGAAAACATGGAACCGCGCATTGTCGATATAGGTTTCGGCGCCCTTGACCGGCAGCAGCACACGGCCCTTGCTTTCATCGGCAATCGACGCGTCGATGCTGAGCTTGTTCAAAAAGTGATCATTGCCGGATTCGGCAGCAGCCTTCAGCTTCAGCGCGGCGCTTGTCAGCGCCAGATCATCGAGACGGAACCCGCCCGCATCTTTCAGGAAGCCATCGGCAGAAAGCACGGTTTCGGAACCGAAGAAGTCACGGAACACTGGTGGCACCAGCACAGCAATCGGCCCATTGAAACGGGCGGCAAAAACGCGACCGCCATTGGGCGCTTCGCCCTGACGGTTCAGCGTGAAAGCGCCAGTCAGCGTGCGGCTGCCATTGGTGTCGAGCGCCAAATCCACTTTCAGATCATCAAGCGGGCCAGCGCCTGTCAAGGTGAGATCGACTGGCGGGCGACCGTCAATATTGAGCAAGTTGGCCACGATGCCATTGGCGGGTTCTGCAACTTTCAGATCAAGATCGACCTTTTGGTCGGCATTGGCATAGGCGGCGCGCAGGGCGAAACTGCCGCCGGGACCGTCAAGGCGCTTGATATCGAAGGACGAGTTCAGTGAACCATCGGCGAGCGAAAGGCTGCCGGTTGCAGAGACTTCCGATTCGAGGCCGAAAATCTCGGGTCCAAAACGCAGCCGCGCCACATCAAGCTGATCCAGACTGATGGAAATCGGCAGTTCCGGCAGGCTGAAGCTCGACGATTCCGGCGATGGCAGGCTGTTGTCCGGCAGCGGCTTGCGGGCAATATCGATGCGCTCCGCGCTCAGCGACTGAATGCTGAGCCGACCGAGCAGCAAAGCGGTGCGGCTCCAGTTCAGCTTGGCATTTTCAATCCGCAGCCAGACGCCTTCACGGTCGGCAATGGTGATCGAGCCGATGGAGGCTTCCGACGACAGGACGCCGCTGATGCCCGAAAGCGAGATACGGCGGTTCGGCGCGGAAAGCTGGCTTTCCACGAAAGACAGGAAATAGGATTTTTGCTCTTCGTTGCTTTCCGATGCTTCGGCCTGCTGTTCGCTCTGGCCCTGCGTTTGCGCATTTGCCGGGGCGACAATCGACGCCGTGGTCTGTGTATCCACGCCGATAAGCGTGACCCATGCGCCCGGAATGGCCAGCACGGCGGCCACAGCGGCGAGAATCAGGAAGAGGAAAACGGTGATAAATCTGGTCAAAACGCCTGTCCTATGCCCACATAGAATGCATAGCTCGGATCACCCGAGCGGCGGTTAAGCGGTATGGCGACGTCGAGGCGAATCGGCCCGAGGCCGGTCAGGTAGCGCAGACCACCACCGGCGCCGACGCGCATTTGTTCCGAGAAATCCGGAAACGATTTTTCGCCGACATAGCCCGCATCGACAAAGGCGACCGCGCCGATGGAATCGGTGATGCGGGTGCGCACCTCGCCCGAAGCTTCCAGCAGCGACCGTCCGCCGACGATGTTGCCGTTTCCGGCATCGACGCCGATATTGCGATAGGCATAGCCGCGCACTGAGCCGCCGCCGCCCGCAAGGAAGGACAGGCTCGGCGGCAAATCTTCAATCGAAGCGCCAACAATCGATCCCACTTTCACGCGCCCGGCCAGAATCACGCGATCCGTTGCACCAAGGCCGTAATAGGTGCGGCCCTCGGCGGTGAAGCGGGTGGCGAAATTGCCGTAATGGAATTCGTAGAAGGGCTGGATATTGCCTTCCAGATAAAAGCCCGAACTTGGGTCCGGCTTGTTGTTGCGGCTGTCGTAAAGCACGCTGCCTTCCAGACCGGCTGTCGTGAAGTCGCGGGGACCGAAAGGATAGTCCGTGTAGCGTCCCTGGCTCGCCTTGGCATAGATCGCGCCTGACAATTCGTCGCTGAATATCTGCGTGAAACCGGTCTTGGCGTTGATCGAGGTCTCGGTATAGGCGTCGAGCACTTCGCGCTTGGCGTCGAGCGACAGAACGAAATCCGTATCAGGCGTATAGACGCCGGGCTTCTTGAACGTGCCGCCGAGCAGATAGGTATAGTTCTGCGGATTAAATGAATTATCCTGCGAACCGCCAATGCCACTGACCTTGGCGTCGAAACGCAGGTTTTCACCCTTGCCGAACAGGTTGCGATGCATCCAGTAGCCGGTCACGCCGAAGCCGTCGATGGTCGAATATTCCGCACCGAAGCCGAACCGGCGGGGTTTGCGCTCCTGCACGTTGAGCGTCATCGGCAGGCTGCCATCCGGCTCGATGGTTTCGGCTTCCTCGAAACTCATCGCACGAAACACTTCCATGCGGCCAAGACGCTTCTTGGCTTTTTCGATATCGTCGGGGTCGTATTCCTTATCGGGAGTCAGTCCGGTCATCCAGGCGACGAATTGCGGGTCCATGCGCGCCGTGCCAACCACGCTGACCGGCCCATAATGCGCCTTGCGGCCCGGATCGAGCGCGACATCGGCGGCAACCGTGTTGCCGTCATGGTCGGCGACAACCTCTTCGCCTGTCACCTGCGCCTTCGGATAGCCCTGCTGACGCCAAGCCTCGACGGCAAGACGCTCGGCCTTGATGATCGTTCCAGAGCGCGCTACCTGACCAGGCGCGAAACCCGCATCTTCGGGCGATTGCACGACATCGCGCTTGTCGGTGGCGGGCGGCGCTATATTGGAAATGGCGGTGCGCGAAAACAGGAACTGCGGTCCCGGATCGACGGAAATCGCCACTTTCGCATTGTTTGGAATATCAGCGTCCGGCGGAATGTCGTTCGCCTCGCGGCCATCGACGAGAATCGAGATCGTGCCGCCATAGCGGCCTTCACCGTAAAGGGCGGCCAGAATACGCCGATAATCGCCGCGCGCCTTAGCCAGCAGACCGGCGGAACCCGAGGCGGGCTTGTCCGCGTCGGTCACCAGACCGGATGCACCTTCAACGATGGATTTCAGATCGGCTTCGGTGCCATCCGCATTCTTGCGATCACCGGTGGTAGTGACCTCGACCTCATAGGTCTTCGGATCGATGATATCGGGATCGGTTTTCTTGTCTTCGCCCCAAAGACGGACGCCAAAAAGCTCAAACGCCAAAGCAGGCGACACGGTAAACGAGGAAAAATGCGCCGCCAGCAAAAGCATGGCAATGCCTTTTCCCTGTATCGTCCTGTTACTCCGAGTCATACGCGTTACTGTCCGGTTCCTGTCTATGCGGTCGCCTGGCAGCGTCCCGTTTCCATTTCCCACCCAGGACGTTTCAGGGATTACCATAGGGAGGTCGGGGGGCCAAGCAACAACCTAAAGCTTAAGCTCTAGATATGAACGGATTCAGTCAAGGGAGTGTTAACGTTACCACAGCTTTACGCAACGCCCGGTCGCAGACGCGAAGACTTCGCGCTGAAAATGCAAAATATGAAGCGCACAAAAAAGGGAGGCGCTCCGGAGGGAACCGGAGCGCCACGCGGCTTTGGGGGGAGAGAGGGAGGATAAAGCCGCGATTCAAACCGTGTGCGGATCATGGTCCGGCGCGCGGGAGAAACGGTAGCTCAGCGGGGCATGTCAAAGACCAACCCCGCCGGGCGCGGTCCGATTAAGGCAGGTTACGCACGTCGTCAGGCGTCATGTACATCGGCATCATATTGGTATCGAGGTGATGCATGACCCAGATGGAGCCGGCAAGCACGATAGCCAGAATGATGACCGTGAAGATGAGCGCCAGAATGTTCCAGCCGCCTTCCGACTTCGGATCGAGGTGCAGGAAGTAAACCAGATGCACCAGGATCTGAACGACGGCGATGCCGAGAACAACGGCTGCGGTCGTGGCAGGCGTGAAATAGCCGTTCATCGCCAGAAGAAATGGAACGACGGTGAGAACAACCGCCAGCACGAAGCCGATCAAATACGACTTCAGGCTGCCATGCGCGGCATGATCGTGTGTTTCGTGTGCAGAACTCATTACAGTACACCCAGCAGATAGACAAGGGTAAAGACGCCAATCCAGATGATGTCCAGGAAGTGCCAGAAGAGGCTGAGGCACATCACGCGCGTCTGGTTCTTTTCCGTCAGACCGTCACGCAGAAGCTGGGCGGAAAGCACCAGAATCCAGATCAGGCCGGACGTGATGTGAAGACCGTGGGTTCCGACCAGCGCGAAGAAAGCCGAAAGGAACGCGCTGCGGCTCGGGCCGGCGTCTTCGAGAATCAGGTGATGGAATTCATAGACTTCCATCACGAGGAAGGCTGCACCCAGCAGGAACGTGACGCCCAGCCAGAACAGCACGCCTGCACGGTTCTTTTTGTACATGGACAGCGTCGCCAGACCATAGGTCAGCGACGAGACCAGCAGTAGCATGGTTTCGGTCAACACAAACTGCAGGTCGAAGAGTTCACGGCCGGTCGGGCCGCCCGCAAACTGGTGCGCCAGAACGGCATAGGTTGCAAACAGGCCCGAGAACAGGACGCAGTCGCTCATCAGGTAGATCCAGAAGCCGACCAGCGTGGTCGACCCTGCATCGTGATGGTCTTCGTGAGCAGGATGCTCGTTGCCGCCCGTGAATGGACCGGCCGTTGAAATGCTAGCGCTCATGGATCAAGCCTCCTGAGCCATCAGTTGCCGGGTGCGAAGGTCTTCGACGCTCTGCACTTCTTCGGCCGAGACGTAGAAGTCTCTGTCATTGTTGAACGAGTGGAAGATCGCAACGGCGAGTACACCCACGGCAGAGGCAATGGCCAGCCACCAGATATGCCACACCAGCGCAAAGCCGAGCGGAATGTTCATGATGCCGATGATGAAACCCGTACCGGTGTTCTTCGGCATGTGGATGCGTGCGAACTTTTCCGTGCGGCGCACATAGCCGTTCTGCTTCATATCCCACCAGCTGTCGTGGTCGCGGACATGCGGCACTTCAGCGAAGTTGTAGAATGCAGGCGGCGAAGCCAGCGACCATTCCAGCGTACGGCCCGTACCCCAGCTGTCGCCGTTGTTGTCACGCAGCTTTTCGCGGTCGCGGATCGAAACCATGATCTGCAGAACCTGGAACACGATACCGCACAGGATGATCGCAACGCCGACGGCGGCGATGATCAGATAGATGTGCCATGCCGGGTTTTCGGTGTGGTTCAGACGACGGGTCATGCCCATCAGGCCGAGCACATAGAGCGGCATGAACGCCATGATGAAGCCGACCAGCCAGCACCAGAACGCGTTGCGGCCCAGACGTTCGTTCAGCTTGAAGCCGAAAGCCTTCGGCCACCAGTAGACGAGACCGGCAAAGCAGCCGAACAACACGCCCGAGATGATCACATTGTGGAAGTGGGCGATCAGGAACACCGAGTTGTGCAGCACGAAATCCGCAGGCGGAACAGCAAGCAGAACGCCCGTCATACCGCCAACCACGAAGGTGCACATGAAGCCGATGGTCCACAGAACCGGCGTTTCCATGCGGACGCGGCCCTTATACATCGTGAACAGCCAGTTGAAGACCTTCGCCCCTGTCGGGATCGAGATGATCATCGTCGCCACGCCGAAGAACGCATTGACATTGGCGCCGCCACCCATCGTGAAGAAGTGGTGCACCCAGACGAGGAACGACAGGACCGTAATGGCAACTGTTGCGTAAACCATCGACTTGTAGCCGAACAGACGCTTGCCGGAGAAGGTCGCGATGATTTCGGAGAAGACACCGAAAGCAGGCAGGATGAGGATGTAGACTTCCGGGTGACCCCAAATCCAGATCAGGTTCACATACATCATCGGATTGCCACCAGCATCATTGGTGAAGAAGTGGAAATCCAGATAGCGGTCCAGCGAAAGCAGGGCCAGCGTGACAGTGAGGATCGGGAAGGCTGCGACGATCAGCACGTTCGAGCAGAGCGCGGTCCAGGTGAAGACCGGAACCTGCATCATGCCCATGCCGGGCGCACGCATCTTGATGATCGTGGTGATCAGGTTGACACCTGAAAGCAGCGTACCCATACCGGAAATCTGCAAGGCCCAGATATAGTAATCCACGCCGACATCCGGGCTGAATTCCTTGCCGGACAGCGGCGGATAAGCAAGCCAGCCGGTCTTGGCGAATTCGCCAATGCCGAGCGACAGGTTGATCAGAACCGCACCGGCGACCGTGAGCCAGAAGCTCAGCGAGTTGAGGTAGGGGAAAGCAACGTCACGCGCACCGATCTGGAGCGGAACCGCAAAGTTCATCAGACCGACGACGAATGGCATCGCCACGAAGAAGATCATGATCACGCCGTGGGCGGTAAAGATCTGGTCGTAGTGATGGGGCGGCAAAAAGCCTTCATTCGCGCCCGAGGCAAGAGCCTGCTGCGCGCGCATCATCACGGCGTCCGAGAAGCCGCGGAACAGCATCACGAAAGCCAGAATGATATACATGATGCCGATACGCTTGTGATCGACCGTCGTGAGCCAGTCTTTCCAGAGCGGGGCCCATTTGCCGTAATAAGTGATGGCTGCCAGAATAGCGAGCGCACCACCAGCCACCGCGGTCAATGTGACCATGATGATCGGCTCGTGATACGGGATCGCTTCGAGCGTAAGTTTTCCGAACATTTTTATCACGCTTCGATTGGAGCAATTCCGGGAAAGCCTCTAACGGCTTTCAGTCCGGAACCGCGTGAAACAAAAGATTGAATGCCGATGGCCGCGATCTCGCAGGAGATCACGGCGCAAGGGCAAATCAGTTTGCGAGCTGCGACAGGCGCTGCGGCGCCACTGCACATATGATGTCGCTCGCCCACTGGCTGAAATCGACAGGCGAAGACTTGCGCAGGTTTGCGCGTGCTTCGCGGATCATCTGCTGACGGTGCATTTCATCGTCCATGCAGACGGACTTGCCGTCCCAGCAGCGGTTCACGATATCGTGGAACAGCGTCTTGTCATTGTAGTTGAAGAACTGCACCGCATGCTTTTCGCTCGGCTGAACCAGCGATGCATAGCGATCACGGCCCAGTTCTTCGCCCTTGGCCTTCACGTCGGCAACCCACTTGTCGAAGTCGGCCTGATTATAGGCATGCGCCTTGAAGCGCATCTGGGCAAAGCCCTGACCGCTATAATTGGCGGAAATGCCGTCGAACTCACCTTCATGATTGGCGATGAGATGCAGCTTCGTCTGCATGCTCGGCATGGTGTAGACCATGCTGCCTAGCGCCGGAATGAAGAAGGAGTTCATGATGTTGCTGGAGGTCAGCTTGAAGTTGACCGGAACATCAACAGGCATGGCCATTTCATTGACGGTGGCAATGCCCTGATCGGGATAGATGAAAAGCCATTTCCAGTCGAGCGCAACCACTTCGACATTGATCGGCTTCACGCTGGATTCCAGCGGGCGGTACGGATCGAGCTTATGCGTGCTGATCCAGGTGACCGTACCGAGAACCACGATGATCGCCAGAGGAATGAGCCAGACGCCCAGTTCGATCTTGGTCGAGTGGTGCCAGTCGGGCTGATAATCCGCCTTTTCATTCGTGGCGCGGTATTTCCAGGCGAAGTACAGCGTCATGAAGATGACAGGCAGCACGACGAGCAACATGAGGCCGGTCGCAAAAAGGATAAGATCGCGTTCCGCCACGCCGACCTCTCCCTTGGGAGAGAGAAGAACCTGGTTCTCGCAGCCGGCAAGAAACGCAGTCAGGGCCAGTACGGCGAACGAAGCGATCGTCCGAGGGATGCCGAGTTTCATTTGTCTTTCCATCCTGCACCGATGCGATCTGAAAATCTGAAACCCGCTGCCGGGACTATTCCCGGTCAGACGCTTCAGTTCTTCAGATCGCACCAGAGCGATTTCGTCTCAGTGTGGCTTTGAACCCGAAATCGCTTCCAGGCTGCTGCGATAATGGGAACCGCAGGGGTTCGTCATGTCGCGAGCGTCAAATCCGGCACGTATGTCGTTTTTCAGTTTTCGGTAAATTCTGAAAATTCCAAACGTACTGTTATAACGAATAGTTCCGTTTGTCACCTGTCTGGATAAATTTGTGCTGGATCGTAATGTCGCGGTCAAAAACGCCGCAAACCGGACTCCAATTGGCGGAAATGGCATCTCCGCCAGCGCCTGAACGCGGGGAATTGAAGCCCCTATTGCGCTGACGCGGCGGTGACTTAACCCTTTGTCCCCGGTCATGCAAGTACAACCAACGGATAAATGCTGCGATAGCCGCGCGATCTGGAACCGATAAACAACATTGTGAAGTCGCCGGGCCGCGATTAAGACAATCTAAAAACACACAACCTAAAACCCGCAACGTTTTGGGGCTGGCCGACTGAAGTCTGGAAGGAACGCCATGATTTTCGCCGACTTACCGCTCGATGAAGCCGAAGGCGCGGTACTGGCCTATGCGGTAACAGCGGGTGCGCTCACGCTGCGCAAGGGGACCGTACTCACCCGCGATCATTGCGCGGCCTTGCAGCGGGCTGGCCTCGCAAGCGTTCTGGCGGCTCGTTTCGAGCCCGGCGATATTGGCGAAGACGAAGCGGCGCAGTCGATCGGGGCCGCCCTCACCTCGCAGACGATCCATACCGGCACGGCGACGACCGGACGCATCAATCTTTTTGCCAGCTTCGATGGCGTTTTCTGCGTGAATGCTTCAACAATCGATACGGTCAACGTCTATGACGCGCGCATTTCTCTAGCGACAATACGCAATCATATGCGCGTGGAAGCAGGCCAGATGGTCGCGACGGTCAAGATCATTCCCTTTGCCGTACCAAAAAATATTGTCGATGCCATCTGCCCCCTCCTCCACGGACAACAGGCGATGGACGTCAAGGCGTTTCGCCCGCTGCGCATCGGCCTGATCCAGTCGCGACTTCCCTCGATCCGCGAGACCGTGCTCGACAAGACGCGTGAGCTGATGGAAAAGCGCGTTGCGCGCAATGGCGGCACGCTCATCGTGGAAAAGCGTGTCGCGCATGACACGGAGGCGCTGGCCAGCGCGATTTCGGGCATAAGCATTGGCTGCGACATTCTCGTGGTTTTCAGTGCATCGGCGGTTGCCGACGCCACCGACATCGTGCCGCGTTCGATCCTCCAGAGTGGCGGAGAAATTCTGCGCATCGGCATGCCGGTCGATCCCGGCAATCTGCTGGTGCTTGGAAGGCGCGACGGCAAATATATCATCGCGGCACCGGGTTCGGCCCGCAGCATGCGGGAAAACAGTCTCGACTGGGTGCTGGACCGCCTGATGGCAGGCATCGACCTCAATTCGACCGACTTGTCCCGCATGGGCGTGGGCGGGCTTCTGTTATAGGCTAATGGTCAGATGTCGAAATCGAACACCAGAATGCCGTCGACACCGCCTTCCGCAGCTTCGACGAGAGCCTTACCAACCTTGACGTGTTCGGGATGCGGCAGATAGGCGTCACGCGCCGCAGCATCGGAAAAATCCACCACAAAACCGTGGCGAAAGCCTTTTTCCAACCCTTCGGGGCTGTTGTTGGCCCCGGTCGTGACAGAAACTATGCCGTCGATCTTGCCTTTGAGAGCAACAACCGAAGCAAGTGCCCGCTCGATGGCCGCGCCATCAAGTTCCCGCTTGAATTTGATGAGAACGATGTGGCGTATCATGGAGCCTATCCGTTTCCAGAAACAGTGTTCCGTCGCCCCTGCCTGAAAAGCGGAAAGCCATAGGCAAGGAAACCAAAACGAAAAAGGCCGGGATGGACCCGACCTTCCGCTTTCACCTGAGTTGACGCCGGTTCATCCGCGGTCGTCGTCCCAGGTGAATTCCCGATACGGAGGCAGATATAAACCCTCTCCGTTTCAAGATTGTGACATCCCCCGAGATTTCTGCCAAAGAGCAGAAATCGCCCGCCGAAAATGAGCCACCCGATATCAGGCAGCCATCGCCGTTTCGGCAAATTCGGGATGGTTATAGTTCCAGACCTCGACCAGACACTGATGCATCAAATCAAGATCGACCGGACCAATCCGGCTCAAGACCAGATCAAGATCATCGCGCTCAACACCACGGTTAAGAAGCTCGACAATCGCTTCCGTGAGAATCATTTTATCGTCAAATCTGTAGCGCTGCATAAACCTGCTCCGCTAACTGCCCCAGCTTTTCATGGATTCAGACTAGACACTTATAGTTAACCGAAGCTTAAGCCACGGAAAACCAACGCAACTTTGACTGACGCCACGCAACTGACGCGAATGCTTGCCCCTGACGGCTTATGGCCGTCGCCCGATATGAAATATGTAACCAAAGCTATCCAAAAAACGGCCAGAATATCGCCAGGCCGAACAAGAATAAGTCTCATTCTTACTCCATGCTCCGCCAAAGCCAAGCAAAAACTGGCGATAGAATTTATTTCATAAAACTCTTTTAAAGTGTTCCCATGAGCTTTTTCAAAATATACGCCCAATGGTCCGTCAACCGCGTCAGAATTGGCGCTCTTGCTGCTTTGGTGGGAGCAAGTATGTTGGGCGGCTATCTCTATACGATCCAGTATAACGGCAATGTCCATGAAATTGTGCCCGGAGAGGCCTATCGTTCGAACCAGCCTGATCCGGCGCGGATCGCAAAACTGCAAAAGGCCTACGGTATCAAGACCATCATCAATCTGCGCGGTCCGGAACCGGGTGCGGATTGGTATGACGACGAAATCAACGCTTCACAAGCGCTTGGCATCCAGCATGTTGATTTTGAAATGTCGTCCAGCAAGCGGCTGTCGCCCCAGCGCGCGCAGGAGCTGATCACGCTGATGCAGAATGCCGAAAAACCGATCCTCATTCATTGCAAGGCTGGTGCCGATCGCACTGGCCTTGCCGCGGCGCTTTATGTGGCGGCTATCTCCAAGGGCGGCGAGCGCAAGGCCGAGGGGCAGATGTCCATAGCCTATGGGCATTTCGGTTTTCCGGGCAGTCCGACCCATGCGATGGATGACACCTTCGAAGAGCTTGAACCGACGTTCAACTTTTCCGGGTCCTGAACTGCCTTCTAATATTTATCTGAACGCAAAAACGCCGGGACAAGCCCGGCGTTTCTGATTGTCTGTCGAGGGCGTCTTATTCGAGGCCGACGATCTTGCCGTCATCCCACTTGAAGATGTCGAAGCTCGGCGAGCTGAGGTCGCCATTTTCGCCATAGGTCAGCGTGCCGATTGCGGTTTCGATCGGCTTGCCGTCATGCAGAGCCTTGGCAACGGCAGCCGAATCTTCGGCAGAACCAGCGCTTTCGATGCCAGCCTTGATGACTTCAACTGCGGCATAGGCGTTCATGGTGAAGGCTTCAGCCGGGATACCCTTGGCCTTCAGCGCTTCGATGGCGTCCTTGGATGCGGGGTTCTTCGTGGCGTCCTTGGCATTGGTGAACAGCGTGCCCTGGGCGTTGGTGCCGCCGATTGCCCAATATTCGGTGTTGGACAGGCCTTCGCCACCGAGAACCAGCGCCTGCATGCCAGCGTCATGCAGCTGACGCGACAAGAGACCGCCTTCGGCATGGTAGCCGCCGAAATAGACGACATCAGCGCCTGCCGACTTCAGCTTGGTGACCAGTGCGCTGAAATCCTTGTCGCCCGGCGTGACGGAATCGTAATGCACTTCCGTAACACCGCCCTTATTGATCGCAGCCTTGAAAGCGTCGGCCAAGCCCTTGCCATAGGCGCCCTTGTCGTGGATCACAGCGACCTTCTTGTCCTTGAAGTTCTTCAGGACATAATCGGCCATGACTTCGGCCTGCTGGTCGTCGCGGCCGCAGGTGCGGAACACGTTTTCCAGCTTGCGTGCGGTCAGATCCGGGCCAGTTGCGGTCGGGGTGACCATCAGCACGCCGTTTTCAGAGAAAACGTCGGATACCGGAATGGCAACGCCGGTCGTGACCGGGCCAACGACGAACTTGATGCCATCGCCGACGATCTGGTTGGCAGCAGAGACGCCCTGCTTCGGTTCACCGGCGTCGTCGGCAAACTTCAGAACGATCTTCTCGCCCTTGATGCCGCCAGCCTTGTTGATGACTTCGGCAGCGGTTTCTGCGCCCTTCTTCACCTGATCGCCGAAAGCGGCAACCGGACCCGTCAGCGGTGCAACCACGCCGATGGTGATGTCGGCATAAGCAGCGCTGGCAAAACCGAGAGTAGCAGCGAAAGCTACGCTGGACAGAAGTTTCAGGTTCATTCTTTTTCTCCTTTGGTGGGGCGCCGTCCTGGGACGCGCCCTCATCTAACCCATGATGGCAACCCATCCGGTCAATTGTCAGCGCTTACGTGCTGCCGAATTGCCGGGCCCTCCCTTTTGTTTCATCTTACGATCTCAAAGGGTCGATCCAAAAGCGCGCCGCACCGCACCCAAAAAGGGACTGGAGCCATAATATTATCCAAAACAGCCTCGGCGGTTTCGGAAAACTGCTCCAAAACGGGAGCCGCTTTCGTGATGTGCTAAGAATGCATTTCCGGCTTTCGATTGCAAGGGGCCAAGTGCCCACAGTGACAGCGAAAATCGGCCTCCTCCCAAAGTCTAACTCCCTCCCTTCCATGATGGTGATTGCTTCGCAAAAAAGGCCGCGATCCCTTCCGCGGCCTCCGGTGTTTCCCATGTGTCGGCAAGACGGGTGAGCGTCATGTCGATGACGGCTTCGTCAATCGGCGCGACCAGCGCGCGGACGAGCCGTTTCGACGCCGCAACCGCCGCCGGTGCGGTGGAAAAATACGGTTTGATCTCCGCCTCGACCGCCACATCCAGCTGCTCAGCCTCGACCACCTCATGAAGGAGGCCGATACGCATTGCCTCCTGCGCGTCGAACAGTCGGGCAGAGGTAAATGTGCGCAGTGCATGGGCCTGACCAATGCGCGCCACGACATAGGGGCTGATGGTGGCAGGTATCAGACCAAGCTTCGTCTCCGTCAGGCCGAAGCGCGCGCCGGACACGCCGATGGCTGCATCACAGACACTGATGAGGCCGATACCACCACCATAGGCTTGTCCATTGACGCGCGCGATCAGCGGTTTTGGCAGATCGCGAAGCGCCTTCAGCATCAAGGCGAGCTTGCGCGCTTCCTCGATCCGCTGCGCACGGCTGGCATTCACCTGCGCCTGCATCCAGCCAAGGTCGCCGCCCGCGCAAAAGCTCGTGCCCGCACCGGTCAGAACCACAATCCTCACCTTCGGATTATCCGCCAGATGCAGCGCCGCAGTGGTCAGTTCATCGATCATCAGGCCGGACAGCACATTGTGCTGCTCGGGCCGGTTCAGCGTCAGCGTTGCGACGCTGCGCGCGTCAATGGCAAGCTGAATGGTCTCGAAAGGGTTCATGCGGCTCTATCCTGACGCAGCGCCTGCGCGAACAATGCCGCCGACCGCAGCTTGTCCAGATCAAGGCCGGTTTCAAAACCCAAACCGTGCAAAAGTTCGGCCACTGCCACCGTATCGACATTGCCCTTGGCACCCGGCGCAAAAGGACAACCGCCCAGACCGCCGACCGATGCATCGAACACCCGCAAGCCCTTTTCCAGACTGACGCGAATATTGTCGAGCGCACGTCCGCCCGTGTCGTGATAATGGCCCGCAAGGCTGTGCGCAGGGGCGATGGCAAGCACCGCATCCAGCATGGCCGCGACCTTGTCGGGCGTACCGCGCCCAATCGTGTCGCCAAGGCTCACCTCATGGCAACCGAGCGAGAACAGCTGCTCAGTCACATCGGCAACGGCCTGTGGCGCGGTCGGCCCGTCATAGGGGCATTCGATGGCGCAACTGACATAGCCGCGCACCGCAAGCCCGTCATTGATTGCAGCGCCAATCACCGGCGACAGGCGTTCGATGCTCTCGGCAATCGTGCAGTTGATGTTGGCTTTGGAAAAACCCTCCGAGGCGGAAATGAAAACCGCACACTCATCGACATTGGCCGCAGCCGCCGCCTCATAGCCCTTCATGTTCGGCACGAGCACAGAATAGCGCACGCTGTCGGCGCGACGAATGCCCGCCATCACGTCTGCCGCATCGGCCAGCTGCGCCACCCATTTCGGGCTCACGAAACTTGTCGCCTCAATGCGGGCATAACCGCAGCCGGACAGGCGGTCGATCAGCGCGATCTTGTCCGCCGTCGGCACAAAACGTTTCTCGTTTTGCAGGCCGTCACGTGCTGCCATTTCAACGATTTCGACGTGTTCAGCCATGTTCATCCTCCAATTCGACAAGCAATGCGCCTTCACTGACCTGATCGCCAGCCACAACGGTAATGGATGTGATCTTGCCGTCGCGTGGCGCAGTCAGTGACAGTTCCATCTTCATCGCCTCCATCGTCACCAGCGGATCGCCTTTGGCGACGCTGGTGCCTTCCACGGCGGATACGAGCCGCACGAGTCCTGGCATCGGTGCAAGAATGCGGCTTTCCGTGGACGCATCATCTTCCGCTCCGGCAGACAACACATGATGAAATATGGTGTCGCGCCCGTCGAACTGCACCGTCACATCATGCCCGATGCGAACGACAGACGCTTCCGACACACGAGCATCGACGGAGAACCGAACCAGCCCGTTTGCGTGACTGCGGATTTCGACCGCGCCGAAATCGAAGCTGAAACGCCGTTGATCATTGATCGTAAAGCTGATTGTCCGGCGTTCGCCCTGATGGTCGAGCAGCACCGAGCGCGATGCATCGCCCCACAGACGAAATCCGCGCAGGCTCGACCATGGATCGTCGCTCAGCGGCGCATCCAGCAGATCGAGCGCCGCCAATGCCGCCAGTGCAAAGGCGATTTCCGATGGCGGCTCGTCAGCAAATAATTGCCCTGCCTCGCGGGCAATCAGCCCGGTATCGACATCGCCGGTGCGAAACGCATCCAGCTTGCAAAGCGCAGACAGGAACTGCCGATTGGTGACAAGACCGGCAATGCGGGTCTTGCCCAACGCCGTATCCAACCGGTTCAGCGCCTCTTCGCGATCCCGGCCATGGACGATAATCTTCGCGATCATCGGATCATAGAACGGCGTGATGGTATCGCCTGTCCGCACACCGGAATCGACACGCGCATGTTCAGGCGGCGCGAACAGCGCGAGCCTGCCTGTCGCAGGCAGGAAGTCGCGGGCCGGGTCCTCTGCATAGAGCCGCGCTTCAAAGGCCCAGCCGTGGATGGCAAGCTCGTCCTGCCGCTTCGGCAAGGTTTCGCCCGAGGCCACGCGCAACTGCCATTCGACCAGATCGAGACCGGTGATCGCTTCCGTCACCGGATGTTCCACCTGCAAGCGCGTGTTCATTTCCATGAAGAAGAACCGGTCAGGCCGCAGCCCTTCCGACACATCGGCGATGAACTCCACCGTGCCCGCGCCGGAATAGCCGATGGCCAAAGCGGCCTTCACCGCAGCTTCGCCCATCACCGCGCGCATATCCGGCGTCATGCCGGGTGCAGGCGCTTCCTCGATCACCTTCTGGTGGCGGCGTTGCAGCGAGCAATCGCGCTCAAAAAGATGCACCGCATGGCCGTGATTATCGCCGAAGACCTGCACCTCGATATGGCGCGGCTTGGTCATATATTTTTCCACCAGCACGGCGCTGTCGCCGAACGAGGCTTCCGCCTCGCGACGCGCGCTGTCCAGCGCTGCTGCAAAATCCACCGCCTGATCGACGCGCCGCATACCTTTGCCGCCGCCACCCGCCCGGGCCTTGATCAGCACCGGATAGCCGATGCGATCCGCCTCGCTTTTGAGGAAAGCGCCGTCCTGGTTGTCGCCGTGATAGCCCGGCACGACGGGAACACCGGCTTTTTCCATCAGCGCCTTGGCGGCATCCTTTAACCCCATGGCGCGGATGGCTTTTGCCGAGGGACCGATAAAGACCAGCCCTGCTGCCTCGACGGCATCCACAAAACCGGCGTTCTCCGAGAGAAAGCCATAGCCCGGATGGATTGCCTCCGCGCCGGTTTCAAGTGCAGCTTTGATAATCGCCTCGACATTGAGATAGCTCTGCGCCGAAAGCGCTGGACCGACGCGAACGGCCTCATCGGCCATTTCCACATGCAGCGCATTGGCATCCGCATCCGAATAGATCGCCACCGTGGCGATACCGAATTGACGCGCCGTACGGATAACCCGGCAGGCAATTTCCCCGCGATTGGCAATCAGTATCTTTTTGAACATCTGATCGCCCCCTCACATTCTGAACAGGCCAAAACGCGTCGGCTCGACTGGCGCATTCAGCGTTGCGGAAAGCGAAAGGCCCAGCACTTCGCGGCTCTTGCGCGGATCGACGATGCCGTCATCCCAAAGCCGCGCCGAGGCATAAAGCGGATGGCTCTGGCGCTCGAACATTTCAAGCGTCGGACGCTTGAACTCCGCTTCCTCTTCCGCCGACCATGTTCCACCGGTGCGTTCGATCCCGTCGCGCTTGACGGTCGCCAGCACGCCCGCCGCCTGCTCGCCACCCATCACGGCGATGCGGCTGTTCGGCCAGGTCCACAGAAAGCGTGGGGAATAGGCCCGTCCCGCCATACCGTAATTGCCCGCGCCATAGGATGCACCGATCAGCATGGTGATTTTCGGCACATTGGCCGTCGCCACCGCCGTCACCAGCTTGGCGCCGTGCTTGGCGATGCCTTCCGCCTCATATTTGCGCCCGACCATGAAGCCGGTGATGTTCTGCAAAAACACCAGCGGAATATTGCGCTGGCAGCAAAGCTCGATGAAATGCGCGCCCTTGGTGGCCGCTTCGGAAAACAGCACACCATTATTGGCGATGATGCCCACCGGCATCCCGTAAATGCTGGCAAAGCCACAAACCAGCGTAGCGCCATAACGCGCCTTGAACTCATCGAAATCCGAACCATCGACCAGCCGCGCAATCACCTCGCGCACATCATAGGGAATGCGCGTATCGGCGGAAACCACGCCCAGAAGCTCTTCCGGGTCATAGAGCGGGGCCGAACCGTCGCCCTTCGCAATGAAGGAGCGTTTCTCACTGTTGAGATTGGCCGCGATGGCGCGCGCAATCTGCAAGGCATGGGCATCGTCATTGGCCAGATGATCGGCCACGCCGGACAGCCTTGTATGCACATCGCCACCGCCGAGATCTTCCGCCGTCACCACTTCGCCGGTCGCGGCCTTCACCAGCGGCGGGCCAGCCAGAAAGATCGTACCCTGATTGCGCACGATCACCGTCTCGTCGCTCATGGCAGGCACATAAGCGCCGCCCGCCGTGCATGACCCCATGACCACGGCGACCTGCGGAATGCCCGCTGCCGACATCTGCGCCTGATTATAGAAAATGCGTCCGAAATGGTCGCGATCCGGGAACACCTCGTCCTGATTGGGCAGGTTGGCCCCGCCTGAATCGACCAGATAGATGCAGGGCAGACGATTCTCGCCCGCGATCTCCTGCGCGCGCAGATGCTTTTTCACCGTCACCGGATAATAGGTGCCACCCTTCACCGTTGCATCGTTGCAGACGATCATACATTCGCGGCCCGATACGCGCCCAATGCCGGTGATGATGCCGCCGGAAGGAGCTGCACCGCCATACATGCCGTGACCCGCCGTCAGACCGACTTCCAGAAAGGGCGAACCCGGATCAAGCAATTGCGCAACGCGGTCACGGGGAAGCAGCTTGCCGCGTGCGACATGACGTTCGCGCGCTTTCTCGCCGCCGCCATCGATGGCAAGGCGGGACGCCTCGGCCACGATATCGATGGCCTCAAGCATGGCCTTGCGGTTAGCCTGATAGCTAGTGCTTCGCGTCGATATCTCGGATTTCAGAACCGGCATCAACGGGTCTCCTGAAACAATTCCCGCCCGATCAGCATACGCCGGATTTCCGACGTACCCGCACCGATTTCGTAAAGCTTGGCATCGCGCAGCAGACGCCCGGTCGGATAGTCGTTGATATAGCCATTGCCGCCCAGCGACTGGATTGCCTGCAAGGCCATCTGGGTCGCATTTTCCGCGGTGTAGAGAATGCAGCCCGCCGCATCCTTGCGCGTCGTCTCGCCCCGGTCGCAGGCCGCCGCCACGGCATAGGTATAGGCACGCGAGGCGTTGAAGGTCACATACATGTCGGCGAGCTTGCCCTGCATCAGCTGGAACTCGCCAATCGGCTGATCGAACTGCTTGCGCTCATGCACATAGGGCACGACGACATCAAGACAGGCTGCCATGATGCCAAGCGGGCCGCCCGCGAGCACCACACGCTCATAGTCGAGGCCGGACATCAGCACGTTGACGCCCTTGCCGACCTCGCCCAGCACATTCTCGGCAGGCACTTCGCAATTTTCGAACACCAGCTCGCAGGTGTTGGAGCCGCGCATGCCAAGCTTGTCGAGCTTTTGCGCGGTCGAGAAACCCTTGAAACTTTTCTCGACGATAAAGGCACTCATCCCGCGCGAGCCAGCCGACGGATCGGTCTTGGCGTAGACCACCAGCACATCGGCATCCGGGCCGTTGGTGATCCACATCTTGTTGCCGTTCAGCACATAGGCGTCGCCGCGCTTTTCGGCGCGAAGCTTCATCGAAACCACGTCCGATCCGGCTCCCGGCTCGGACATGGCGAGCGCGCCGACATGTTCACCGGAAATGAGCTTTGGCAGATATTTGGCGCGCTGCTCGCTTGAGCCGTTGCGCTTGATCTGGTTGACGCAGAGATTGGAATGCGCGCCATAGCTGAGGCCAATCGAGGCCGAGGCGCGGCTGATCTCTTCCATGGCCACGCAATGGGCGAGATAGCCGAGACCCGCGCCGCCATACTCTTCCGGCGCCGTGATGCCCAGCACACCCAGCTCACCCAGTTCACGCCACAGATGCATGGGAAATGCGTTATTACGGTCGGTTTCAGCGGCAAGCGGCGCAATGCGGCTTTCCGCGAAACGGCGCACGGTCTCACGAAGGGCTTCGATCTCCTCGCCAAGACCGAAATTCATGCCCGAAGCAAACATACTCGTCCTCCACAAGTTCTGCCCGGTATCCATCTTTTTCAAGACGGCTATGTCTGGTCAGAGTGTCCCGTGGCGGTCAAATAGGCAATGGCTTTGCGCGGCGTTCTGTGGCTATTTATTACCGGATAAAGAAATTTTGTTGCGCGAAAACCGGCGACCTTCGTCGCCGGTTTAGACTTTTTTTCGCATTTCCGAACGCAAAACTGCTTCACACTTTTGCTGGAAATGCTCTCGATCAGTCCGCTTGAAGCTCCGCAATGTCGCGATAAAGCTCCAGCGCTTCCGGATTGGCCAGCGCCTCACGGTTTTTCACGTCGCGGCCATGCACGATATCGCGAACGGCAAGTTCAACGATCTTGCCCGATTTGGTGCGCGGAATATCCCGGACGGCGACGATCTTTGCCGGAACGTGGCGCGGCGTAGCGCCGGTACGGATCTTAGTCTTGATGCGCGCCTTCAGATCGTCATCCAGCGTCACGCCTTCAGCAAGCCGCACGAACAGCACAACCCGCACATCCTTGTCCCAATCCTGACCGATGCAGAGCGCCTCGGCGATCTCCGGCATCTGCTCGACCTGATTGTAGATTTCCGCCGTGCCGATGCGCACGCCGCCGGGGTTCAGCGTCGCGTCCGAACGTCCATGAATGACGATGCCGTCATGTTCGGTCCATTCGGCAAAATCACCATGGCACCAGATATTATCGAAGCGCTCGAAATAGGCGGCCTGATATTTCGCCCCGTCCGGGTCGTTCCAGAACTGCAGCGGCATGCATGGAAACGCCTTCGTGCAGACCAGTTCGCCTTTCTGCATGCGCACCGGCTTGCCGTCGTCGTTCCAGACATCGACGGCCATGCCGAGGCCAGCGCCCTGAATTTCGCCCAGCCAGACGGGTTCCGTCGGCACGCCCAGCACAAAGCAGGACACGATATCCGTTCCGCCGGAAATGGACGCAAGATGCACATCCGGCTTGATGGCATCATAGACGAAGGCAAAGCCTTCCGGCGACAACGGCGAGCCGGTGGACGAAACAGTGCGCAGCGCCGAGAGGTCGTGCGTTTCGCCCGGCTTCAGCCCGGCTTTCAGCACGGCGTCGATAAACTTTGCCGATGTGCCGAAATAGGTCATGCCTTCGGCGGCGGCATAATCGAACAGCACATTGCCATCGGGATAGAATGGTGAGCCGTCATAGAGCAGCAAGGTGGCCCCGGAACCGATGCCCGACGCCAGCCAGTTCCACATCATCCAGCCGCAAGTGGTGAAATAGAAGAACTTGTCGCCTTCGCGGATATCTGCATGGAGGCGCTGCTCTTTCAGATGCTGCAACAGCACCCCACCGGCGCGATGGACGATGCATTTTGGAATGCCGGTCGTGCCGGAGGAAAACAGAATATAGACCGGATGATCGAAAGGCAGGCGTGTGAATTCGACAGGCTTTGCGGCAAAGGCGCTCAGCGCTTCATCAAGCGCAACGCCCTTCTCGGCCTTCTGCGCGACGGCTTCCGCTTCGCCCAGATAGGACACGATCACCGACCGACGCAATCCCGGCAGCTGTGCCGTGACCTGCGCCACCTTGTCGGCCACCTCGATGCGCTTGCCATTGTACCAATAGCCATCGCAGGCAAAGAACAGCTTCGGTTCGATCTGGCCGAAGCGGTCGAGCACACCCTGCACGCCGAAATCCGGCGAGCACGACGACCAGACGGCGCCGATGGAGCTGGCGGCCAGCATCAGCGCAACGGCCTCCGGCATATTGGGCATCATGCCCGCGATGCGGTCGCCCGGCTCTACGCCTTCGGCCAGCATGAATTGCTGGAGTTTCGAGACAAGCGCGTGGAGATCGTTCCAGCTCAGGCGACGCTCCACCTTGTCCTCGCCACGGAAGACGATGGCGTCGTCATGGCCCTGCTGGCGCAGGAGATTTTCCGCGAAATTAAGCCGCGCTTCGGGAAAGAATTTCGCCTCGCGCATGTGTCCCTTGTCGACAAGGGCGGTTGCACCGCGCTCGCCAATGACCTCGCAGAAATCCCAGATGAGCGTCCAGAAGCCCGCGCGATCTTCCACCGACCAGCGATGCAGCGCCGCATAATCCGACAGGCTGAGGCCGGTGCGCTGTTCGGCGCGAATGCGGAATTGTTCCAGCGCGCTGGCTGCGATGCGTTGCGCATCGGGCTGCCACAGCGGATGGTCGTGCGAAAACTGCGTGGAAACGGGCTCGGTGCTCATCATTCCTCCATGACACGGGCGCAGCAGACACCAGTTACGGGCTGCGCCGCCAGAGGTTTCTAAAAGAGACTTTCCGGTACGTCCATGCTTTTCCGGGTCATGCGTCGCGTCGGCGCATCATCGGTGCGCTTTCACCCTGTCTGTCCATACACAAGTCGATGCGGCGCACCGCCCAGCGGTGGATCGGATTTTCAAACAGATGCCATGCAGCAATGGCGACAAGCACACTGATCAACGTGCAGCCGGAAATCAGCAGAAGCGCGCTGAAGCCACTCTGCGCGGCTTCTGCCGGAAGTATCGCGAAGGCGATCTTGAAGAAAAACTGGCCGACCAGAGGGTGAAGAATGAAAATTCCGAAACTGTAACGCGACAATTTCACGAAGCCGTTCCATCGCAACGGCGTGTAGATGTTCTGCATGCTCGCGGCATAGAGAATATAGGTGCAAAAATAGAGGAAGACGAGCCGCCAGGGCCCTTCCAATGTTTGAACGCCATCCATCGCGCTTTGTGGATGATAAAACAGAAACACCACCAAACAGCCGGCGAGAGCGAGCATAATCAGCGGTTTCGGCAGATCGGTATGCTTTCGCCGCGCCAGCCACATGCCGAACAGAAACGACGGCAGCGCGCGAAACACGCCGATATCGGCAAATTGTATCCGCGTCAGCGATGCTGTGCCGACCGAGCGCGCCAGATATTCGCCGCCCAGCAAGGCAATGGCGACCACAACCAGCACACCGCTGCCCAGCCGTTTGCAGAACCAGTCGAAGAGCGGGAAACACAGATACATCAGGAACAGCGCGCTGAGCGACCAGCTGACGTAATTATAGGACAGGCTTTCGCCGAATCCCCAGCTTTGCACGAGGAACAATTGGGCCACACCGTCCCACACATTCATGTTCGGCAGCACAGCGGGGTGTAAAAACCCCTTGGCCGTCAGCACCGATATGAGCGCGAAACAGAAAAAGGTCACCAGATGCAGCGGATAGATTCGCGCAAGGCGCTTGCCCATAAAAGCAGCGTAGTGGCGCGGGTCCCAGATATAGTTTGCGCGCCGCGCCAGAAAGAGACCGGAGACTATAAAAAAGACATCGGTAAAATAAGCAAATGTTGATATAAGATCAGACAGTGCATCGTTCTTCACGGAAATCCGAAAAGAATAATGGAAGAATGCGATCCCGAGACACAATACAAACCGGAGACCGTCGAAGTCAGGAAGCCGTTTCATTACAAGACATCTTAAACAATATGCACAGGGATGTCAGTATATGCTTCCGCGATAAAGTCGAGTGTGAAATGATCTTGCGGACAAGAAATTCGACAAAAATCGAACGTCGGGCTCTCAGAGCCTGAATCAAAAAGCGGCATGTGTGCGAAAATGGTGATTCTCGAATACCAGAGCGAAGCGTATTCATGGCACGTGAGCACCGGAAGCCTCGCATAATCCCAAAAAGCTGCAGACTTTTCGGTTCAGATTATGCGAAAGCAAATCTCAAATTGCCATTTTCGCATATATAGGACGTTTTTTGGAACAGGCTCTCAGCAATCACCGTCTTCTGGCTTCCGCGATGAGCCTTGAAATTAAACAGGATGAACCATCCGAGCAGTTAACGATTATTCGAGAAGAAGCATCGATAGCACAGAAGTTGAGATGTCATGTGGCACAATACGGGATAAACACTTAGTGGAACTATCCGTGACAATCGGATTCTGTATCTGGTCTTCCACTAAAGAAGCACTCCTCTTCTGTCGTGTGTGTCTCCTTATTTGATAAAGTCGCCCTCCTAAAACGCCAACTCTCTCCCACTGATCAGGATCTAAAGGTGTTATGCGATAATTTGTACTGCTTTCTCTGTAAAGATGCGTAAGATCAGCAGATATTTGTCGAAGCAGCCCTTCATTTCCTGATGGATCTTGAATATAATTATACATATTGCGATTAAGTCGACTGAGATACTGAAATCTATCACGTCCTACAATGTATTCTGCATAAATTTCAAAACCTTCATTCTCGTTTTGATATCGAGGATCATTTCGCGGCGCGTGCGCGGGATCATCCACTCTATTCATGCCTGATGGCCCCTCAAACAAGTTTCCCGGAGCCCACAAAAAATAGTCGCTGAACGCATCTAAGCCCTCTGGCTCAATCGTTCCTCCAGGCACCACTCGACCACTCGCAAAACCATCCGCAAGATCCATAGCCTGTGCAACTTCAGCATACGTTATTGCAGGACAAGTAGCCGTTCGCCTGCGATCAAGAGAATCCGCAGCCATCCGACCAAACGTACTCCGCGCCATAGTCCTGAAATTAACCCAGGCTGTATGCAACCTCCGTAAATGGCCTGGGTGCGCCACTACGGTTGCAAAAAAAGCTCGAAGACGTTCTTGAGGAATAATATGGTGGCGACTTGCCTCAATGGGAAACTCTTGCGGAGAGCCTTGACGAGTCGCTGTATTCCTCGTCAGATCAAGCGTGTATCGGGACAACGAAAGAAAGGGGGCGACCGCCCTTAATTGACGCGCTAATGAAAATGCACCTTTGAGAGGAGGATCAACTGCATTGGCCCTCATCGGAAAAGTAACGAGAACGACTATAAGAGAACCAAGGATAGCCTTCTTTATATACATATGATTACTCAATAAATTATATAAATATAAAATAATATCAGAAATTATTTCCAATATATTTAACAAATAATAAAAATATATTACTTTGGATCCATATCGATTTTATTTACATCACCAGTACTATTATCGCAAAATAAATTTACAGGATAATAACCAGATTTAGCTGCAAGCAAAAGAGCATAAATAGCGCGACCATATTCTGTGTTTAATCCAGATTTTTTCGACAAAGTTAGCCACGTATTTCTATTATCCTCTTCTATCGAAAATGTTGGGTAATAATTAGGTGCTTCATAGGAAATCGCCTTAATATGCACCTTGGTTGTATTGTCCGGACATTTTTTGTAATCATTAGCGTAAGCATTCTCATGCATAGCGATAAATGAAAATACGATCGAAGCGAAAGTAAATAATTTAGAGGGAATTTTCATAAACTATCCTTTTTAATTATAATAATATAGTATGCTTCAAAATTAATAACATGAAGATATTTCAAGCGATTATCAGCCGTACTTAGAGGGTTCTATTCAAGATATTTTAATAAAAAAAGAATTATACAGAACTGGTTCCAACAAAATATGCTTTGTATATTCTAGAGCAGTTGCGGTTGAAACGGAATCGTGGGACCGCTCTATCCATTTGTTTATAGGCATCGAAGCGGGATCAGACACCAGTCCAGTCGACTGATTTCCCCGCGTAGACGCTACGCACTTTTGCTGGAAATGCTCTAGTTGCAATAATTAGCAGAAGCTTACGCAACAATATACAGCAGTATATTGCTACATATTCGTCTTTCGCAGATTTTGCGCTTAGAGCCTGAATCGTAATGAATGGAGCGAATCAGACAGATGCAGGTATGAACTTGGTCAGTACCGTGGTACGCGTTTGTGGCACGCGAGCGAATGTGGCGTCATGCCAAGACATCGAAAATCAAAGGGAAATTCAATTCACAAAGTGAATGGTGGAGCCAAGCGGGATCGAACCGCTGACCTCCTGCATGCCATGCAGGCGCTCTCCCAGCTGAGCTATGGCCCCATCAGACCTCTTTCGAGGTGGGCCAGACAGAACTTGCTGTCCGGTGTGGCGGCTTATTAAATGGCGTTTGCCAGAAGATCAAGAGCTAAATCGCAACTCTTTTCACATCTGCGAAAATAATTTGCCGATTGTCCGCTTCTGCCGCCGGAGGCTGTGGAAAGCTGCCTCTGCGCAGGCCGAAAAAGAAAGGGCAGCCCGTGGGCTGCCCTGTCGTAAACACTGGGAAATCAAGCTGATTCTGCGGGATCAGCCTTCTTCGTCGTCGCCACCGACGCCACCACCGAGGATGCCCGACATATCGTCGTCCTCGTCTTCTTCCTCTTCGAGGAAGGTGTCGTCATCGTCGTCGCCCAGATCGACATCGTCGTCGTCCAGATCCGGCAGATCGTCGCCGCCACCCTTCGCTTCATCGTCGGCGTCTTCAAGAGAAACGAAATCCGGCTTTTCCAGTGCCGTATCCAGTTCTTCCTCTTCGGCTTCTTCTTCAACGACGCGCGCTTCTGCATTCGCGTCGAAATAGGACCGCGGATAGGCGATGCCGGTGTAAGGCGAAACGATCGGATCGCGATTCAGATCGTAAAACTTCTTGCCCGTTTCCGGGTCGATGCGCTTGGTACCAAGTTCAGCTTTTGCCACGTTGAGCCTCGTGAGTTTTATTCCCGTTACGCCTGTGGCGGGGGCCACTTTTCATCCGGGGGCATAAATTCATTTCAAAAACGCGCCGGCTGATCCTGTCAGACCACCCATATGCCCGCAATATACCGAAAGACCGGTCCACAGCAGGAACAGCGGAGGGTGCCGCGTCTTTGCCTTTGTTGTTCGGTGCATAAACGCAATTTAGCGGGTTTGTCAAAGCGAAAGACGCCGAATAGCCAAGACTCTTTATTATAGGCGTGTCCGGCAGACCATCGATGGCGTATTCGCGGATGACCGCATGGTATTACTATGCTAGTGAAGCCCCGCTTATCTCTCAATCCCGGCGCGCGATCGCGCCAAAAATGCGACAGTGAAAAATCCATGTCCCATTCCGCTTCCCCGAAACCTGCAGTCGCCCGCCGCTCGGAGGCACTGGCCGGCGAAATTCGCATTCCGGGCGACAAGTCCATTTCTCACCGTTCCTTCATGTTCGGCGGCCTGGCATCGGGCGAGACCCGTATTACCGGCCTGCTTGAAGGTGAAGACGTCATCAATACCGGTCGCGCCATGCAGGCCATGGGCGCCAAGATCGAAAAGGATGGCGATACCTGGATCATCCATGGCGTCGGCAATGGCTGCCTGCTTGAACCCGAAGCACCGCTCGATTTCGGCAATGCCGGCACGGGAGCGCGCCTGACCATGGGCCTCGTCGGCACCTATGACATGACCACAGCCTTTATCGGTGATGCGTCCCTTTCGCGCCGGCCGATGGGCCGCGTGCTTGACCCGCTGCGCCAGATGGGCGTGCAGGTGAAGTCAACCGATGGCGACCGCATGCCGCTGACCCTCGTTGGACCGAGCGTCGCCAATCCGATCACCTATCGCGTGCCAATGGCTTCCGCGCAGGTGAAGTCGGCAGTGCTGCTGGCCGGTCTCAACACGCCGGGCGTCACGACCGTCATCGAGCCGGTCATGACCCGCGACCATACCGAAAAGATGCTGCAGGGTTTTGGCGCTGATCTCACCGTCGAGACCGACAAGGATGGCGTGCGCCATATCCGCATCACCGGACAGGGCAAGCTGATCGGCCAGACCATCGATGTTCCGGGCGACCCATCCTCAACGGCTTTCCCGCTGGTTGCAGCGTTGCTGGTCGAAGGTTCGGATATCACGATCCGCAATGTTTTGATGAATCCGACCCGCACGGGCCTGATCCTCACCTTGCAGGAAATGGGCGCTGATATTGAAGTCCTTAATGAACGTCTCGCTGGCGGTGAAGATGTCGCCGATCTGCGCGTGAAATCGTCGAAGCTCAAGGGCGTCACCGTTCCGCCGGAGCGTGCGCCTTCGATGATCGACGAATATCCGGTGCTGGCCATCGCTGCGACTTTCGCGGAAGGCGAAACGATCATGGACGGGCTTGATGAGCTGCGCGTCAAGGAATCGGATCGTCTGGCAGCGGTTGCCCGCGGCCTCGAAGTCAACGGCGTCGATTGCACGGAAGGCGAGATGTCGCTCACCGTTCGCGGTCGTCCCGACGGCAAGGGCATCGGCGGCGGTGTCGTCGCCACCCATCTCGATCACCGTATCGCGATGAGCTTCCTTGTCATGGGCCTTGCCTCTGAAAAGCCTGTGACCGTTGACGACAGCACGATGATCGCAACCTCCTTCCCGGAATTCATGGACCTCATGACCGGAATGGGCGCGAAGATCGAGCCGAGCGAAGCCGAATGAAGCCATTCATCGTCGCCATCGATGGACCGGCAGCCTCGGGCAAGGGAACCCTTGCCCGGCGCATCGCCACGCATTACGGCATACCGCATCTCGATACCGGGCTGACCTATCGCGCAGTCGCCAAGGCGCTTCTCGACAAGAACCTGCCGCTTGATGATGAGCTGCTGGCAGCCGATGCGGCCCGCCATCTCGACTTACGCGAAATGGACAAGACCGTGCTCTCCGCCCATGATATCGGCGAGGCCGCATCCAAGGTTGCGGTCATGCCAGCCGTGCGGCGTGCGCTTGTCGAAGCCCAGCGCCATTTTGCGGCGGCCCTTCCGGCCAGCGTCCTCGATGGTCGCGATATCGGCACGGTGGTCTGCCCCAAGGCGGAGATAAAGCTGTTCGTCACCGCTTCGCCGGAAGTACGCGCCGAGCGGCGTTACGACGAGATTGTTTCAAAGGGCGGCGCTGCCGACCTTGGGGAAATTCTCGCCGATCTGAAGAAGCGCGACGAGCGCGACACCAACCGCACTGATTCTCCTTTGCGCCCTGCCGAAGACGCGCACTTGCTTGATACGAGCGAAATGAGTATAGAAGCGGCATTTCTGGCGGCGAAAAACCTCATCGATGAGGCTCTCGCGCGTCATAAGGCATAACGGACCAGCATTTTAAGGCTCTTTGGCCTGAATTTGCCCCGGAAATGCTGGAAAAATGCCCGGTCGGCCCTATATAGGCTGCTCGAATAACAAATAGTCTGACTTCGCGTTCCACGCGCCGGTTGTCTGCAAAGACGGAGCCGAGGTCGGACAGTGTACAACACGAACCCCCGGCGCCGCATCCGATGAATTTTCCGGATGCATCAGGAGTATATATGTCTCAATCCAACCCCTCCCGCGCAGATTTCGAGTCCCTGCTGGCAGAATCCTTCGCGCAAAACGATCTTGCTGAAGGCTATGTCGTCAAGGGCCGCATCGTCGCCATCGAAAAGGACATGGCGATCATCGACGCCGGTCTGAAGGTCGAAGGCCGCGTACCGCTGAAGGAATTCGGCGCAAAGGGCAAAGACGGCACGCTGAAGCCGGGCGATGAAGTTGAAGTTTACGTCGAGCGTATCGAAAACGCTCTCGGCGAAGCTGTTCTCTCGCGCGAAAAAGCACGTCGTGAAGAAAGCTGGGTCAAGCTCGAGCAGAAGTTCGCCAATGGCGAGCGCGTCGACGGTGTGATCTTCAATCAGGTCAAGGGTGGTTTCACCGTCGACCTCGACGGCGCTGTTGCCTTCCTGCCGCGTTCGCAGGTCGACATCCGTCCGATCCGCGACGTCACCCCGCTCATGCACGTCCCGCAGCCGTTCGAAATCCTCAAGATGGACAAGCGTCGCGGCAACATCGTTGTCTCGCGTCGTACCGTTCTTGAAGAGAGCCGTGCGGAACAGCGTTCGGAAATCGTCCAGAACCTTGAAGAAGGTCAGGTCGTTGAAGGCGTCGTCAAGAACATCACCGATTACGGTGCGTTCGTTGACCTCGGCGGCATCGACGGTCTCCTGCACGTCACCGACATGGCATGGCGCCGCGTCAACCATCCGTCGGAAATCCTCACCATCGGCCAGACGGTCAAGGTGCAGATCATCCGCATCAACCAGGAAACCCATCGTATCTCGCTCGGCATGAAGCAGCTCGAGAGCGATCCTTGGGATGGTATCGGCGCGAAGTACCCGATCGGCAAAAAGATCACCGGCACCG
This sequence comes from Ochrobactrum sp. C6C9, assembly GCF_022627935.1. Taxonomy (NCBI): domain Bacteria; kingdom Pseudomonadati; phylum Pseudomonadota; class Alphaproteobacteria; order Hyphomicrobiales; family Brucellaceae; genus Ochrobactrum; species Ochrobactrum sp. C6C9. Next base: position 265,465 of record NZ_JABXGB010000001.1, on the reverse strand, counting down.
TCACGAACATCACTGACTACGGTGCATTCGTGGAAATCGAGCCGGGCATCGAAGGCCTGATCCACGTTTCCGAAATGTCGTGGACCAAGAAGAATGTCCATCCGGGCAAGATTCTCTCCACCACCCAGGAAGTCGAAGTCGTTGTGCTCGAAGTTGATCCGGTCAAGCGCCGCATCTCTCTCGGCCTCAAGCAGACCCTCGACAATCCGTGGACGACGTTCGCTCAGAAGTACCCGACCGGCACCGTTGTTGAAGGCGAAGTCAAGAACAAGACCGAATTCGGCCTGTTCATTGGTCTCGACGGCGACGTTGACGGCATGGTTCACCTCTCCGATCTCGACTGGAACCGTCCAGGCGAACAGGTTATCGAAGAGTACAACAAGGGCGAAGTGGTCAAGGCTGTCGTTCTCGACGTCGACATCGACAAGGAACGCATCTCGCTTGGCATCAAGCAGCTTTCCGGCGACAAGGTCGGTGAAGCAGCAGCTTCGGGCGAACTGCGCAAGAACGCCGTTGTAACCTGCGAAGTGACCGCTGTTACCGATGGTGGCCTCGAAGTTCGTCTGGTCGATCACGACCTCGACAGCTTCATCCGCCGTTCGGATCTTTCGCGTGATCGCGAAGAACAGCGTCCGGAACGCTTCACGGTCGGTCAGAAGGTTGACGCGCGCGTCATCGCTTTCGACAAGAAGACCCGCAAGCTGCAGGTCTCGATCAAGGCGCTCGAAATCGCCGAAGAAAAGGAAGCTGTCGCTCAGTACGGTTCGACCGACTCCGGCGCTTCGCTCGGCGACATCCTCGGTGCCGCTCTGAAGAAGCAGGAAAAGAACTAATCTTTTCCCTCTTCTTGCAAACACGGAAAAGCCCGCTTTATAGCGGGCTTTTTCTTTTGGTTTTTCATAATAATACGCAATTTTTGTATTTTAATTAGTTCTAAAATTAATTTGACTCCTCTCTATATTCGTTTTATTTGCGGATGTTACTTACATTTGCTTTGTTATATTTAGGAGAAATATATTGGGTGCAAGATTTTCCATGATCGCGTCTGGCATTTTGGCTCTGATGGCCACGAATGCCTATGCCGCAGACGTCATTGTTCCCGAGGCACCTGTTGCACCAGCAGTCCCGATTGCCACTCCCTTCAACTGGGGCGGCGCTTATATCGGCGGGCAGGTCGGCTACGGATGGGCAAATACCAAATACACGGTCGGACCGTCCTATAACTCCAAAGGAAAACTGGACGGTTTCCTCGGCGGTATTTATGCCGGGTATAATATTGATACCGGGACAAATGTTATCTTGGGCGTTGATGGCGATTTCACTGGCACAGCGGTTGGCAAGACCGAATCTGTCGGAGATCTCGCATCAGGCAAAACGCAATTGCGTTGGTCTGGGGCAGCCCGCGCGCGCGTGGGTTACGCCGTTGACCGTTTCCTGCCTTATATCGCTGGCGGCGTGGCGTTCGGCAATATCGAAGACAAGCTGCATGTTCTAGGCGAGAAGCTTTTGTCGGAATCGAAAACACAGGCCGGCTGGACCATCGGAGGCGGTATTGATTACGCTGTGACCGACAATATCGTCACCCGCGTTGAATATCGTTACACCGATTTCAACAAGCACAACTTCAATTTTGATAATACCAGCGTTGGTGGCAGTGGCAAGCTGTCGACAAACGAAGTTCGTCTCGGCGTCGCTTATAAGTTCTGATTGAACATTTGTCCTGAGATCAGGAAACAGCCCTGTCCTCGCATCGAGGCGGGGCTGCTTCCGTCACACGACACCGAGCATATGAATCAGCCCCAGACTGATGATACCGAGCGCCAGCAGCGAGAGAACCGCCGTCAGCGTTACCCGCCCGCCAGCCTGTGCGACCGAGCGCACATCGACACCAAGACCAAGCGCCGCCATTGAAATGATGGTCAGGAGCGTCGAGGCATATTGAATACCCGGAAGAAGCGCTTCCGGAATGAGATGCAGCGAGTGCAGCGCCATCATTCCAAGAAAGCCAATGATGAACCACGGCACCAGTTGGAAAAAGCCCGGCTTTGCATGCGCGTTTTTATTACCGGCAAGAACCGCCAGCGCCAGAATGACCGGACCGAGCATCAGCACGCGCACCAGCTTCACCAGCGTGCCCAACTGCACACTGATGGCGGCGACCGGAGCTGTCGCAGCCAGCACCTGCGGCACAGCATAGACCGTCAGCCCCGCCAGCACGCCATATTGCGTGTGCGACAGGCCGAGAAGCGGCACCAGCAATGGCAGGCACAGCACGACAACCACGCCGAGGATCGCCGTAAAAGCGATGGAGGCGGCAACATCTTCGCTTTCGGCCCCGATGACCGGAGCCGTTGCCGCTATGGCCGAGTTACCGCAAATCGAGTTGCCGCAAGCCACCAGCACCGCCATGCGATGCGGCAGCTTGAGCAGCCGCCCGATACCGTAGCTCAATCCAATCGCCAGAAGGACCACGCAGGCGATGCCGAGAATAAGGCCCGAACCTGCCGCGATCACTGCGCTGACACTGATCGAAGCGCCGAGAAGCACCACGGCGATTTCCAGAATCATCTTTGCCGAGAAGCTGATGCCCTTGCTGAATTGCTTGCCCGGACGCAGGAAAGTCCGCACCGCCGTGCCAAGCAGAATGGCAATCACCAGCGCTTCCAGCCATGCTCTGCCCGCATAATGCACTTCGATCTTCTCGAGACCGATCGCCATTGCGGCTATGCCAACGCTGAGCGCAAGTCCGGGCAGAATTTTCTGGATTTTTGAGTATGTCATTATCGGCATTTCGTATCGAATGAGAATTTCATTCCGATCTGATGCCTTATTTCCTCTGTTCAATCCATTTCATTATATGGCATATTTCATTCGATATAATCGAACGAATGACGCTATGACCCTGGAACAACTGCGTATTTTCATTGAAGTGGCGGAGCGGGAACATTTGACCCGCGCCTCCGAGGCTCTACATCTGACGCCCTCGGCCGTCAGCTCGGCAATCCGCACCCTCGAAGAGCGCTATGGTGCAACATTATTCAACCGCATCGGGCGTCGTATCGAACTCTCCGGAGACGGACGACTGTTTCTGGATGAAGCACGTGCAACGCTGGCGCGCGCACGTTCTGCCGAACGTATGCTGTCTGAATTCGGTGGCGGCAAGCGTGGCATTCTCTCCATCCATGCCAGTCAGACCATCGCAAGCTATTGGTTGCCGCCCTTTCTGGCACAGTTTCACAGCATCTTTCCGCTTGTCGAAGTGCGGCTGACCGTGGGAAATACGGAAAGCGTGACTGCGGCAACGCAGGAAGGCGCAGCCGATATCGGCCTCGTCGAAGGCTCCGTGCAGGTGCCGGCGCTTTCCATCAGCAAGGTGGCGACGGATCAGCTTATTCTGGTCACGCGCCCTGACCACACATGGAATAGCGCGGGACGCCTCTCGTGGGACCAGCTATTTGAAGGAAAATGGATATTGCGCGAACAGGGATCTGGAACGCGCAGCGTCTTTGAAGATGCCATGCGGGCCAGCGGCTATAATCCCGCACGATTGAACGTGGCGCTGGAACTGCCCTCCAACGAGGCCATTTGTTCAGCCGTGCGCTCCGGCGATTACGTCACCGCCATATCGGAACTGGTCGCTGCCCCGCATCTTGCCGCAGGAACGCTCGTCAAAGCAAACTTCATCCTGCCGCAACGCCAGTTTCTTATGCTATTGCACAATGACCGCTACAGAACAAAAGCGCTTCAAGCCTTTGCAGATGGGCTTCTTGCCGATACCAATCAGCGGATCTGACGCAGCAGTTCAGGCTGCGGAAAACAAGTCGAAGCCAAGCCGTTCTTTGCCTGCCACATGCCGATGGAGCGGCGTGTCTTGAAGCCCGGCAATCCGTCCGGCTTGCCGACATCATAGCCCTGCGCCTGAAAGCGCTTCTGCATGGCGCCGATATCCGAGCGATACATCGTGCCGACATTGCCCCACGGCCGCTGGAAATCGCCTGCACCATAAGCAATGCGGTCGCCGACATGGCCGATGAAGAGCGCATAGAGATCGCTCATATTATAGTCCTTGAGCACGTAGAAATTCGGGCTCACGATGAAGGCGGGGCCAAAACGACCGGCAGGCATGAGCAGAAAGCCTTCGCCCTTCATTTCGCTGGCTGGAAAAGCCTTGCCATTGACGCGAGTGATGCCAAGCCTGGCCCACTCGGCAATCGGCTTGCCCTGATCCGGGCCTTCCAGCGAGCAGGACATGCTCTGCGGGACATTGACCTCGAAACCCCAGTCACGCCCCTTCTGCCAGCCATGCAGCTTCAGATAATTGGCGATGGAAGCCAGCGTATCCGGCACAGAATTCCAGATGTCGCGCTTGCCATCGCCGTCGAAATCGACCGCGTGCTTGAGATAGGAGGTTGGCATGAATTGCGGCTGGCCAAGCGCGCCAGCCCATGAGCTTTTCATGGCGCTTTCGTCGATATAGCCTTTGGACGCAATTTCGAGCGCCGCGATCAGTTCCTTGCGGAACATGTCCTTGCGCGTCGCCATAAAGGCCTTCGTGCCCAGAACTTCAAACACATTATAGGGAATCTTGACCGTGCCGAAGCCCGATTCACGGCCCCATATCGCAACAATGATCGGGCCCGGAACGCCGTATTTCTGCTCGATGCGTTCCAGAAGACTGGAATACTGGCTGTAACGCGCCTGACCACCGCTTGTGACCGAGGCCATGGTCTTGGCATTGAAATACTTGCCCGGCGCGCCGAACTCAGCCTGTTTCTGCTCTTTGGGCGTCGATGGCTTTTCACCGGGGATGACCAGATCCGGCAATTTCCAATTGATGGCCACACCGGCAAAGGCCTGATCGAAGGTAGCGCGCGAAACACCCGCCGCCTTGGCCTCAGGCCAGAGATCTTGCTCGATCCAGTTGCGATACTGGCTTTCGACCTGCGCCTTGGAGGGCGCTGCGACGGCAGGAGAAACAGCAAGAATGACGACAAGCCCCAGAGCAGTTTTCAAAGCATGCTTCCAACGGCTTGCTGCCATCATGTTTCTCCTGAATAACTAAAGGGTGGTTCTCGCTCGCAAGGCGGCAGCCAGCGTGCCCTCATCCAGATAATCGAGTTCGCCGCCCACTGGGACGCCATGAGCGAGCCGTGTGACGCGAACCTCGAAATTCGCCAATTGATCGGTAATGTAATGCGCGGTGGTCTGGCCTTCGACAGTCGCATTGACTGCGAGAATCACTTCTTTGATCTCGCCGGTCGCGACACGTTCCACCAGCCCCTTGATATTGAGGTCGTCGGGACCGATGCCATCAAGCGGCGACAGGCGACCGCCCAGAACATGGTAGCGGACATTCATCGTACCCGCCCGCTCCAGCGCCCAAAGATCGGACACGTCTTCCACCACGATCAGCGTGGTGGGGTCGCGGCGCTCGTCCGTGCAGATGGTGCAGGGATCGGACGTATCGACATTGCCGCAGCACGAACAAATGCGCACCTTTTCGGCAGCTTCCTGCATGGCGCCGCCCAGCGGCACCAGAAGCGCTTCCTTCTTCTTGATGAGATGCAGCGCCGCACGGCGCGCCGAACGCGGCCCCAGACCCGGTACGCGGGCCAGAAGCTGGATCAGTCGTTCGATTTCGGGACCGGCGATTCGTTTGGACATTTTTTGTAAGGGAGTAAGGGAATAGGGGAATAAGTGAGTAGGGGACGAGAATGAGCGAATATGCGACATGGCGGCAACCAGCCGACCAAACATACTCCCCTATTCCCTTATTCCCCTACTCCCTTAAAACGGCAGCTTGAAACCCGGAGGAATCGGAAGACCCGCCGTCAGCGACTGCGTCTTTTCGGCCATTACGGCTTCAAGCTTTGCCTTGGCATCGTTGTGGGCCGCGATGATCAGGTCTTCGAGGATTTCGACCTCGTCTTCCTTGGCCAGCGACGGATCGATCTTCAGCGCCGACAAGGTGCCCTTGCCGGACAGGGTGATCGTCACCAGACCGCCACCGGAAGAGGCCGTGGCTTCCAGATTGGCGATTTCGTCCTGCATGGCCTTCATCTTGGCCTGCAATTCCTTCGCCTGCTTCATCATGCCCATCATGTCACGCATGGGTTTACTCCATAGTCTTCAATAATTCAGTCGTCTTCAGACGGCACACCGGGCACGTCAGCAACGGCGTCGAGGTCAATGTCCTCGTCATCGTTCTGTTCCGCCACGGCAATGCGCACGTCGGTGATTTTCGCGCCCGGAAAGGCCGCGAGAATGGCTGCCACATCTGGATCGGCACGTGCGTCGGTCACGAGATTGTCGCGACGCTCCGTTTCCGCTTCGGCAACCGTCTGGCTCGCGACATCACGCGCCACCGTCACCACCCAGCGAATGCCGGTCCAGTTCAAAAGATGCTGCGCGATCTCGCTCGGCAGCGATTTCGGCGCATCGTCGGTCAGGCCGATTTCAAGCCGCCCCGGCGCAATGGACGCCAGCCGTACGCAGTTCTTGACCAGAATCTTGAACTGCATGTTGCGATGCTTGTCGGCCATCGCAACAATGTCGTTCAGACTGTTGATCGGCACGGAAGGCTGCGGCGCAGTCTCAGCGACCGGCTGCGGAGCAGGCGGCTGAACCGGTTGTGGAGCCGTTTCCACGATACGCATGGCCGTGGCCGGGCCGCCCGAGGCGGATGCCATCGAGGCCGAACCGACGGCATCGGCCGCGAAACGTGCTTCCGGCGCGCCGTTGCCATTGGAGCGAGGATTGCCCGAAGGCTGCGGACGCGGAGCAGAAACAGAACCGTTTTCAAGGCCGCGCAAGGCTTCGTCCAGCGTCGGCAGATCGGCAGCATGCGCCAGACGGATCAAAAGCATTTCCGCAGCCTGCACCGGCCTTGTCGCCGTGTCCACTTCCGCAATCCCCTTGAGCAGCATCTGCCAGGTGCGCGACAGCACGCGCACGGAAAGCTTTTGCGCAAAATCTCGACCGCGCACGCGTTCATCTTCCGACAGCGACACATCTTCCGCCACATCGGGCGTGAAGCGCAGTCGTGTTACCAGATGATTGAAATCGGCCAGATCGGTCAGCACGACCGAGGGATCGGCGCCGACATCATATTGGGCGCGAAACTCGGTGAGAGCGCCAGCCACATCGCCGCGCATCAGCATTTCGAACAGGTCGATGATGCGGGCGCGGTCGGCAAGCCCCAGCATGGAACGCACGGCTTCCGCACTGACCTGACCGGCACCATGCGCAATGGCCTGATCGAAGATCGACAGCGAATCGCGGGCGGAACCTTCACCGGCTCGCGCAATCATGGCGAGCGACGCATCATCGACTTCGATCTGCTCGGCCTCCGCAATGCGGCGCAAATGCTGCGCCAGCGTGCCCGATTCGATGCGGCGCAGGTCGAAGCGCTGGCAGCGCGACAGAACCGTGATCGGCACCTTGCGGATTTCGGTGGTGGCGAAGATGAATTTCACATGCGGCGGCGGCTCTTCCAGCGTCTTCAACAGACCATTGAAGGCCTGATTGGACAGCATGTGCACTTCGTCGATGATATAGACTTTGTAGCGCGCAGAGACCGGGCGATAGCGCACCTGCTCGATGATCTCGCGAATATCATCGATGCCGGTATGCGAGGCGGCGTCCATCTCGATCACATCGACATGGCGGCCTTCCATGATTGCCTGACAATGCTCGCCGGGCACGGAAAGGTCGATGGTCGGCTGATCGACAGTATCGGTCTTGTAATTGAGCGCCCGCGCCAGAATGCGTGCCGTCGTCGTCTTGCCAACGCCGCGAACGCCGGTCAGCATCCAGGCCTGCGCGATGCGACCGGTCTCGAACGCATTTTTGAGCGTGCGCACCATCGGCTCCTGGCCGACGAGATCGTTGAAATTCTGCGGACGGTATTTGCGGGCGAGAACGCGATAGGCCCCATCGGCAGCTATGCCAGCGGATTTCGTATCCATGGCGACCCTTCCGTTCTTCCTGTTACGCTTTTTTCTCGACCGACAGTTTGGACCGGACGTATGAGCAAGGTCAACAACGGACACTGTTCATCAACAGCCGCCAGATAGCCAAGAAAAGTGGCGAATGAGAAAAAGGTGGGAGGCTGGCACGGCGACCCGTGCCTGGCTCGTTAGGGCTGCTTCCTTCCGGACCTGACCCGGTTGGCGAGTGGCTCGTCCACCACCAACCTCCCACGCTGCATATCGTCAATCGCAGCGCAAAAAGCAAGCGCAGAACGAAAAAAACTGATAGGAAACAGCTTATGACACAGTTCGAACTCGATAAACGGCTTGATGCCGACACTTTTTCCGTCGCCGTGCTCGGCCTTTGCGAGTTGCGACTGATGAATGACCGCCGCTGGCCGTGGCTTATCCTCGTGCCGCGCAGGGCCGATCTTTCAGAAATTCACGATCTGACGCCGCTCGACCAGACGATTCTTACCTTCGAGGCCGGACTGGTGGCGCAGGCGCTGAAAACCGTGACCGAGTGCCAGAAGATCAACACCGGAGCCCTCGGCAATATCGTGCGCCAACTTCATCTCCATGTGATTGCCCGCAACGAGGGCGATGCGGGATGGCCCGGCCCCGTCTGGGGCCATGGCACGCGTGAAGCCTATGACGAAAAAGACGCCCGCAAGCTAATCGACGACATTCGCGCGGCGCTGTAATTCTCCCAACAACAGCAATTCGAGAGCATCATGGCTTTCCGCCTCTACGATCTGCCGGAAATAGAACCGAGCCGTTTTGTCGGCTTTGGTGGCAACCGCATCGACCGCCAGTCCGAAAAACGTCAGGACGATTCGGCCTTCACCGCGCTGGAACTGCCAGAAACGCGCGTCATGCTTTTGGGCGGCAACAAGCTTCTGCTCGATTACACCGATGAAAAGACGCCGCGCGCGCTCTTCCGCTTCAGCGAAGCGAGGGACTTTGCACCCGATCTGCAGGAGCCGGTGTTTCTGGGGTTGCAGGATGGCACGCCGCTCGTCGCCCTGATGGCCCCCATCGATCCCGAGGCGCTGGAAGTACCGTTTCGGGCGCAGGACTATCGCAGCATCTATATGGAAGGGCTGGTTTCAGCCGATCTGCTGGGCGCGCTGGCGCAAGCAGCGGCACTAACTGCCTGGCACAACAATCACCGTTTCTGCGGGCGTTGTGGCACAAAGACCGAAATGCGCGCCGGTGGTGCCAAGCGTCAATGTCCAAATTGCAGCGCCGAGCATTTCCCGCGCACCGATCCGGTGGCGATCATGCTGCCGGTGCGCGGTGACAAATGCATTCTCGCGCGCAGCCCGCATTTTGCCGCCGGTTCCTATTCCTGCCTTGCTGGTTTCATCGAACATGGCGAGACGATTGAAGCCGCCGTGCGCCGCGAAAGCCAAGAGGAAATGGGGCTTGCCATTGGTCGTGTCGGCTATCATGCCAGCCAGCCCTGGCCGTTTCCCTATTCGCTGATGATCGGATGCCATGCTGAAGTGTTGTCGGACGACTTCACCATCGACCGCTCGGAACTGGAAGACGGACGCTGGTTCGGCAAGGATGAGGTTCGCGCCATGCTGGCGGGCACCCATGAAAATGGGCTGCGAGTGCCACCATCCGGCGCCATCGCAACCCATCTGATCAAGGCATGGGCGGAAAACTGATTCTGCCCGATATTTTCGTGAATTATTCCGCGGCGAGCAACTGCGTGCCGCGAATGTCGCTGCCCCGATAGACGCCGAGAATACGTACTTCCTTGGAGAAGAATTCGAGTTCCTCCAAAGCGAGCTGTACATTGCGGTCTTCCGGGTGGCCCTCAATATCGGCATAGAACTGCGTGGCAATGAAACGCCCGCCGATCTGATAGCTTTCGAGCTTGGTCATGTTGACGCCGTTGGTGGCAAAGCCGCCCATCGCCTTGTAAAGCGCTGCCGGAACGTTGCGCACGCGAAAAACAAACGTCGTCATGATGCGTTCGCCGTTTTCCGGGCGTGGTGCCCATTGCTTTTCCTTGGAAAGAACCACGAAGCGGGTCACATTGTCTTCCGCGTCCTCGACATTTTCTTCCAGAATATCGAGGCCGTAGAGATCGGCGGCCAGACGCGGCGCGAGCGCTGCCATCGAACGGTCCTGCATGTCGGCGACGAGACGGGCAGCGCCCGCCGTATCACCCGCGATGACCGGCTTCCAGCCGTTCTGGCGGATGACCTTGCGGCACTGGCCGAGCGCGTGAATATGGCTGTGAACCGTCTTGATTTCCTCGCGCTTGACGCCCGGAAGCACCATCAGCTGAAAATGGATCGGCAGGAAATATTCGCCCACAATGTGCATATCGGCCAGCGGCAGCAGATAATGAATATCCGCAACGCGACCAGCCAGCGTATTCTCGATCGGGATCATCGCCAGATCGGCAGCGCCGGTCTCGACCGCGTTGAAAGCGTCTTCAAAAGTCGGACACGGCAAAGGCTCCATACCGGGAAACATGTTGCGCGACGCCGTATCGGAATTGGCACCCGCTTCACCCTGAAAAGAAATCCGGTTGGTTTTCATCGTCGTCGTACTTTCTCAAACGCCCCTCACTCGCGGGGCTTTCCTGGTTGTTGACCTTGTCAAAGACCCTTTGCGACAAGAAGTCGGGCGCGGTCAAGGTCGGCGGGCGTATCGACGCCCAGCGGCACCGTTTTCACCACTTCGACATCGATGCGCATGCTGGCTTCCAAAGCGCGCAATTGCTCAAGCTTTTCGCGCTTTTCCAGCGGCGACGGCCCGAGTTTCACGAATTTCTCCAGCGCCGAACGGCGATAGGCATAAAGGCCGATATGATGATAGAGCGGGCCTTCGCCATAAGGTGCGGTGGCGCGGGTGAAATAGAGCGCGCGCAGACGCGAACTGCCCGCCAGCGGCGAGCCGACGATCTTCACCACGCTCGGATTGGTCTTTTCCGATTCTTCCTCAATCTCGACGCCAAGCGTCGCAATATCTGCCGGGCCGTCTTCGAGCGGCAGAAGAGCGCGGCGGATGATGTCGGGATCTATGGTCGGCAAATCACCCTGCACATTGACCACGGCATCGAACTCGCCAGCCGGATCGAGCTTCAAAAGCGCTTCATAGATGCGGTCCGAACCCGATTCGTGATCGGTGCGGGTCATGACGGCTTCGTGGCCATGCGCAGTGACGGCGGCAAAAATTTCCTCGCTATCGGTCGCAACGACGGCGCGCCCAAGCTTGGCGGCGGCGGCTCTGTCGGCCACATGCACGATCATCGGCTTCCCGCAAATATCGGCCAGCGGCTTGTTCGGCAGGCGCGTGGCGGCCAGTCTTGCCGGAATAAGAGTGAGGGTCTTTAAGGTCTGAAGCATGGTCGCCTCTTGTTGTCTCGTCGGATCGTGGCCGTCTTTCGAGGAGTTTTATCCGCACTGTAAATGCTGCAAAAGTGTCAAAAAGTCACGGGTCTGGTTACCCTTATAGGTGTTGCATCGCCCTGGTAAAAGACCTAGTTTCCGCCCGATGCCGCGGAGAGAATTGCAACCTCATATGAGGTGCGGATGTCGGCTGAGGAGAGCGTTCTCGGGGAGAGCGTTTTGGTAGAGGGAGCGCTGACCGGCGATGAATTCAACCCGGACTAACAAGTTTATCATGGCTTTTCTGGCAACGGTTTTCGTTGTCATGACGACGGGCATCCTGTCCGATGCGCTGTTTCATTCGCCAGCACCGGAGAAGCCCGGCTTTATAATCGAAGCGGCGGAAGCGTCGACCGGTGAAGGGGGAGCTGCACCGGCCAAGGAAGAAGTTTCCATCGCAACATTGCTGCAATCCGCCGATCCGGCGCGCGGCGAAGCAGTCTTCAAGCGCTGTGCTGCCTGCCACACCGGCGAAAAGGGCGGCGCAAACAAGGTCGGCCCGCATCTGTGGGATGTCGTGAACCGTCCGGCGGCTTCCGTTGAAGGTTTTGGCTATTCGTCCGCCATGAAGGAATTCGGTGCAGGCGGCAACAAGTGGGACTTCGAGCATCTCAACAAGTTCCTGACGTCGCCAAAGGGCTTCATCAAGGGCACGGCCATGGGCTTTGCGGGCGACAAGAAGGACAATGAGCGCGCCGATCTGATCGCCTATCTGCGCACGCTGTCCGACAACCCGGCTCCGCTTCCAGCCGCTGACGCCGCACCTGCGGGCGGCGATGCCAAGCCTGCGGATGCAGCGCCTGCACCGGAAGGCGAAAAGCCAGCCGCACCGGCGAACTAATAGCGCAAGAATGATCGAAAAGCCCGGTTTCAACCGGGCTTTTTCATTTGGACGATGAAATTTATTGTCCCGGTGCCTTTCTTCCTCCGCAAAAACCCATAAGACTCATACAGATGATCCGAAGCAGAAACGGAGAGACTGGATGAAAGCGTTTTGGGCGGGTGCATTTGCGGTTGCCATGCTTGCAAGCACAATGTCTTCAAGCCATGCGAGCGACGTGGAACCCCAATGGCGCAGTTCTTCCAGCCTGCTCGGCGAGCCCAAATATCCGGCTGATTTCAAGCATTACGACTACGTAAACCCGCAAGCGCCGAAGGGCGGCACGCTCAATCAGGTGGCCGTCGGCACATTCGACAGCCTCAACCCGTTTGTCGTGCAGGGCGTCGCCGCAGCGGGCCTGTCCGACTTCGGCGGCGGCATGCTTTACGATACGCTGATGACGGATTCGCTCGATCAGGGATCGACGCAATATCCGCTGATCGCCGAAGCGCTTCAGTACCCGGATGATTATTCCTGGGTGAAGTTCAAGCTCAACCCGAACGCCAAATGGCATGACGGCCAGCCGATCACCGTGGAAGACGTGATCTGGTCCTTCAATGTGCTGAAGAAACAGTCGCCACTTTACAACAAATATTATGGCGACGTGGAAAGCGCGGAAAAGACCGGCGACCACGAGGTGAAGTTCAACTTCAGCCAAAAGGGCAATCGCGAACTGCCGCAAATCATGGGCCAGCTCGCAGTGCTGCCGCAGCATTGGTGGGAGGGTAAGGACGCTCAGGGCAAACAGCGCGACATCAGCCGCCCGACGCTGGAAATTCCGCTGGGTTCCTCTGCCTATAAGATCGACCGCGTTGCGCCGGGACGATCCATCACCTGGGCGCGCGTCGATGATTACTGGGGCAAAGACCTGGCCGTGAATGTCGGTCGCAACAATTTCGACCGCGTCGTCTACGAGTATTACTTCAACGAAGATGCAACCTGGGAAGCCTTCAAGAAGGGCGGCCAGTATGATTATCGTAACGAAAACCGCGCCCAGCGCTGGGCGGAACAGTATAATTTTCCGGCAGTCGAGCGCGGTGACGTCTTCAAGAAGTCCTTCCCGTATAATGCCGTCGGCCGCATGCAGGGCTATTTTCTGAATACGCGGCGCGACAAGTTCAAGGACCCGAGGGTTCGTCAAGCGCTGACCTATGCTTTCGACTTCGAATCCATGAACCGCATGCTGTTTTTTAATCAGTATAACCGCATCAACAGCTATTTCGCTGGCAATGAGTTGCAGTTGAGCGGCCCGCCGACCCCGGCGGAGCAGGCCATTCTCGAAACCGTCAAGGACGCGCTGCCCGCAGAGGCCCTGACCAACGAATTCAAGCTGCCTGTTTACGACACGCCGCAGGCCACCCGCGATAATCTGCGCACGGCCCTGAAGCTGTTTGCGGAAGCGGGTTGGAAATTGCAGGGCAACAAGCTGGTCGATGCGAATGGCAACCCGTTCACCATCGAATTTCTCGGCAAGGACCCGACCGACGAGCGCATCTACAATCCGTTTGCGGCGAGCCTGCGCAAGATCGGGATCAATGCGACAGTGCGCATCGTCGATACCGCGCAATATCAGGCGCGGGTCAATGATTTCGACTATGATATCATCACCTCGGTCATCGCGCAGACCGCCTCGCCCGGCAATGAGCAGCGCGACATGTGGGGCTCAAAGGCTGCAGATTTCAAAGGCAGCCGCAACTATGCCGGTATCAAGAACCCAGCCATCGACACGCTGATCGACCGCGTGATCTATGCCAAGGATCGCGAGGAACTGGTGGCCGCAAGCCATGCGCTCGACCGGGCGCTGCTGTGGAATTATTACGTGATCCCGCAATGGTATTCCGACCACATCAATGTGGCCTATTGGAACAAGTTCGGCATGCCTGAAAAGCAGCCGGATTATCTGGGCATCGATCCATTCTCATGGTGGGTCGACCCCGCGAAGGAAGCCAAACTGAAGACCGGCAGCGAATAGGGACAAGCGGAGAATGACGATGCTTCGCATGAACCGCCGCCATTTTCTGGGTGTTTCGGGCAGCGCCGCAATCGCGGCCTGCCTGCCGGGTCAGGCTGTCATTGCCAACGCCTTTGCGGAGGTGCCGACGGGCAAGTCCCTGCATGGCCTGTCCGCCTTTGGTGAGCTGAAATATGGCAGCGATTTCACCCATTTCGATTACACCAGTCCAGACGCGCCGAAAGGCGGCACGTTCAGGTTTGCGCCAGCAAGCTGGACCTGGAACCAGAACACGCAGACCTTCAACACGCTCAGCACCTTTACCTTCAAAGGCGACGCGCCGCCGCGCATGGAGCTGACCTATGACAGCCTAATGGTCCCGGCGCTCGATGAACCGGATTCCGTCTACGGACTTCTCGCTGAAAGCGTCACGCTGTCGAAAGATCGTCGGGCCTGCACCTTCAAGCTGCGCAAGGAAGCGCGGTTCCATGACGGATCACCGATCACGGCGAAAGACGTGCTGTTCACCTATACGGTGCTGAAGGAAAAGGGCCACCCGCTCATACGTCAGTCGCTCGCCGGGCTGGAAAAGGTGGAACTGACGGGCAAGAACGATATTCGCATGCGTTTTGCGACGGATCGCGGCCCCAACGCCATCCTTGACGCCGTGGTGCTGCCGATCCTGTCGGAGACCTGGTTCAAGGATCGCGATTTCGAAGCGACCACGATGGAACCGGTGCTCGGTTCGGGCGCTTACAAGGTGGGGAATTTCACCGCCGGTCAATTCATTGAATATGATCGTGTCGAAGACTACTGGGCCAGGGATTTGCCAGTGCGGCGCGGTTCCAGCCATTTCGACCGCATCCACATCGAGTTCTTCCGCGACCGGCAGCCGGAATTCGAAGCCTTCAAGAAAGGCGATATCGATTTTCGTTCCGAAAGCGTGTCCAAGAACTGGGCTACCGGCTACGACTTCCCGGCCATTCAGGAAAAGAAAATCATCAAGCGCACCTTCCCGAAAGAGAAGAGCCCGCTGATGCAGGCCTGGGCGCTGAACCAGCGTCGCGAGCGTTTCCGCGACCCGCGCGTGCGGGAGGCAATCAGCCTCTGTTTTGATTTCGAGTGGACCAACAAGAACCTCTTCTTCGACACCTATGAGCGCTCGCAATCGAGTTTCAACGGGTCGGATTTTCAGGCCAGGGGCCTCCCCACTCCGGATGAGTTGAAAGTGCTGGAACGCTATCGCGGCAAGCTTCCCGATGCCGTGTTCGGCGAGGCCGTCATCATGCCGGTTTCGGATGGAACAGGGCGGGACCGCGCGCAATTCGGCAAAGCCGTCAAACTGATGGAAGAAGCCGGTTTCGAGCGGCGCAACGGGCAGTTTCACGACAAGGACGGCGCGAAATTCGCGCTGGAAATTCTCAGCGATTCGGAAGCCTTCACGCGCGTCTACAATCCGTTCATCCAGAAACTGCGGGCCATCGGTATCGATGCCAATTTGCGGCTGGTGGATGCCAGCCAATATCAGGCACGGATGCAGGATTTCCAGTTCGACATGGTGGGCATTGCAATGCTGTTTGGCGCGACGCCGACGTCAGAATCGCTTTCCAGCATGTTTGGTTCGCAAGCGGCCAAGACGCCCGGAAGCTATAATCTGCCCGGCACTGCCGACCCGGTGATCGACGCCCTGATCGACGATGCCGGAAAGGTTACGACCCGCGACGATCTTGTCGCGACCATCAGAGTGCTGGATCGGTACTTGCGTATCCGGCGCGACTGGATTCCAAATTGGACAACAGCGAATCATCTCGTCGCCTATTGGGACCGGTTCGGTTTCAAGGAACCGAAGCCCGATTACGGCTTTCCGGTCGAGACGCTGTGGTGGATTGAAGAAGAAAAGGCAAAAGTTGTTGGTAAGCCATAAGAGAAACACGGATCTAACGCGAGAGCCAAGCTAATGGGCGCCTACATCCTCCGCCGCTTGATCTTAATGATCCCGACCATCTTCGGCATCATGGCTATTTCCTTCGCCGTTGTTCAGTTCGCTCCCGGCGGTCCGGTCGAGCGCGTGATCGCGCAGCTTTCCGGTCAGGGCGGCGACGCGCTGGACCGCCTTTCCGGTGGGGGCAGCGATTTTGGCCAGAGCGCGGTCGATAGCGGCTCGGTCAATTCGAAATATCGCGGTGCACAGGGGCTCGACCCCCAATTCATTGCCGATCTTGAAAAGCAGTTTGGCTTCGACAAGCCGCCACTGGAACGTTTCGGTCAGATGCTATGGAATTATCTGCGTTTTGATTTTGGGCGCAGCTATTTCCGCGACATCAGCGTCATCGATCTGATCAAGGAAAAGATGCCGGTTTCAATCTCGCTCGGCCTGTGGCTGACGTTTCTGTCCTACATGATCTCGATCCCGCTTGGCATTCGCAAGGCAATCAAGGAAGGCACGCGCTTCGATACATGGACCAGCGCGGTCATCATTGTCGGCTATGCTATTCCAAGCTTCCTGTTCGCCATCCTGCTGATCGTGCTGTTTGCGGGCGGTTCCTTCTTCGACTGGTTCCCGCTGCGCGGTCTCACTTCGCCCGACTTCGCGCAAATGTCGTTCTGGGGCAAGATCGGCGACTATCTCTGGCACATGGTTCTGCCGGTCACCGCGCTGGTGCTTTCCGCCTTCGCCACCACAACACTTCTGACGAAAAACTCGTTTCTCGAGGAAATCCGCAAGCAATATGTGACGACGGCGCGCGCCAAGGGCCTTACCGAAAATCAGGTGCTTTATCGCCATGTCTTCCGCAACGCCATGCTGATCGTCATCGCCGGTTTTCCGGGCGCTTTCATCTCGGCTTTCTTCACCGGCTCGCTTTTGATTGAAACCATCTTCTCGCTCGACGGTCTTGGCCTGCTCGGCTACCAGTCGGTCATCAACCGTGATTATCCGGTTGTATTCGCCAATCTCTTCATCTTCTCGCTGATCGGTCTGCTTGTCGGGCTCCTGTCCGATCTGACCTATACGTGGATCGATCCGCGCATCGATTTCGACCGGAGGGACGTGTGATGACGGATGCTGCCCTCACCCCCACCGTCAAGCCCGTAAAGCGTCCATGGCTGTCGCCGCTGAACCGTCGTCGCTGGCAGAATTTCAAGGCCAACAAGCGCGGTTACTGGTCGCTGTGGGTTTTCCTGTTCCTGCTCATTGCCGCCCTTTGCTCGGAATTCATCGCCAATGATCGCCCCATTCTCGTTTCCTACAAGGGCGAGTTGCTGGCGCCGGTCTTTGTCGATTATCCGGAAGAGAAATTCGGCGGCTTCTATGCGGTGACCGACTATCGCGATCCGGTGATCCAGGAAGAAATCGCCAATAATGGCTGGGCGATCTGGCCGCCCATTCGCTATTCCTACAACACCGTGAATAATGAAATCCCGGAAGCGGCGCCGTCCAAGCCTTTCTGGCTCTATTCCGCCGAGGAACGCTGCCAGCGCTATCCGCAAGGTGTGAGCGATCCCAATTGCCGTTTCGGCAATTTCAACCTGCTTGGCACCGACGATCAGGCGCGCGACGTCTTTGCGCGCGCGCTTTATGGCTTTCGCATTTCGGTGCTGTTCGGCCTGATCCTCACCTTCTTCTCGGCCATCATCGGCGTGACGGCAGGCGCGGTTCAGGGCTATTTCGGCGGTTGGGTCGATCTGATCTTCCAGCGCATCATCGAAATCTGGTCGTCTATCCCCGTGCTTTATCTGTTGCTGATCATAGCGGCGATCCTGCCCCCTGGCTTCTGGGTACTGCTTGGCATCATGCTGCTGTTCTCATGGGTGGCGTTCGTCGGCGTGGTGCGCGCTGAATTCCTGCGCGCCCGAAATTTTGAATATGTGAACGCGGCGCGCGCGCTCGGCGTGAAGAACGGCACCATCATGTGGCGGCATCTTCTGCCCAATGCCATGGTGGCGACGCTGACCTTCCTGCCCTTCATCCTCAACGGCTCGATCACCACGCTGACCTCGCTCGACTTCCTCGGCTTCGGCCTGCCGCCCGGCTCCGCCTCGCTCGGCGAACTTCTGGCGCAGGGCAAGAATAATCTTCAGGCGCCCTGGCTCGGCATTACCGGCTTCGTGGTCATCTCGGTCATGCTGTCGCTGCTGATCTTCATCGGCGAGGCGACACGCGACGCATTCGATCCGCGAAAGGCATTTCAATGAGTGGGCCAATGAGCGGATCGATGAACAAAACCCTGCTGTCCGTCCGCGACTTGTCGGTGGCGTTTCGTCAGAACGGCGAAGAGCGCATTTCGGTCGACCGCGTGTCCTTCGACATTGCCGAAGGCGAAACTGTGGCACTGGTCGGCGAATCCGGCTCGGGCAAGTCTGTATCCGCTTTGTCGGTGCTGAAACTTCTGCCCTATCCGGCGGCCAGCCACCCTTCCGGTGAAATCCTTTTCAACGGCAAGGACCTGATGCAAGCCTCCGAGCCGGAATTGCGGCGCGTACGCGGCAACGACATTGCCATGATCTTTCAGGAGCCGATGACCTCGCTCAACCCGCTGCACAGCGTCGAGCGGCAGGTCGGCGAAATCCTGCGTGTGCATCAGGGCATGGGCGACGCCCAGGCACGAGCACGCACGCTGGAGCTTTTGAACGAAGTGGGTATTCGCGAGCCGGAGAAGCGCCTGTCGGCCTTCCCGCATCAGCTTTCGGGCGGACAACGCCAGCGCGTGATGATCGCCATGGCGCTGGCCAACAAGCCGAAACTGCTGATTGCCGATGAGCCGACAACCGCGCTTGATGTGACGGTGCAGGCGCAGATTTTGAAGCTGCTGGCCGAGCTCAAGGCCGCGCAGGGCATGTCGATGCTGTTCATCACCCACGATCTCGGCATCGTGCGCAAGATCGCCGACAAGGTCTGCGTGATGAGCAAAGGCAAGATCGTCGAGGCTGGACCGACAACGGAAATTTTCGACAATCCGCAGCACCCCTATACAAAACATCTGCTTGCCGCCGAACCAAAGGGCGAGCCGCCCGCTGCCGATCCGGCAGCGAAAACGGTGATGGAAGGCAAGGGTATCCGCGTCTGGTTCCCGATCAAAAAGGGGTTCATGCGCAAGACGGTTGACCATGTGAAGGCGGTGGACGGTATCGATGTCAATCTGCGTGCCGGTCAGACACTCGGTGTCGTCGGCGAATCGGGCTCTGGCAAGACCACGCTTGGCCTTGCCCTTTCGCGCATGATTTCATCCAAGGGCGATATCCACTTTGAAGGGCGCGATATCGCGAAATTCAGCTTCAAGGACATGCGTCCGCTGCGTCGTGAAATGCAGATCGTGTTTCAGGACCCGTTCGGCTCGCTCTCACCGCGCATGACCATTGCGGACATCATCGCCGAAGGTTTGCTGGTGCATGAGCCGAAACTCTCGGCAGACGACCGCGATGCGCGTGTCGTCTCGGCACTTCAGGAAGTGAACCTCGATCCCGAAACCCGCTTCCGCTATCCGCATGAATTTTCCGGCGGCCAGCGCCAGCGCATCGCCATTGCGCGCGCCATGGTGCTGAACCCGCGGTTCGTCATGCTGGATGAGCCGACCTCGGCGCTCGACATGAGCGTGCAGGCGCAAGTGGTCGATCTTTTGCGTGGATTGCAGAAGAAGCATGATCTCGCCTATCTTTTCATAAGCCACGATCTCAAAGTGGTGCGGGCACTGGCCAATGATGTGCTGGTGATGCGCAACGGCAAGGCGGTTGAGTATGGTACGGCGAAGGACGTCTTCGCCAATCCCAAGACCGACTATACCAAGGCGTTGATGGCGGCAGCCTTCCATATGGAGGCGCTCTAGTGGAGTGAATTTGACATTTGGACACCGCCCGACCGATACGCAGGTTCAAATGTCAAATTCAAAACTCCACTAGATACAGAATTGATAAGTGGTCCTTTGATTCCGACATTTGCTCGGAGCTAAAGGCAATTGAAGGCAAATGTCGGAATCGGACCACTTGGGGAGGAGTGAGGCAATGACCACGAACGACGACAAAGGCAATATTCTTCTGGCGATCACCGATTGGGATCCGGAAATCTGGCTGAAGACATTCAAGGACAATGCGCCGGATCGCCCCGTGGTGACCGAGCGCGCCGAGACCGATCCTTCCGTCAAATACGCGCTCGTATGGAAGCAGAAGCCCGGCTCGCTCGCCAATCTGCCCAATCTGAAAGTCATCTTCTCGCTTGGCGCTGGCGTGGACCATGTGTTCCGCGATGACCGCATTCCCGATGTGCCGCTGGTGCGCATCATCTCCGACGATCTGACCATGCGCATGACCGAATATGTGGTCTGGCAGGTGCTGGATCATCACCGTCTGGGCTCGCGCTATCGCAAGCAGCAGCAGAACCATGTCTGGCACGAAGATCGCCGCCAGCCTGCCGCGCATGAGGTGACGGTTGGCATTATGGGGCTTGGCGTGCTGGGTCGCGATGCGGCTGAAAAGCTGACCGCGCTCGGTTTTAACGTGACCGGATGGAGCCGCCGCCCGCAGGAAATCAAGGGCGTCAAAACCTATCACGGTCGCGACGGCTTTGGCGCTTTCCTCAAGACCGCCGATATTTTCGTCTGCTTGCTGCCGCTGACGCCGGACACCAAGGGCATCCTGTCCATGTCGATGTTCGCGCAGTTGAAAAGCGACGGACCGTTCGGCGCGCCGGTATTGATCAATGCCGGACGCGGCGGCTTGCAGAACGAGGCTGATATTCTGGCCGCGCTGGACCGTGGGCTGCTTTCGGCAGCGACGCTCGATGTGTTCAATCAGGAACCGCTGCCGGCCACCAGCGCGCTCTGGGATCATCCGCGCGTGACGATCACCCCGCACGCCGCCGCAAGCTCGTCAGCGACCGCGCTGGTGCCGCAGATCATCCGGCAGATCGAAGCCTTTGAGCGCAATGGCACGCTGGAGCATATCGTCGACCGCAACACGCAGTATTGATGTTGATATTCGGCTTGATCGGCAGCTACCGGCTGCCGGTCGTCTCACCGCCTATCCCTGCACGATTTCCTTGCGCATGGTGATGGAGGTCGTGCGCGTATAGCCGGGATGCGCCGTTTCCGCGATCTTGCAATAACCGAGCTTTTCAAACACTGCCCGGTTGCGCGTCAGTTCGATACGCACCTGCAATTCAATCGCCGGCTTGCCCGTCGCGATAGTTTCGGCCTCCACACAATGCATAAGGGCGCGCGCGATCCCTTGCCCCTCGAAAGCAGGCGCAACGGCCAGCTTGCCGAGATAAAAGCTGTCGCTTCCTTCTTTGATGAAAACGCAGCCTACCAGTTCTTCGCCGATCAGGGCGACAAAGCCGATTTCATCGCTGGCCTTTTGTTTCAGCCCTTCCGCGGTCAGAAGATGCGCGGAAGACGGCGGATCGATCACGCCGTCCATATAGGCAAAGCTGTCGCGGATGAGTTTCAGAAGCTCGTCCCAGCGGGCGAAATCCTGAGTGATGGGTACGATACGGGGCGTGGTCATTTGGGCGTGCGCGCCTTGTAGCGAATGGTTTCGAAGCGGACATTCAGCGCGTTATAGAGCAGCAGGCGACCGACCAGCGGCTCGCCGATGCCAGTGACGAGCTTGATAACCTCCATCGCCTGCAAGCTACCGATCACGCCCGGCAACACGCCCAGCACGCCCGCTTCCGCGCAGGTCGGGACGGTTCCCGGTGGTGGTGCTTCCGGGAAGAGATCGCGATAGGAGGGATTGGGCGCGCCATCTGGTCCCGTCAGATAAGGCATCAGCACCGTCACGGTGCCATCGAAACGACCCATAGCGCCAGTCACCAGCGGGCGCCCGACCTTGGCTGCCGTATCCGCCAACACATAGCGCGTCGTGAAATTATCGGAACCATCGACGATTACATCGTAAGCGGCAATGAGCGCTTCGGCATTGTCCGCACTGAGACGCAGGGCGTGGCCTTCGACCGCCACATGCGGATTGATGCGCGCAATGGCGTTTCGCGCGCTCTCGACCTTTTGTTGCCCGATGCTTTCCGTGTCGTGGATGACCTGACGCTGCAGGTTGGACAGCGAAACCGTGTCGTCATCGACAATGCCAAGCGTTCCTATGCCCGCTGCCGCCAGATATTGCAGCACGGGCGCGCCGAGACCGCCAGCGCCGACGACCAGCACGCGGGCCGCCTTCAGCTTCTGCTGGCCGGGACCGCCGACTTCCGGCAGCACGATATGGCGCGCATAGCGTTCAAGCTCTTCGGACGAAAATGGTCTGGATGGTGCATTCATGATGGTCACAACATAAGCCGCCGCGACGATGCTGTCAGCGGATATTTTAGCTCTTGGTGAGGACGCCGCCTGCGACACTGAAAAACTGCGCATCGCCGCCAAGCGTATCGAACAGCGCCCTGTCGGTTCCGGTCATGAAGGCCTGTCCGCCGAGATCATCGAGAATGCCGAACAAGGCGGCACGACGACCTGAATCGAGATGCGCGGCGATTTCGTCCAGAAGGAGAATCGGGGCCATGCCGGATAATTCGCCGGTCAGGCGCGCATGGGCGAGGATAAGACCGATCAGCAATGCCTTCTGCTCCCCGGTCGAACAAAGGGCGGCAGGCATCGCCTTCGGCCGATGCTGCACGATGAGGTCGGTGCGGTGCGGCCCGTCCAGCGTGCGGCCAGCCGCTCGATCCCGGATACGCCCGTCACGCAAGTTGCGGCGGAAATCCTCTTCCAGATCGAGCGCCGCCTCAACGCCGATCCGCTGTTCCAGCGAACCTTCCAGAAAGCAATCCGCCTTCGGGAAAGGACCTTCTGCCGGCAACCGTTCGATCATGGCTGCAATCAGCCGCATGGCTTCCGCCCGCGCTGCGGCAATGGCGGTGCCAAGCTCCGCCATCTGACTTTCAATGGCGTCGAGCCACCGGTCGTCATTATTGCCTTCGTTCAAAAGCCGGTTACGGCTGCGCATGGCCTTCTCATAATCGAGCACACGCTTGCCGTGCGCGGTATCGATGGCGAGCACCATGCGGTCGAGAAAACGCCGCCGGTCTGACGCGCCACCGGTGAAAAGCCCGTCCATGGAAGGAACGACCCAAAGAATGCGGGCATAATCGAGCAGCTCGTCGCCAGAGGCCGCAACGCCGTTGATGCGAACCTTGCGCCCGCCTTCTCCGCCGCCCGCAGTTCCGGTGCCGATTTCTGCTTCGCCGTAAATCATACAGTCGAGCGTCGCATGGATGGCAAAGCCATCAGGCGCGACCGTTCGCGCCACATCGTCATAGGAGGCCCGGCGAAGGCCGCGCCCCGGCGACAGAAAGGAAAGTGCTTCGATGAGATTGGTCTTGCCCGAACCGTTCTCGCCCGTCAGCACCACATGGCCGGGACCAAGCGGCAGCGAGAGTTCCGCATAATTGCGGAAATCAGTCAATTTAAGCCGCCGGACCGAAACCCGGTCAGGGCGGCTCGTTATATCGTCTTTTATATCCACAATCGGGTTCTTTAAGAGGCCTCTTCCAGCAAGATGCCGTGGCTGTCGAGATTTTGGTTATGGCGAGCCGAAAATGGTGGGATTTGAAAACCGGAGCGGAGTGTACTTCACCGCATAATCCCGAAAAGTTGCAAACTTTCGGGTCAAGATTATGCGACGAAAAATGCCACGTGAGCACCGGAAGCGAAAAATCACGCCATTTGCAGGCCGCCAGAGCCCAAATATTCCAGCCCCTAGACGCGCATCGGCATCAGGACATACAGCACATCTTCGTCGCCGGTGTCGCGCACCAGTGTGGGCGAACCGGCATCAGCCAGCATGAAGACAGCATCCGAGCCGGAAAGCTGGCTGGTGATGTCGAGCAGATATTTGGAGTTGAAGCCGATATCCAACGGATCGGAATCATAATCCGCTGCCAGCTCGTCGGTTGCACTTCCCGAATCGGGATTATTGACCGTCAGCGTCAGCTGGCCATCGGCGATGGAAAGCTTGACCGCACGGCCACGCTCGCTCGAAATGGTCGAAACGCGGTCCACCGACGCGGCAAACTCCTGGCGTCCGATGGTGAGCTTCTTGTCATTGCCGGAAGGAATGACGCGCTGGTAATCCGGGAAGGTGCCGTCGATGAGCTTGGAAGTAAGCACCACCGAGCCGACCGTGAAGCGAATCTTGGCATCCGACAGTTCCACCGTCGCGACCACATCAGGGGCATCGACCAATTTTTGCAGTTCGGCAACCGTCTTGCGCGGGATGATAATGCCCGGCATGCCTTCCGTGCCCGATGGCGCTTCCAGTTCGGCGCGGGCCAAACGGTGACCGTCGGTCGCCACGGCGCGCAGCTTCAGAGCGCCGTCGCTTTCAATGGCATGGAAGTAGATGCCGTTCAGATAATAGCGGGTTTCTTCCGTCGAGATCGCAAACTGGGTGCGGTCGATAAGGCGCTTCAGCGCCTGCGCTTCGATGCGGAAGGAATGGGTGAAAGACCCGGCTGTCAGTTCCGGGAAGTCCGACTGCGGCAGACACTGGAGACGGAAGGACGATTTGCCGGAAATGACCGACATCGAACCGCCATCCGGATTGGTCGACAGCATGACTTCCGCGCCATCGGGAAGCTTGCGCACAATGTCATAGAGAAGGTGTGCCGGAACGGTCGTCGCACCCGCCTGCTCGACCATGGCGGCGGTTGCTTCATTCACTTCGAGGTCGAGATCGGTCGCCTTGAGGGCGAGGCTTGCGCCTTCGGCCTGCAAAAGCACGTTCGACAGAATCGGAATCGTGTTGCGACGCTCCACGACGCGGTGGACGTGGTTGAGAGATTTGAGAAGGTTCGATCGCTCTAGGGTAACACGCATGTTCAAACGCACTCGCTCGCTGGGACCAGGGCGCTTGCATCTGACGGGCAGCGGCCCTCGTCGGTACGGCGCCAGAGGCGCCAGAAAGGTCCGTTAAAGTGGCAGATTTTTAAGGAGAAAAGCAAGCCCGCGCCGTGCCGTAATGCGACAGGGCCCGGGCTTTTTGTTGATAACCGCCTTTGATAGCGGGGAAGCTGGTTTTATCAGGCAGCCTGATCGTTGATGAGGCGCTTCAGAAGCTCCAGTTCCTGTGCCAGCTTGGTGTCGGCACCCACCAGATCTTCGATCTTGCGCACAGCGTGCAGCACGGTGGTGTGATCGCGTCCGCCAAAGCGGCGGCCAATTTCAGGCAGCGAGCGCGGCGTCATCATCTTGGCGAGATACATCGCCACCTGACGCGGCTTCACGATGGTGCGGGTACGACGATTCGAGAGCAGATCCTGCTTCGAAACATTGTAATGGCGCGCCACGATGCGCTGGATCTCCTCGATGCGGATGCGCTTCGGTTCACCTGCGCGGGTCAAATGACCCAGCAGCTCATCCACGCGGTCGATTGACAGATTCGGCTCGAAAGACTGGCGGAACAGAAGCTGGTTGAAAGCACCTTCCAGCTCCCGACCCGATCCGGTGACGGTGCGGGCAACATGCGAGAGAATCTCGTCGCCAATGTTGAGGCTCGGATCTTCAACCTGTGCCGTGTTCAGACGACGACGCAGCATTTCAACGCGCATGTCGTAATCCGGTGCGGCCACTTCAAGCGCGACGCCGCCCTGCAGACGCGAACGGACGCGAACGTCGAGCGATTCCAGTTCCGACGGTGCACGATCAGCGGCAACCACGACCTGCTTGGCGCTGTCGAGCAGCGTGTTCAGGAGATGGCAGAACTCGTGCTGAATGGACTTGCCCTGCAGGAACTGCATGTCGTCGATGACCAGAAGGTCGATGTCGCGCAGCTGCTCCTTGAAGGAAAGCGCATTGTTGTCACGGATCGCGGTCGCAAAGCGCCACATGAAATATTCAGCTGTCAGATAAACGACGCGGGCCTTTTCCTGACGCTGCAACGCTGCCGCTGCAATGGCCTGGAGAAGATGCGTCTTGCCGAGACCGACCGAGGCATGGATGAAAAGCGGGTTGAAGCGCACGGCGCTGGAACCGGCTTCCGCAATGGTGCGGGCGGCAGCAAGCGCCACGCGATTCGATGCGCCATCGACGAAGCTGTCGAAGGTGTAGCGCGGATCAAGCGGCGAACCGAGAATCGAGCCCGAAGCGGCAGCCGATTCTGCGACCACGGCGGAGCCGCGCTTGTCGCCGATATGCTGACCGGCAAAGGACTGGCCGACCGGGAACATCATCTTTTCGCGCGGCGCCACGACCGGCTTGGTTTCAGCCGATTCTGCCGTTTCTGCGGGAGCGGCGCTGCGAACCACACGGTTCATGCCGCGCACCACGACTTCGACCTTCAGGATCTGCGCGTTTTCTTCCTGCCAGAGTTCGGTCAGGAGTTCGGAATAATGATTGTTGATCCAGGAGCGCAGAAAAGCGGTCGGAACCGACAGACGCACAATGCTCTTGGAAATATCGTCAAGTTTCAACCGGCCAAACCAGCTCGAATAGATTTCGCTGCCCACGCGGGCTTTCAGCTTTGCCGTCAGGCGCTCGAAAGCCTCTTCGCTAACCGCAGCGTCCACGTTCGTCAGGCTCTTGTCATTGCCGGTAGCAGAAGATCCATGGATACGGTTCGCATGTGCATCATCACCCATCGTTGCCGTCGCCTTGCCGCTCGTCATTGCCATCGCTCGCCTGCCTTCACATTCGTACGCGCCATTTTCCGGCGCTTGTCATTTTTTCCAGCTCGTCGTTCCGGATCTGTCGTCCTTCAACGTCGGCGGTACTCATTCATACACTCAGGCCCGCAAACATCCGGGCCAAACACAAACTCAATCGAACCCAACAGGTCCCAAACCGAAATACTCCTTTCCGGTTACCCGCGCACGACTCATACAACTGTTCACCGAAGGCTGATTGCCCGGAACCCCTTCCACGACAACCACTCAATTGCCCGCCATCTGTCCAAAACGACTTTCCGGTTAATGGCCAGTTAATGGCCCGGTCATTGAATGATAAGCAATCGCCTGAAAGAAAGAGGACCTTGGAGACCAGAAAATAGCGCCCGCGGATTGAACATCCACGCTGACATTCGACAGCAATAAGCGCTAACTCCGGGCCGGTGGCCCACCCCTCTTGATGAGCTGACTTTAGCGAAGGGCCGGCGCAAAGAGCAAGCCTGAGATTGCCAGTTTTTTTTCATAAAACCCCTTGCATAGGGCAGTGCGACAGACAGGGAATCGGACGCCAGCGAATTAACACCTTTGGATTCAAGGCATTTTCCACATGGTCAAATTATATGGTCCTGATCTGTTCCGCCTGAAAAATAAATTTTAAAATTCTGCTTGACTCAAACGGCCTTCCGAGTCCGGTCGGACCCCTGTGGATAACTCCGTTGGAATCTCCGCAAATGATTGAAATTACAATTGAAAATTACCCAATCATTGCTTTTGGAAACCTCGGAAACTGGCCTTTTCACATTGAAAAAACTGCGAAAAAATGGCGACCTCTCCTTGCGCAGTCTTTTGGCAGAAACCTGAAAAAAAGAAAACCCGGCTAACAATGAGCCGGGTTTCGAAATTTACATATAAAAATAGGCGGCAATTAGGCGTTGAGTGCCTTCACGCGCTTGGCAAGACGAGACACCTTGCGAGCAGCAGTGTTCTTGTGCACGACGCCCTTGGAGGCTGCGCGCATCAGTTCAGGCTCAGCAGCCTTGAATGCGACTTCCGCAGCCTGCTTGTCGCCGCTCAGCAGAGCGTCTTCCAGCTTGCGGATGAAAGTGCGAACGCGCGAGCGGCGCGACTTGTTGATTTCGGTGCGGGCAGCGATCTTGCGCACTGCCTTCTTGGCCGAAGGAGTATTGGCCATAAATGCCTCTCTTTTTCTGTCAGCTAGCCAGGGGCTTAAACCGCCGGGCACAAAACCTCTAGGGCAGCCGAAATCCCTAGAAATCCCGGGAAGGCCGCCGATCCGTGGGCGGGCTTATAGATCAGCTTTGCCCTCACGTCAACGAGGATTCTGCCTCAACCGCCAATCAAAAAGCCGGATTTGCGCCTGCGCGCGGGCTTTTCGGCCCTTACAAGGGGCCATCATACCGCATCGGGCAACGGTAATGGCTGCCCGATGTGCTGTCAGTCTTATCGATTCTTGAAGCTTGGCGTGCGCTTGTCGATGAAAGCGGCCATGCCTTCCTTCTGGTCTTCCGTCGCAAAAAGCGAATGGAACAGGCGGCGCTCATAGCGCAGTCCTTCGTTCAAGGTCAATTCGTAGCTGCGGTTGACGGCTTCCTTGGCCATAAGCACGGACGGACGCGAGAAGGAGGCGATGCGCTCGGCTGCCTTCAGCGCTTCTTCCAGCAGGACTTCCGGCTCGACGACCCGCGAAACGAGACCCGAACGCTCGGCTTCCGCTGCATCCATCATGCGGCCAGTCAGGCACATATCCATGGCCTTGGACTTGCCGACAAAACGGGTCAGGCGCTGCGAACCGCCCATGCCCGGAATGACGCCCAGCGTAATTTCCGGCTGGCCGAACTTGGCATTGCTGCCCGCGATGATGAAGTCGCACATCATGGCCAGCTCGCACCCGCCACCCAGCGCATAGCCGGAAACGGCGGCGATGATCGGCTTGCGCACGCGGTCCACCTTCTGCCAGTCGGCGAACATATCCTGCAGATAGGCATCGACGAAATCGATCGACTGCATTTCCTTGATGTCGGCACCCGCCGCGAAGGCTTTTTCGGAACCGGTCAACACCACGGCGCCAATCTTGTCATCGGCGTCGAAAGCCGAGAGCGCATCCGTCAAATCATCGAGCACTCCCCGATTGAGCGCATTGAGCGCTTGCGGGCGATTGAGGCGGATAAGCCCGACATTGCCGCGCGTCTCGACGATGATCGTTTCATAAGCCATGGAATTCTGCTCCTCCTTCATCAGGCATCGCCATCCGGTTCAGGCCCCTATAAGGCCGATACCATGACAGCTTCAATTTCCGGGCGGCAAGGTGAACCGGCCATCCCCGTTTGGCAAGGTCTTATGTCTGGCACGAGGCACAGAAAAAAGTCGAACGTCCCGCCTGAACCGCACGCTCGACCACGCCATTGCAGGCGGGATTGCGACACGGCTCCCCTTCCCGCCCATAGACCGAGAAGGAATGCTGGAAATAGCCGAGTGCGCCATCGGCCTGAATATAATCCTTCAGGCTCGATCCGCCCGCAGCAATCGCCTCCGCAATCACTGTGCGGATATCGCTCGCCAGACGCTCCATAAGTGCTGCATCGTCCGCCACGGCCCCGGCTGCCCGCATGGGCGACAGGCCGGAACGCCACAGCGCCTCGCAGACATAGATATTGCCGAGACCGGCGATCAGCCGCTGATCAAGCAGCGCTGCCTTGAGCGGCGTGCGCCGTCCCTGGAACAACTCCGCCAGTACCGCCCCCGACAGAAGATTGCCGGTCGGTTCGATCCCGAGGCCGCTCAGAAACGGATGCGTATCGAGCGCGCCTTTTTCCGCAAACAGCATGAAGCCGAAACGGCGCGGATCATTATAGATGATGCGCGCGCCCGAACCGCCCGGCCGCAACAGGTGAAACACCACATGGTCATGGGCGCTGTTCTTCGAACGCTCATGCTGGAAGGCGCCGGGCGTGTCGGCATCGTCGTCGGCCTCGATGCGAAACGAGCCGGACATGCCAAGATGGCTGATGACGGACAGGCCGTCATCGAGGTGAAGCGTGAGATATTTCGCACGGCGACCGAGCGCCTCGATACGGTGACCGGTCAGTCGCTCGACAAAATGCTCCGGGAATGGAAAGCGGAGATCGGGTCTGTTCTGATCGACACGTTCGATGGTTGCGCCTTCCATGAAGGGTTGCAAGCCGCGGCGAACGGTTTCTACCTCTGGCAATTCTGGCATGAAAACAAATCCTGAAGGGGGCGGTTTGGCCTTTCCTTCTATATGTTGGGTTTTGTCCACATTGCCAAGCACTACAGTTGCATTCTTCGTGATGCCGGTCTGCAACGAGCAATTTCCTGCGCTCCGGTGCTCACGTACGTTGAAGTACGCTCCGCTCCGGTGCTCGAAAATCACTCGTTTCGCCGCGGGCTGACGAATTTGCAACTGTAGTGCAAGGGGCAGAGCCAAGAGACGGGTTCAGCAACCGCTGCAGGGAATGGTGTTGGTATAGCGCGGCGCGAGGTAATAGGTCTCGCTCATCGGTATGCTGGTCGATATCCAGGAATTCAGCGGCTTGTAGTCCAGTTCGACATCGACCTTGATGAAATAGGCATCGCTTGCGACCAGCGCCTCGGGAAGATCGGCCTTGCTGCCAGCCAGCGCCGCGAAATTTGCGACATTGGCGCGCGACCAGTCAACAGTCACGGAAAAGGTGCTGGACGACTGCGCCTTGGTGACCTTGATGGCTGTCACCCTGATCTTCGGGCTTGTCCGGCGATAGGGCAAAAGCGACGTGCTGCCGATGGCGAACATATCGTCGATATCCGTGGCTTTGACGGATATCTGGCGTGTGACCAGATCGGCAAGGCTGCTCGCGGACCGCGACACCTTCTTGTTGACGTCGAGACCATCGGCCAAATCGGTGGAGCCCAGATAAATCAGGAGCAGAACCGGGACGATCAGCGCGAATTCAACCGCGCCGACCGCGCGCTTGTCGCGGAAAAATCTCTTCAACAACCGGGATAATGCTGTTCGCATGGCGATATAGGTCCAGTCCGGGCCACAACCCGATATTCGTCGTCAGTTTGGAAACGGCTCGTTTTGCCATGTCAGCGTGGAGAATAACGGCATAGTGCCGCTTTCCGCATCGGCGCTATCGGTCATGTAGAGAATGTTGGTCAGAACCGGCCAGCGATAAAGCACATTGAGCTGGTTGATGGTCGAGGTGCCGTTCGTGCCGGTGATGCCGGTGCGCGACAGATAACCTTTGTCCGTCAGAATCTCGCGGGTCGGGACCGAGGCAAAGCCGGAATATGTTCCGAGATTGAATGACAACCCCTCGCAACCGGTTTTCACCATGAACTGGATCTGATCGCAAAGCATGGTCTGGATTCTGGTCTGCGTGAGATCGCTTCCCCGGACCTGCCCGGTCTGGATCTGGCGCGCCACGTTCTGCGTGGCGTTCCATAACACCTGTCGGGCGGTGAAATTCATGCCTGTTTCAATGATCGAAAAGACGATGAGGAGAAACGGGATGATCAGGAGCGTGAATTCAATGGCCGTGACGCCGTCTCGCGCCCGACCGAACAGCCGCAACTGACGGATGGCGGCCTGCAACCGCAGCCGTCCTTCTCCGCGCCTTTGACGGAAATCCATGAATGCCATGCCCCACCCAAACCCGCCGGTTCAAACCATGGCGCATGATTACATCAGGACAACCTGAAAGAGTATTAACGACGCAGGTCGGATTTTAGAGAGGGGTGTTATTTATCGTCGCCGGTCTTGGTGGATGCCTTTTCGCAATAGGGTGTGCAGGACAAGGTCTGTACCTCTGCCTGGCGATAAACGCGCATGGTGCCGCGCGCATTGCTGGAAACGACGAGTTCCCGGTCGATGATCGGCTCGCCGTTCTTATCCATGACAACGATATTGGTAACGCCAAAATCCTTGCCGGTCAGCACGATGGTCTGGGAATCCTGCACCACTGCATCCGCAATGGCGGGATTGCCGATCACTACCGTGTCGGCGGGTCGGGCCAGACGAAGGATGCGCGCCTGACTGGTTTCCAGCTTGATATATTCTTCCGCCTGCGCAGCCTGAAGCCCTGCTGAAACCAGCATCATTGCGGCCAAAGCAGATGCCTTCCGCAACTTTTCCGAAGAGAAAAACCGACGCGCCACTCTACGACCCCCGTAATATGCCTAGCAAATAATGAAGAGGATTGGTGAAGGAAGCATTAAGCCGCCCCGCCTCATGCGCCAGCGGCGAGCCAATCGACCGGGAAACGCTTCATTAACCCTGATTGTTAAGGGCCCTACAATGCGTGTCGATTATCTTTCCGCCATCCGAACAGAGCGACGGCCATGATGGGGCAACCGTCTTCGGAGAGGTGAAGGAGCGTGCAATGCCGACATTGATGACGCGTTTTTTGAAGAACCGGGCCGGTTCCACAGCGATTGAATATGCGCTGATCGGCACACTGGTTTCGATTGCGATCGTCAGCGGCGTGGCGCTCATGGCCGACAGCGTCGGCGAAAAATTCGACAGCGTTGCCACGAGCTTTCAGAACGCGACCAACGGCCAATAACACTTATTGAATGGATCGGGGGATTCGATGGTCATAGCGGCGCTGATGACGGCGATATTCGTGGCGGCGATGGTCACGGCCATGGTCACCGATCTTCTGTCGATGACCATTCGCAACCGGGTTTCGATTGGGCTCGCCGCCGGTTTCATCATCCTTGCACCGTTTTCCGGTCTTGCCCTTGCCGATTACGGCTGGCATCTGCTGGCAGGCGGGCTGATGCTTTGCATCACTTTCCTGCTCTTCTGCCTGCGCACTATGGGCGGCGGCGATGCAAAAATGATTGCAGCAACCACATTGTGGTTCGGCTTCAATCCGGGTCTGGTGGATTATGTCATCAAGTTTTCGCTGATTGGCGGCGCCCTCACGCTTCTCATCATTCTTTACCGCCTGATGCCGCGCCCGGCGCATGCGGATCGCTATGCCTTTTTGGAACGGCTGTCGCGCAAGGATGTCGGGATTCCCTACGGTATTGCGCTGGGTGCTGCCGGTCTCTGGAGCTTCCCGCTCTCACCCGTTGGCAAGACCATGCAGTCGATTTTGTTCGCTCCCGCGTAACGGCCAGCACGAAATTGCCCTGCGGAACTTATATTTCTTAATACGAATAAGATTATATTAACCATAATTACACGATTGCCAGTGCAATTTTGGAACACGTCGTTCGGACGTGGGGACTTGCACGGGGCGCATCATGAAATCAGCTCGTCTGCTCATTCTTGGGGTAGCCGTCATCGCTGCTGGCGGTGCGGGCTATATCGCCATGAATCTGGCGGCACCGCCGCCAGCGCCGGTCGTGGTTGCGTCCGAAACCCCACAGATCCAGCTGGAAGAAGTGCTGGTCGCCACGGAAAACCTCGGTGTCGGTGCTGAACTGACCTCGCAGATGCGCTGGCAGTCATGGCCTGCGGAAGCGATATCCGACGGCTATATCACCCGGTCCAGCGAACCAGACGCGATCAATCAGCTCAATGGCGCAACCGTCAGGCTGCAACTTTTCCCCGGCGAACCCATTCGCAAGGTGAAGCTGATCGGCCCCGGACAGAGCTTCCTCTCATCAATCCTGCCGCCCGGCATGCGTGCGGTTGCGACCCAGATCAATGCCGAAAGCTCAGCGGGCGGTTTCATCCTGCCCAATGATTTTGTCGATGTCATCATGACCCGTCGCAAGCCGGACAATGCAACCAGCACCTCCATCGCGCCTTTCACGACCGAAACAGTGCTGCAAAATGTGCGTATTCTCGCCATTGACCAGACCATTCAGGAAGACGAACAGGGCCGCAAGGTCATGGTCGGCCAGACCGCGACACTGGAACTGACGCCCGATCAGGCGGAAATCATCACCGTCGCCCAGCAGATGGCCGACCGGTTGACCCTGTCCCTGCGCTCCATGCACGATGCGGAAGACAAGGACATCAAGCAGGCCGACTATCTGGTTTCCTCGCCGACGCGCAGCGGAACCGTCAAGGTCATCAAGTCCGGCAGCATTACAGAAGTAGGACCGCGCTCATGAAACAGGGAAAACGCGTGCGCCCGTATTTTGCCAAATCCGCCCTCATTGCCGCAAGCCTGGCACTTTGCGCCCAGCCTTTCTTCGAAGCGCCTGCCATGGCAGCGGGTGGCGTCGTCAAGGTCGGCGCACAGGGCCGCGCCCAGCGCATCGCGCTTGGTCTCAACAAATCGCTTGTGCTGGACCTGCCGCAGGACGCCTATGACGTTCTCGTCTCCAATCCATCCATCGCGGATGCGGTCACGCGCACATCGCGCCGCATCTATCTGTTCGGCAAGCAGGTCGGGCAGACGAATATCTTTGTCTTCGGCCCGAATGGCGAACAGATCGCCTCGATCGATGTTGAAATCGAGCGCGATGTCAGCAGCCTTTCGACGCAATTGAAACGTCTCGTTCCAGGTTCCGATATCCGGGTTGAACTGATCAACGACAACGTCGTTTTGACCGGCACGGTTCAGACGCCACAGGATTCGGCGCAGGCCGCAAAGCTTGCAAGCCTTTTCGTAACCGGTGGTGAGGCCACGACGGGCCAGTATTCGACGACCGCTTCGGCCCCGACCGATGGCGGCGGAGTAGCAATCGACAATCCCGATGCAGGGCGGCGCACCAGTAAAGTGGTCAATATGCTCACCATCGTTGGGGAAGATCAGGTCACGCTGAAGGTGACGGTGGCCGAAGTCAGCCGCACCGTCATGAAGCAGCTCGGCGTCAATATGACGGGCAGCGGAACCAGCAACGGCATTTCTTATGGCGGCATTTCGGAAAGCCTGCCCGGAGCCATTGGCGATACCCTGTCAAATACTGGCTTCGGTCTCGCAACCAGCAATTTCTCTGCCTATCTGCGCGCGATGGAAACAGCAGGCGTCATGAAGACGCTGGCCGAACCGACGCTGACTGCGATTTCCGGCGAAAAAGCTGCATTCAATGTGGGCGGCGAATATAATGTCATCAACAGCGTCACCTATGACGATGATGGCAAGCGCACCAACCAGCTGGCCAAGATCAACTATGGCATCGGACTGGAGTTCATGCCGGTGGTGCTCGGCCCGGGTCGCATCAGCCTGAAGATCAGAACATCGGTTTCCGAACCCACAACGGAAGGTTCCTCATCGACCAACCAGGCAGACGGCCTCGGCGCGAGCATTCTGTCGCTGCGCAAACGCGTGGCAGACACCACGGTGGAGTTGCCATCCGGGGGCTCGATGATGATCGGCGGCCTTATCCGCGATGAAGTGCGCCAGTCGGTTTCCGGCTTTCCGGGTCTTACCAAGATTCCCGTCCTCGGCGCGCTGTTCCGCAGCAAGGACTTCATCCGCAACGAATCCGAACTGGTCGTCATTGTGACGCCTTATCTCGCTCGCCCGGTGGCGCGGCAGCAGCTTGCGCGCCCCGACGACAATCTTAATCCGGCCAGCGATGGCGCCGGTTACATTCTCGGCAAGGTCAACCGCGTTTACGGGACGATGGAGACCAAGCTGCCGCCCGGCCGTTACAACGGCGTTGTCGGGTATATCTACAAATGAGCGGGGAAACGGGAATGACAATCCGGGGCAAAAAGGTTTCCATCAAGTCGGCGATGCTGGTTCTGTCGGTCGCGCTTCTGGCCGGTTGCGCCAACCGACAGCACGTGACCGTCGGCGCATTGCCTGACGATTACCGCACCAATCATCCCATCACGATTGCCGAGCGCGAGCAGGTGACGGATATTCCGGTCGGCAGCGCCGATAGCCGGCTTAATACCATGCAGCGCGGCATCGTGCAGAAGGCCGTCGCCAACTATCGCTATAACGGATCGGGCATGGTCTATGTGCTGGTTCCAGCTGGTGCAGCCAATCAGGCTGCCGCCTATCGCCTGAGCACGGAAATCTCCGCAGCGCTGCGCAAGGGTGGCATCAAGCAGACCAATATCGCCATTGAAAACTATCCCGTTCCATCACCGGATGCCGCAGCGCCGATCCGCATCAGCTATTATGCGATGACGGCTGGCACGACGCCTTGCGGTCGCTGGCCGGACGATATTGCGACCACGCCGGAAAACAAGCATTACGCCAATTTCGGCTGCTCGATGCAAAACAATCTCGCAGCTCAAGTCGCCAATCCAGCCGATCTTCTGGGGCCGCGCGCTTCCTCTCCAATCGATTCCGACCGCACGACGGAACGCCTCAATGGCGATCAGGGCTACACGAAAATGTCGACTGCGCAGACGGATAATTGGCAAGAACCCCGCAGCGAACAGGCAAATTACTAAGAGGGCGAACCATGACAAATATCGCCTTCGAACCGGACAATGGCAGCGAAATTGCCGAACAGCGCGCGCCGATCATGCTGGAAAATGTGCGGCCGATTCCGCGCATTTCCATCCAGGCCTTTTGTGAAAACGAAAGCGTCGCTATTCCCATCGAACGTGCCGGCAACGACCGGCGCATGGCCAAGACGCATCTCAAAGTCTCCGGCGGCGGCATAGAAGCGGCCATCGAGTTCTACCAGACAGCCTCAACGCCCAATCTGATCATTGTCGAATCGTCGTCGGAACCGAGCATTCTGCTCGACGAGCTCCAGCGCCTGTCGGAGGTCTGCGATCCCGGTTCCAAGGTGCTCGTCATCGGCCACTCCAACGAAGTCTGGCTCTATCGCGAATTGCTGCGCCGCGGCGTATCGGAATATATCGTAGCGCCCGTTTCGCTAGCCGATGTTCTGGCCATCGTCTCATCGATATTTCTCGATCCGGGTGCCGAACCGCTTGGACGTTCCATCGCGGTTATCGGCGCGAAGGGCGGTGTCGGCGCATCGACCATCGCGCACAATGTTGCCTGGTCGATCTCGAACCTGTTCCGGCACGACGTGGTTCTGGCCGATATGGACCTGCCCTTCGGCACGGCCAATATCAATTTCGATCAAGACCCGACGCTCGGTATCGCCGATGCCGTGTTTTCGCCTGAACGGGTGGACGAGGTCTATCTCGACCGCCTTCTGGTGCAATATGGCGAACATCTCTCGATTCTCGCCGCCCCTTCCAGTCTGGAGCGCACCTTCGATTTTCAGGAAGACGCCTTTTCCGAAATAATCGATGTCGCCCAGCGCACCTCGCCGCTGGTGGTTCTCGATCTGGCGCATGGCTGGAACGGCTGGACCCGCACCACATTGATGCGGGCCGATGAAGTGGTGATCGTCGCAGCACCCGATCTCGCCAATCTGCGCAATACGAAGAACCTGCTCGACACGCTGGCGCAATTGCGCCCGAACGATCTGAAGCCGCATCTGGTGCTCAATCAGGTGGGTGTGCCGAAGCGCCCCGAAATTGCACTGTCGGACTTTTCCGAACCGCTCGGCATCGACCCGATTGCTGCCATCGAATTCGAACCGCAGCTTTTCGGCAATGCCGCCAATACCGGGCGCATGATCGCGGAAACCAGCCCCGACAGCCCGGTTTCTGCAACCATCACGCATTTAGCGCACGTGCTGACGGGACGGGCGGATGTCCAGCCGCGCAAGAAGAATGGCATCTCCGGTCTTTTGGGCAAATTTGCACGCAAGACGAAGTAACGGCGGAAAATCATGTTCGGCAAAAGAGGCAACGATTCAGGAAGCAAACAGGATGGCAGCATTGCAAAAGCAATCGCGCCTCAGCCTGTGCAGCGCACGGAGCCTGTTCAGCCGTCCCGCATGCAGGCCGCTGTTCCCACCACGCCTGCCAGACCTGCCCCGCCCACCAGCAGCGGGCGCGAGAAGACCGAAGGCTATTACGACACCAAAGCGCAGGTCTTTTCCGCGCTGATCGACACGATTGATCTGTCGCAGCTTTCGCGCATGGCGCCCGATACGGCGCGCGAGGAAATCCGCGATATCGTCAATGATATCATCGCCATCAAGAATTTCGTGATGTCGATTGCCGAGCAGGAAGAACTGCTCGACGACATATGCAACGATGTTCTGGGCTACGGTCCGCTGGAGCCATTGCTCGCCCGCGACGACATTGCCGATATCATGGTCAATGGTTCGCGCCACACCTATATCGAAGTCGATGGCAGGGTGCAGGAAACGGGTATCCGGTTTCGCGACAACCAGCAGCTTCTCAATATCTGCCAGCGCATCGTCAGCCAGGTCGGCAGGCGCGTCGATGAATCAAGCCCGATCTGCGATGCACGCCTGCCGGACGGGTCGCGCGTCAATGTCATCGCGTCCCCCCTGTCGCTTGACGGCCCGGCGCTCACCATCCGCAAATTCCGCAAGGACAAGCTGACGCTCGACCAGTTGGTGCGTTTCGGCGCGATTTCCAGCGCCGGTGCGGAACTGTTGCAGATCATCAGCCGCGTGCGCTGCAATGTCATCATTTCCGGCGGCACGGGTTCGGGCAAGACCACGCTTTTGAACTGCCTGACCCGCTATATCGATACGCATGAGCGCATCATCACTTGCGAAGATTCCGCCGAACTGCAATTGCAGCAGCCCCATGTCGTGCGCCTTGAAACCCGCCCGCCCAATCTGGAAGGCGAAGGCGAAGTGACCATGCGCGATCTGGTCAAAAACTGCCTGCGTATGCGCCCGGAGCGAATCATCGTCGGCGAAGTGCGCGGACCGGAAGTCTTCGATCTGCTGCAAGCCATGAATACCGGCCATGACGGCTCGATGGGCACCATCCACTCCAACAGCCCGCGCGAATGTCTCAGCCGTATGGAAGCCATGATCGCCATGGGCGGCTATGTGCTGCCGCAGAAGACCGTGCGCGAAATTCTGGTCAACTCCATCGATATCATCATTCAGGCGGCGCGCCTGCGGGACGGTTCGCGTCGCATTACCCATGTGACAGAAGTTGTCGGGCTGGAAGGCGACGTTATCATCACCCAGGATCTAATGCTTTACGACATCAAGGGCGAGGACGCATCCGGACGTATTCTCGGCACGCACAGTTCGACCGGCATTGGTCGTCCGGCCTTCTGGGAACGCGCGCGCTATTACAACGAAGATAGCCGCCTTGCCACTGTTCTCGACAGTATGGAGACGGTTGACTGATGACCGCCTCCCCCGTCAGCATTCTGATCTTCATTGTTCTGGCGGTGGTCGCCTGTGCTGCGCTCGCCTATGTGCTGTTCTATGACAGGCTGGCCAGCAAGGACCCCGCCTCGCGGCGGCTGGAAACCGTGCGCAACTATGCCGAACGCAGTGTCACCCGCAGCGAACGGGACAAAAACACCGATATCCAGAAACGCCGCAAACTGTTGCAAGACAATATCAAGGATCTCGAAGCGCGGCAGAAGCAGCGCGAGAAGAATCAGAAATACCCGCCGCTGCGCATCATGCTGACGCAGGCGGGCCTGAGCATCACGCTGCGCCAGTTCTATATCTATTCCGGCGTCACGGCCTTCACCGGCCTCCTGATCGGCTTTATTTTCGGCCTGCCGCTTCTGCTACTTCCCGGCATTGCCATTGCCTGCTTTTTCGGGCTGCCACGCTGGTTCGTGCTGCAAAAACGCAAGCGCCGCCTGAAGAAGTTTCTGGAAGAATTTCCAAACGCGCTCGACGTCATTGTCCGCGCGACAAGGGCGGGCCTGCCGCTCAACGATGGCTTGCGCCTGATCGCCAGCGAGGCGCTGGAGCCGGTCAAAGGCGAATTCAAGAAAGTCGTTGAAGCCCAGCAGATGGGTCTGTCGATCCCCGAAGCTGTTGGCAAGATGCCCGACAGCATGCCCTGCCCCGAAACCAACTTCTTCGCCATCGTGATCCAGATTCAGTCTCAGGCGGGCGGCAATCTTTCCGAAGCGCTGAACAATCTGTCCAAGGTGCTGCGTGATCGCAAGAAGATGAAAGCCAAGGTCGATGCGCTTTCGATGGAAGCAAAGGCATCAGCCGCCATCATCGGCGCGCTGCCCTTTATCGTCATGGTGCTGGTCTATCTGACCAGTCCGCAATATATGACGCTGCTTTTCACGTCATCAACCGGCCATATGCTGTTAGGCATTGCCGCCGTGCTGATGGCGACCGGCATCTTCATCATGAAGAACATGATCAATTTCGATATGTGAGGCGCAGACCATGTTTTCTCTCCTCATCGAAAAACTAAGCGACCCGCAATTTCTGATCGCCATGCTGATCACGGTTGCGGTTTTCGCCGCCATCGTCACTGTTGTCATGCCGGTCCTCAGCACCAGTGTTTTGAAATCACGCATGAAATCGGTCGCCACCGAGCGCGAGGCCATCCGCTCGCGCGAACGCGCGCGGCTAGCAACGGAAAACGACCGGCGCAACAGCCTGCGTCACCAACAGAAGCAGGGCATTCGCGACTTCGTCGAAAGGCTCGATCTGAAAAAGGCGCTGGCCGACGAAAAGACGATTGCAGCACTCAGAACCGCCGGTTTTCGCGGGCAAAACCCGCTCAACATCTTCCTGTTTCTGCGCTTCGTGCTGCCTTTCGGCGCGATGACGCTGGCAGCCTTTTACGTCTTCGTGCTTGGCAATCTGCCGGAGCACTCATTCTTCGTCCGGATTTTCGTCTGTATTCTGGCCGGTTATGCCGGGTTCTATGCGCCGAACCTCTATGTTTCCAACAAGGCGGCCAAGCGCAAGCAGTCGATCCGCCGGGCCTGGCCGGATGCGCTCGACCTGATGCTGATCTGCGTCGAATCGGGCATGTCGGTTGAAGCAGCCTTTCGCAAGGTGGCCGACGAAATCGGCATACAATCGGTGGAACTGGCGGAAGAACTGATGCTCACCAATGCCGAGCTGTCATTCCTGCCCGAGCGCCGTCAGGCCTATGATAATCTCGCCAGCCGTACCGGCGTCGATCAGGTGAAATCGGTTTCGCAGGCGCTTATTCAGGCAGAGCGTTACGGTACGCCGGTGTCGCAGGCGCTCAGAACGCTTTCTCAGGAAAGCCGCGATCTGCGCATGCTGGAAGCGGAAAAGAAAGCGGCAGCCCTGCCGCCGAAACTGACCGTGCCGATGATCGTGTTCTTCCTGCCGGTGCTGTTCATCGTCATTCTTGGCCCGGCCTTCATCCAGATCGCCGCGCAGGGCGGACTGTTCGGTCCGCGCTGATGCATCGCCGGATGTAAGAACGTCAGCCCTTCGGCTTGTCCTTGAGCATGTTCCAGGAGTTCTGCTGCGCCAGCATGGAACGCAGATAATCCGTGTTGGCCTTGGCCTGTTGCGGCGAAAGCTCCTGCGCGGCAATGGTTTCCGCTTCCTGAAAACGCCCCTGCAATCCGACTGAAAGCGCCAGATTCTGACGCACGCGGCTATCCGCGCCAGGCAGAACGGACGCCTGCCGGAAATAGTTTTCCGCCGCCTTGGAATCACCGGCGAGAAGATAGGACATGCCCATATTGGAGAGTACCGACGGTTCGTTCGGCTTGATCTGTAGCGCCTTCTGATACATGGCGCGGGCCTGATCCCGATTGCCCATCTGGTCGAGAATGGCACCTTCGGCGGAGACGAGTTTCCAGTCGGGATAGGCCGGGTTCTGCGCACGGCGAATGGCATCAAGTGCGGTGTCGAACTGGCCCGCACCGGCCAGCGCCTTGCCATAGGCGGCAAGCACCTGCTGATCCTTCGGATAGGTGATGACCAGCGCGCGCATGACGGCCAGAGCCTGATCGTTGCGGCCAAGTCGTATCAGCACGCCTGCATAATTGAGCGCTGTGCCACGGTCCTTGGGGTTGCGCTCATATTGCGCGCCAAGACGGCCCGCCATCGCGGCAAGCTGTGCGTCGTTCATGT
The DNA here is from genome assembly GCF_022627935.1 of Ochrobactrum sp. C6C9. Lineage (NCBI taxonomy): Bacteria > Pseudomonadati > Pseudomonadota > Alphaproteobacteria > Hyphomicrobiales > Brucellaceae > Ochrobactrum > Ochrobactrum sp. C6C9. The sequence goes on along the minus strand of NZ_JABXGB010000001.1, from coordinate 223,848 downwards.
GATCGAAAGTGGCTGCGGTTTCGACGCGTCGCACCGAACCTGTCGTAGTGCGGTCCACCGTGTTGCAGCCGGTGAGGACAAGCGCTGAAAGGATAGAAGCCACGCCAAGGCGGAAACCAGCGCCGCCCATTACACCGATGTTGAGCATCCCGCCTCCAATATCGACCGGCGCTACGCCCCGGTCCATCAAGCCCGATTTCTCCTTCATCAATAATCCGTTAACCCTAATGATTGGTTAACAAGCCCTGCATGCACCTGTTTTCAAACGAGGCGAAGCACTCTATCTGTTTTCAAAACTGCCTTGATCGGAAAGAGTGCCATGTCTGTCGAACTCATTGCCCAAAAGTCGGAACAAAGCCGTCCAATCTGGTTTACGAAAAAGGGGCAACTGGAAGAAAACACGCTTCCTGCCCCGGTGATCGCTTGGGCGAAAGCCCATGATTTCGACGGAGAGGCGGGCAAGGTTCTGGTTCTGCCGGGACCGGACGGCGCGATCTCCGGCGCGCTGTTCGGCATTGGCGACGGTGCCAAAGGTGGTCAGTCGCAACTGCTTGCAGGCAAACTCGCACGCAGCCTGCCGGAAGGTGACTGGCATTTCGAAAATGCTGGCGACGAGGCCGGGCTGGCGGCGCTCGCCTTCCTGATGGGCGGCTATCATTTCTCGCGCTACCGCAAGGCAAATGGCAAGACAATCCGTCTTGCTCTGCCAAGCGGTGTTGATGAAGCCGAGACGAAGCGCATCGCCGCAGCGGTTACACTCACGCGTGATCTCATCAACACGCCGACCAACGACATGGGACCGGACGCGCTGGAAAAAGCCGCACGCGAACTGGCCAGCGAACATGGCGCGAAGGTGAGCGTCACGGAAGGCGATGCTCTTCTGGAACAGAATTTCCCGATGATCCATGCGGTCGGACGCGCAGGCGCGATTGCGCCACGTCTGATCGACATCACATGGGGCAAGGAAAGCGATCCGAAAGTCACGCTGGTCGGCAAGGGCGTCTGCTTCGATACGGGCGGTCTCGATATCAAGCCCGCAAGCGGCATGTTGCTCATGAAAAAGGATATGGGCGGCGCTGCCAATGTGCTCGGCCTTGCCGCCATCGTCATGGGCGCAAAACTGGCCGTGCGGTTGCGCGTACTAATCCCGGCGGTCGAGAATTCAATTGCCGGAAATGCGTTCCGTCCGGGCGATGTTCTGCAAAGCCGCAAGGGACTGACCGTCGAAATAGGCAATACGGATGCGGAAGGCAGGCTGGTGCTGGCGGATGCTCTGGCGCTGGCCGACGAGGAAGAACCGGAATTGCTGATTGATATGGCGACCCTGACCGGTGCAGCGCGTGTGGCGCTCGGTCCTGACCTGCCACCGTTCTTCACCCATGACAATGCGCTGGCGGAAGCCATTGCCGCCAAGGCCGAGGAAACCGCCGATCCGCTGTGGCGCATGCCGCTCTGGCAGCCCTATGCGCAAAAACTGTCGTCACGCATTGCCGATATCAACAACGTCACCACTGACGGTTTTGCCGGATCGGTGACGGCAGCCTTGTTCCTCAGCCGCTTTGTCGAAAAAGCAAAGGCGCATGCGCATTTCGATATTTTCGGCTGGGTGCCGGTGGAAAAACCCGCCTCACCGGTCGGCGGTGAAGCGCAGGCGATCCGTGCGCTCTATCTGCTGCTCAAGGAACGCTACGCTTGATGTTTATCAATCGAAGGCTTCACCGGGATAAACACCCCATAGCTCCGACTGCTTGATCCAGCCGCGCACGCCGCTGACGTCCATACGGCACCATTGGCCGGTGCACTGGCGCACGGTGCCGACAACACCCGGTTCGATATCGGCAGCGACCGCTGCCGTATCGTTGGCATCGCGGCGCATGGTGATCATCTTGCCCTTGTCGTTCTTCAGCCACGGCGCGGTGATCGCTGTACGCTTGCCGGACAGAAGCGACTGGTAGACCCAGCCTTCTGTGCCGTCGGCATCGCGGATACGTCGCCAGTTGTCATATTCCTGAATGATCTCGACCGGCAGCCCGGCCTTCATGAACAGCCACGAAACCGGATAGTCGCGCCCCGGCCCGATGCGCAGGTTGACGCGCGCCGGTTTGAGGCTGACGAAGCGCGGCACAGGCAGTCCGCTTGCGCCCGTGGCGGTGCCAGTTGCTTCCGTTTCGGCTGCATGCGCGCTGATCGGCGCTGCCGTGAACAGCAGCCCCAGACACGCCGCAAAGGCCATGAAAAAGCGCTTTACCGAGATGCTCTGAGCCAAAAACCTTTGGGGAAGTACTCTATTCACTGCGCCTCTCGCCGTCCTGTTCTTTACTCAAGACGGTCATGCCTTCAGCGGAAGCGTAAAACGGCGGGGGCTGTCCGGCATCGCGACCGTCTTGTTTATCGGTCCTGTTTTTCTTTGTCTTTGCCCCGCCGCCTTGATAGAGATGAGCAGCCGAAGCAATATCCCATATTGCACCTTCTTGGTTAAGGAGGTCTCAACATGAAGCTTCAGCACAGAAGTTCGCCCGGAAGCGGGCTTAAAAAACGGGGTGGAGATGTCGAACAAAAAGAAGCCGCTGGTCGTTCTTACGAGAAAATTGCCGGACCCGGTGGAAACCCGAATGCGGGAATTGTTCGATGCACGTCTCAATATAGACGACCACCGTATGACCCAGCCGGAAATCATCGCCGCGCTGAAAGAGGCCGATGTTCTCGTGCCCTGCATCACCGATGTGATCGACGCCGCCGCCATCGAGCAAGCCGGCCCCAATCTCAAGCTAATCGCCAATTTCGGCAATGGCGTCGATAATATCGATGTAGCCGCCGCAGCCAAGCGCGGCATTACCGTAACCAACACGCCGAATGTGCTCACCGAAGATACCGCCGACATGACGCTGGCGCTGCTTCTGTCGGCCCCGCGTCGCCTTGTGGAAGGCGCGAATGTGCTGAACGAGCGCGATGGCAAATGGCCGGGCTGGTCGCCGACATGGATGCTCGGACGCCGCATCTGGGGCAAGCGCCTCGGCATTGTCGGCATGGGCCGCATCGGCACCGCCGTGGCGCGCCGCGCCAAGGCTTTCGGCTTGTCGATCCATTATCACAATCGCAAACGCGTCAGCCCGCAGGTCGAGGAAGAGCTGGAAGCGACCTATTGGGACAGCCTCGACCAGATGCTGGCCCGTATGGACATTATCTCGGTCAATTGCCCTTCGACGCCGGCCACGTTTCATTTGCTCTCGGCCCGTCGCATCGCGCTGATGCAGCCGACGGCCTATCTGGTCAACACGGCGCGCGGCCAGATCATCGATGAAAACGCCTTGATCGATCTGATCGAGCAAGGCCGCATCGCCGGTGCCGGGCTGGACGTGTTCGAGAACGAACCTGCGGTCAATCCGCGCCTGCTGGCGCTTGCCGAAAAAGGCAAGGTCGTGCTGCTACCACATATGGGTTCAGCCACGATTGAAGGTCGCATCGATATGGGTGACAAGGTCATCATCAATATCAAGGCTTTCGTCGACGGACATCGGACGCCGGATCGGGTGCTGCCAAACCGCGTCTAGCACAAGTGTGGTCCTAAATTCGGCTGCTCGTCTTGCCATCGATGAATTTCAGAACCGTGTGGGCGTAAAGCCGGGGATTTTCCACCGGCACGCCGTGGCCGGAATCGGGCAGGATAATCAGTTCTGCACCGGGAATCTGGCTGGCGATGAATTCCGTATGTTCGCGCGTGACGGCTGTATCGTGATCGCCGATCACGATGGCGGTGCGCACCTTTATCTGTGATAGGTCTTCATCGGTATAGTTCGGTTCATTCGCCCAGAGCGCATGAATTTCCTTGTCGATGCTTTCGTAGTGGCGAAGTTCAGGGATGGGCCGTCCCTCAGCCATCGCTTCGATATAGCCGGTATTGCCTTCGGGCGAGACATTGGCGGCCTGCGCGAACAGGCTGTTCAGGCGCTCAGGGTAACGCATGGCGATATCGAGCCCGATAATGCCGCCATCGCTCCAGCCCACCAGATCGACCTTGTCGATATGCAGAAAGTCCATGAGCGCCACATAATCGTCAGCCATCAGGCCATAAGTGAGCGGTTCAGTCGTGCGGGTGGAACGCCCCTGCCCGCGACTGTCGGCGACGATCACCGTGTGATGACGCGCCAATATCGGCAGTTGCGCATCCCAGACATGCTGGTCGGACAGACCGCCCGGTATCAGCAGGATCGGCGGTCCCTTACCGACGATCCGGTAATACATTTCGATACCGTTGACTTCGGCAAAGGCGGCTGGCGAAGCGGGAATGGTCACGCGCGCTATCCTTTCGGATGAAACCGCTGAAGGGATGAGGACAGCAAGACCAAGCGCCATGGCGACAAAGCCTGCACCTTGAAACATCCTGTTTCCCGTCATCGGCCCGACCTTTCATGGACCTGTTTAAAGCAGTCGCTGCGCAATCAGGGTCTGCGGATCAGCGTCGGCAGATCATAGAGATAAGCGATGCGCTTGATCGCATCCTGCAACGGTTCCAGCGTCACGGTCATGGTGTGACCGCTCGCATGGATCAGCATGTCGGGCGCAGCGCAGATCGCGACATGCCCCTTCCAGAAAACAAGATCGCCACGCTGGAGATTGGAATAATCCGCATTCGGCTCCACCACCGTGCCCAGCGTATTTTGCTGCATGTCGGAATCGCGCAGAACCTTGCGGCCCGCGACCCACATGGCAAGCTGAACCAGACCGGAACAATCAATGCCGAAGCCGGACGTGCCGCCCCAAAGATAGGGCGTATGCAACAGCGTTTCCGCCACGGCCACATAGTCGGCAGCGTGTTCGCCGATTGGCGCCAGATGGCTTGCAATCATCGCCTCGCCGCTTTCCAGCACGGCATAAGGAGTGCCGCGCGTTTCGGCAGCGCCCACGATCCGCACGCGTGAACCAAGCGACAGCGCCTGTGTGTGCGGAAAACGCAAATCGGAGCCGGGATAGACAAAGGTTCGCGGCACGATGACCATATGGGTGGCTTCGCCCTGCGGTTTTTCGATGAACGACGCCGAGACATAACCCGTATAACCGTCACGCTCGGCCTGCACCCAGCACCAGCCGTCCATTTCCTCGAAAACGCGCACCGTGTCGCCAAAAATGATCTGGGTCTGGGGTCCGCTGTCCGGGCGCGGCTGCGACCGGAGATCAACCACCGGCGCGGTCACCTGCATTTCGGTTCCGGCTATAAAGCGGGCCGCCTGCACCCGGTCGTTCAATCGCTCATCGGCGAGATCGGCGCGATAGGCATTGAGGCGGCGGTCGAGCGTGGTCACATCGGAACTCATGGGCAGACACTCATAAAGGTAACTCTCTGGCTTTGGCGATCACCAGATCGCCCAGTCGTTCAACATAAAGCGCACCGGCGACGGTTCTCTTAACTAGCACATTTCGCCGGTCTTTTTCATCACGATGACGGGATAGAAGGTCGAGCGTACCCATCGTGTCGAGCGCGCGCGTGACCACCGGCTTGGTGACATCCAGTTTTGCCGCAAGCCCCCGCACCGTATGCGGCGGAGGCTCCAGATAGATTGTCAGAAGAATAGCGGTCTGCCGCGTCGTGAGATCTGGCATCTCGTCACGTATCTGCCCAAGCGACAGGGTCTTCAGCAATGTCAGTGCCTGTATCGGCTTCATCTCAACCGGCATCCGCTATCCTCTACACCAAGGATTGTTTCGGAACCGTTTTATTCAACCCGCTTTCGCTGTTTCTGGCAAGAACTTTATGGCAGCTAACAAAAAAGCGGCCGAAGCCGCTTTTCAGTAATCCGTCAGGATCGAACTGTCACTGCGTCTTGCGACGGAGGCGAACGATAATGTCCACATTGACGATTTCCATGCCTTCCGGTGCGTCGGGCATATTGGCAACTGTCGGCTGGCCGCGTTCGCCATGCGGAATATCGAACACGACATTTTCCCCTTCGAGGAAGAAGTGCTGATGGTCCGAAATATTCGTGTCGAAATAAGTCTTGGAGCCTTCCACCGCGATGATGCGGAGCATTCCGGCTTCCGTGAACTGGTGCAATGTGTTGTAAACGGTAGCGAGAGACACCGGCACATCCGCCATGACCGCCTGTTCGTGGAGGTCTTCAGCGGACAGGTGGCGATCACCTTGCGAAAAAATCAGACTGGCAAGCGCAACGCGCTGGCGCGTCGGACGCAGGCCGCAATCGCGGAGCCGTTCTTCCATAGAGACCGTCGAGTGGGTATGTGTAGACTGCATATTCACCGCTGGTTCCGTTACAAGCTTGTAGCAAATTCGTCAAAGATTGAACGGGCTGTTGCCCATTGCATACTGACATTGATATATGCCGTTGCGAAATAAGTATCAATAGGCTTGGAGTTTGCCCGTTTTTTCGGGAAAATCCATTGCATATTTTTATGGTCGCTAAGGTTTTGTACGGGAACCAGTCTGTGATAGGGGTGTTCCGACTTAACGACCAGAAAGAGATAGAGCGGTTTGGGCGTTTGCGCTAAAACCGTTCCGAATGACAACCGGGCCGGATTGCCGGCCGATAGCGAATAAACCTCAAGGGAGGCGAAATGGCAGAACAGAAATCAAGCTACGGGTATGAAGAACTCCTCAGCTGCGGGCGCGGCGAGATGTTCGGCCCCGGCAATGCCCAGCTTCCCCTGCCGCCAATGCTGATGGTGCACCGCATCACCGATATTTCCGAAACCGGTGGAGAGTTCGGCAAGGGTTATATCCGCGCCGAATACGACGTGCGCCCTGACGACTGGTATTTTCCATGCCATTTCCAGGGCAACCCGATCATGCCGGGCTGCCTCGGCCTTGACGGCATGTGGCAGCTGACCGGCTTCTTCCTTGGCTGGCTCGGCGAACCGGGCCGCGGCATGGCGCTTTCGACCGGCGAAGTGAAATTCAAGGGCATGGTGCGCCCGCACACCAAGCTTCTCGAATATGGCATCGACTTCAAGCGCGTCATGCGCGGACGTCTTGTGCTCGGCACCGCCGATGGCTGGCTGAAAGCCGATGGCGAAACCATTTACAAGGCCACCGATCTGCGCGTCGGCCTTTCAAGGGAAGGCGACGGACAATAATCGTCTGAACCAACCATTATTCACGGGCGCGACGGCAAAAACGAACAGTTTTTATGCGGTCGCGCTCAAAACATGCGAAGATCGCACCTATGTAACGGCGACGAGGCAGTCTTGACCCAAGCGACTGCCGCTCGACGAGCAAAGGTGTAAAGGAGAACGCGATGCGGCGTGTGGTCGTAACGGGTATGGGGATCGTATCCTCGATTGGCAACAACACCGAAGAGGTGACGGCCTCGCTGCGCGAAGCCAAATCCGGCATCTCGCGTGCGGAAGAATATGCCGAACTGGGTTTCCGCTGCCAGGTGCACGGCGCACCGAAGATCGATGTCGAATCCCTCGTGGACCGTCGCGCCATGCGCTTCCACGGTCGCGGCACCGCCTGGAATCACATCGCCATGGATCAGGCGATTGCCGATGCTGGTCTTTCGGAAGACGAAGTCTCCAACGACCGCACCGGCATCATCATGGGTTCGGGCGGTCCTTCCACCCGCACCATCGTTGATTCCGCTGATATCACCCGTGAAAAGGGCCCGAAGCGCGTCGGTCCGTTCGCCGTGCCGAAGGCCATGAGCTCGACGGCGTCCGCGACGCTGGCGACCTTCTTCAAGATCAAGGGCATCAACTATTCGATCTCTTCGGCCTGCGCGACATCCAACCATTGCATCGGCAATGCGTTCGAGATGATCCAGTATGGCAAGCAGGACCGCATGTTTGCGGGCGGCTGCGAAGATCTCGACTGGACGCTTTCGGTGCTATTCGACGCCATGGGCGCGATGGCGACCAAGTATAACGACACGCCTGCCACCGCATCACGCGCTTATGACAAGAACCGCGACGGCTTTGTGATTGCAGGCGGCGCTGGCGTTCTGGTGCTGGAAGATCTCGAAACCGCGCTTGCGCGCGGCGCCAAGATCTATGGCGAAATCGTCGGCTATGGCGCAACGTCTGACGGCTACGACATGGTCGCTCCATCCGGCGAAGGCGCGATCCGCTGCATGAAGATGGCGCTTTCGACCGTCAAGACCAAGATCGACTACATCAACCCGCACGCAACCTCTACGCCTGCTGGTGATGCGCCGGAAATCGACGCCATCCGTCAGGTGTTCGGCTCGGGCGACGCCTGCCCGCCGATTGCCGCGACCAAGTCGCTGACCGGCCATTCGCTGGGCGCAACGGGCGTGCAGGAAGCGATCTATTCGCTTTTGATGATGCAGAATAATTTCATTTGCGAAAGCGCGCATATCGAAGAATTGGACCCTGCCTTCGCGGACATGCCTATCGTCCGCAAGCGCATCGATAATGCTCAGCTCAATACCGTGCTCTCCAACTCCTTCGGGTTTGGCGGCACCAATGCGACGCTGGTTTTCCAGCGCTACCAGAGCTGAGGGAGAGGGGAATATGGAAGGTTTGATGCAAGGAAAACGCGGCCTCATCATGGGGGTCGCGAATAATCATTCTCTGGCATGGGGCATCTCGAAGCAACTGGCCGCACAGGGCGCAGAACTCGCTTTCACCTATCAGGGCGATGCGCTGGGCAAGCGCGTGAAGCCGCTGGCCGAACAGGTCGGCTCGGACCTCGTCCTGCCCTGCGATGTCGAAGACATTTCTACGGTCGATGCGGTTTTTGCCGAAATCGAGAAGAAGTGGGGCAAGCTCGATTTCATCGTTCACGCCATCGGTTTTTCCGACAAGACCGAACTGAAGGGCCGTTACGCAGACGTCACCACGCGCGATAATTTCAGCCGGACCATGGTGATTTCCGCCTACTCCTTCACGGAAATGGCGCAGCGCGCTGAAAGGCTGATGAAGGACGGCGGTTCGATCCTGACGCTGACCTATGGCGGCTCGACCCGCACGATCCCGAACTACAACGTTATGGGCGTTGCCAAGGCGGCGCTTGAAGCCATGGTTCGCTATCTGGCTGCCGATTACGGCCCGCAGGGCATCCGCGTCAACGCTATTTCGGCTGGCCCGGTGCGCACGCTGGCCGGTGCTGGCATCGGCGATGCGCGCGCGATCTTCAGCTATCAGCGCCGCAATTCGCCGCTACGCCGCACTGTTGATATTGACGATGTCGGCAAATCGGCAGTCTATCTGCTGTCCGATCTGTCGAGCGGCGTGACTGGCGAAATCCATTATGTGGATTCCGGCTACAACATCGTTTCAATGCCGACGCTGGAAGAGCTGAAAAGCTCCGACGCCGAACGCGGCGAATAAGTATTCCGGAAACAAAAAAGCCGCCCTTCGGGGCGGCTTTTTTGCTTCACTTCTTCGCATCGAAGATTTTGAAACCGTCTGCTTCTTCCAGTGTCGTCACCGACTTGAACAGGCCCTTGAGGGTCACCTCATAGGGTAGCTGCCGGTTGGCGACCATCAGCAGGCGACCGCCCGGCTTCAGCCGCGACGCTGCAGCCGAGATAAAGCTCTGGCCAAGCGAAACATCCGTCACGCGCCCTTCATGGAACGGCGGGTTCATGATGACGGTATCGTAGATGCCGGTCACCTTCTCGCTGGTAATATCGAACCAGTTGAAGGAAATCGGCACCGAAGCGCGCAAGCGCTCCAAATTGCCGCGTGCGGCCTCCAGCGCCTCATAATCCGCCTCGAACAGATCGATGGACTTGATGCGGTCGGCATATTTCAAGCTCTGCGCTGCGAGATAACCCCAGCCCGCGCCAAAATCCGCTACATTGCCGAACACGATCTTTTCCATATGCGGGACCAACAGCGCCGAGCCCTTGTCGATGGCGCCGTGCGAAAACATGCCCGGTTCGGTGCGGAACACATCATCAATTGCGCTTTCCAGCGGGCGCAGCGCCGCGATGAAGTCGTCGTCCAGATCGGCGGGACGCTGCAGCCAGAAGGCCACCGCGTGGTTCTTTGACATCCGGTCGCTGATTTCGGCGATATTGCCCACCCATTTGCGGAAACTATCGACGCCAAGCTTCTTGTCCCCGCAAACGACGATCCACCCGCCCGGCTGAACACGCGCCAAAAGCTCGGAGAACCACGCCTCGTTGCGTCCACGGTGTTTTCCGAGCAGGAGTAGCCCGCCGTTAAAACGGCTCTCTGTGGCCAATCTCGGCTCTGCGCGAAAGCCTTCCTTGCCCAGCGCCAGAAAATCTGGACGCCATGGTTGCAGGCAAGTCAGGATCTGCTTCCATTCAGGATCGAGAAGCCGGTCGGCGGAAAGGCCGCATGCGAGAAAGGATTGCCCATCTTCGGGCGTATCGAGAATGCCCTGCTCGAAGGGAAGGAAGAGTGTTTTCTGTGCCGGTGTCATCATGATCGTTCTTTAACCCGCAAGATCGCATCCGAAAAGTCCGCGCGACCCCTATGATTCCCGTGAAACAACAAAAAAGCGCGCCCGAGGGCGCGCTTTCAGATTTCATAAGCGATGCAGGGCTTATTCAGCGTCTGCCTCTGCCTTCTTTTCAGCAACGACTTCCTTGCCGGTTTCCTGATCGACGACCTTCATCGACAGGCGAACCTTGCCACGTTCGTCGAACCCCATGAGCTTGACCCAGACCTTCTGGCCTTCCTTGACCACATCGGTGGTCTTGGCAACGCGGTCGGCAGCCAGCTGCGAGATGTGAACCAGACCGTCACGCGGGCCGAAGAAGTTCACGAAAGCGCCGAAGTCGGCGGTCTTGACGACCGTGCCTTCGTAAATTTCGCCGACTTCCGGCTCAGCAACAATCGAGTGAATCCACTTCTTGGCGGCTTCGATTTCCTTGCCGTTCGACGAAGCGATCTTCACCGTGCCGTCGTCTTCGATGTTGATCTTGGCACCGGTCTTTTCCACGATTTCGCGGATGACCTTGCCGCCCGAACCGATAACATCACGGATCTTGTCAGTCGGGATGTTCATCACTTCGATGCGCGGAGCGAATTCGCCGAGTTCTTCACGCGACGTGGACAGAGCCTTGCTCATTTCGCCGAGAATATGAATGCGACCACCCTTGGCCTGCTCCAGAGCGACCTTCATGATCTCTTCGGTGATACCGTCGATCTTGATGTCCATCTGAAGTGCGGTGATGCCGTTTTCAGTACCGGCAACCTTGAAGTCCATGTCGCCGAGGTGATCTTCATCGCCGAGAATATCGGAAAGAACAGCATAACGCTCGCCTTCCTTGATCAGGCCCATGGCGATACCGGCAACCGGACGTGCAAGCGGAACGCCGGCGTCCATCAGAGCGAGCGAGGTGCCGCAAACGGTCGCCATCGAGGAGGAACCGTTGGATTCGGTGATCTCGGAAACCGAACGGATCGTGTAAGGGAACTGTTCGGCAGCTGGCAGCATCGGGTGGATAGCGCGCCATGCGAGCTTGCCATGACCAACTTCACGACGGCCCGGCGAACCCATACGGCCGGTTTCACCAACCGAATATGGCGGGAAGTTGTAGTGCAGCATGAAGGATTCTTTGTACGTACCGGTCAGAGAATCGATCATCTGTTCGTCTTCGCCGGTGCCGAGCGTGGCAACAACGATTGCCTGCGTTTCGCCGCGGGTGAACAGCGCCGAGCCGTGGGTGCGCGGCAGAAGGCCAACTTCCGAGACGATTGCACGAACGGTCTTCAGGTCGCGGCCATCGATACGGTTGCCCGTGTCGAGAATGTTCCAGCGAACGATCTTCGCCTGCAGGTGCTTGAAGACAGTCGCAAAGCTTTCAGCCGAGAATTCCGGTTCTTCAACGCCTTCAGGGAAGAAGTGAGCCTTCGCCTTGGCCTTTGCAGCGTCAACAGCAACGTAACGAGCCTGCTTTTCGGTGATCTTGTAAGCGTCGCGCAGGTCGTTCTCCACAACGGCCAGCATCTTGGCTTCGAGGTCCGACAGGTCTTCCGGCTGGAAGTCGCGCGGTTCCTTGGCAGCAACTTCAGCAAGCTTGATGATCGCGTCGATCACCGGCTGGAAGCTCTTCTGGCCGAAAACGACGGCGCCGAGCATGACTTCTTCGGAAAGTTCCTGCGCTTCCGATTCAACCATCAGCACGGCATCAGCCGTACCGGCAACAACCAGATCGAGCTTCGATTCCGGCATTTCGTCGATATTCGGGTTCAGAACATATTCGCCGTTGATGTAACCAACGCGCGCACCACCGATCGGGCCCATGAAAGGAACGCCGGAAAGGGTCAGTGCTGCGGAAGCTGCAACCATCGACAGGACGTCGGGGTTGTTTTCGAGATCGTGCTGAACAACGGTCAGAACAACCTGCGTGTCGTTCTTGTAGCCATCGACGAAGAGCGGACGGATCGGACGGTCGATCAGGCGCGAAACGAGGGTTTCGTTTTCGCTCGGACGACCTTCACGCTTGAAGAAACCGCCCGGGATCTTGCCGGCAGCATAGGTCTTTTCCTGATAATTGACCGTCAGCGGGAAGAAATCCTGACCAGGCTTCGGTTCCTTGGCAGAAACGACAGTCGCCAGAACGACGGTTTCGCCATAGGTTGCGAGAACTGCACCGTCAGCCTGACGCGCGATCTTGCCGGTTTCGAGCGTGAGCGGACGACCGCCCCATTCGATTTCCACTTTGTGGGTATTGAACATATCTTGTCCTCATAGGGAGACGCCGCGCCAGGCGCTAAGGCATCTCCGTGGTTGGTGGACGGGCCACGGGCAAGACAACGGGGAGCTCGGGGGAGAGCGAACTACCTGCAATCCTGCCCCATGACTGGTCCATGTCATGAGCCTTTTCGGCTCTCGGGCAACCCGATCCGGCCTTGTTTCGTCCGGGGCGGGAAATAAGGGCATATGCCCTATTCTCTGTTTCTCCGCATTACCCTACGCAAACCGCTTCGCGCTCTTGTTGGGAATGCTTTAAAAATCAAACGGGCGACGTTCATCACGTCGCCCGTTTTACCGTTAACGGCGCAGGCCGAGACGGCTGATCAGCGCCTGGTAGCGCGCTGCGTCCACGCCTTTGACATAGTCAAGAAGACGGCGGCGCTGCGAAACCAGCTTCAAAAGGCCGCGACGCGAATGATTGTCATTCTTGTGGCCCTTGAAGTGTTCGGTGAGGTTGGCGATACGCTCGGAAAGAACGGCAACCTGAACTTCAGGAGAACCGGTGTCACCTTCCTTGGTGGCGTATTCCTTGATAAGTGCTTGCTTGCGCTCAGCAGTAATCGACATCGTAAACCCTTTCTTGATGAGAGGAAAAACAGACGCCCAGGCCGGGATGTCGTCCAGCGCGGGCCAACTTACACGATCTGATCTGCATTTCTGCGGGATCGCTGTTGGGGCATATAGTGCAAAAACGGCAAGAATACCAGCATCAAATACGCCCCGGCAGTTGCGAGGACTTTTTAGGTAGCAGTGAAAACTCGCTTCGGCTTGAACTGACCATGCTCGATATAGCCGATGGCTAGCAGTTTTCCGCGTGCCGTGACGCACGCTTCGTCCGCTTCCAGCGGGGCATCGCGACCACGCAGGATAACCGGATTGCCGAGGCGAACGCGCTGCGCCTGATCGTCGGTCAGCGGCACCTGCGGCAGACAATCGAGCGCAGCGCCCGTATCGATCACCAGAGCATCAAGGCCCGAGAAATCGCGGCGCGGCGCGGGTTCGAGCACATTGCCATCCTCGTCTTTCGGCGGCAGCGGCGGCCAGACGGCTTCCAGTTCCGAGAGCGTGACAAAGTCTTCTTCCGTGAACGGCGCGACTTCGATGCGGCGCAGTTCGGAAATATGACCAAAGCAGCCAAGATCGCGGCCCATATCGCGCGCCAGTGAGCGCACATAGGTGCCCTTGGAGCACTCGACCTCGAACGAGGTGCGGTTGTCGTCGTGGAATTCGACGATTTCCAGACGGTCGATCTCGACTTCGCGTGCCGGAATCTCCACCGTTTCGCCTTCACGGGCGAGATCATAGGCGCGTTCACCGTCGATCTTGATGGCGGAGAACTGCGGCGGGATCTGCGAAATGAGGCCGGTATAGTTCGGCAGCAGGGCCTCAACTTCTTCACGCGACGGACGCTTGTCGGAGGTCTTGGTCGGCTGACCTTCAAGGTCGTCGGTCGAGCGTTCCTCGCCCCAGGTCACCGTGAAACGATAGACCTTGGTTCCGTCCATGACATAAGGCACGGTCTTGGTGGCTTCGCCCAGAGCAATCGGCAGCATGCCGGATGCGAGCGGGTCGAGTGTGCCGGCATGACCGGCCTTCTCGGCGTTGAACAGCCACTTGATCTTCGAGACCGCTTCGGTCGATCCCATACCTTTCGGCTTGTCGAAAATAACCCAACCGGAAACCGGACGGCCTTTTTTCTTACCCCGTCTTGCCATGCTTTATTTGTCTCCATTGCGGGAGGTTTCATCCTCGCCAGCGTCTTCATCGTTATGCGCAAGATCGCGCGCCACTTCCGGCGAACGCAGAAGTGCGTCGATCTTCGAAAAATTGTCGAAACTCGTGTCGGAGCGAAAGCGGAACTCCGGCATGTATTTCATCTGGCCAAGGACTGGCGCCATGCGTCCGCGAATGAATTTCGCGTTTGCGGCCAAAGCCTTGACGATAGACTGCGGGTCAACATTGCCAAGCGGCATGATGAAACAGGTGGCGATCTTCAGGTCGGGCGACATGCGCACTTCCGAAACGGAAATGACGGTGCGCTCGATCAGATCGTCACGGATTTCATTGCGCTGGAGCAATTGCGCCAATGCATGGCGCACCTGTTCGCCAACGCGAAGCTGGCGCTGCGAAAGACCGCCTGAGCCTTTTGGGTCCGGGGAACGTGCCATAGCTAAATCCTCGATGAACAGCCATCGACCGACGTTCAGCCTCTCAGGCTGTCCGACGACACGGCTTGAAAATTATGGGCGTAACTTACCACAATTCAGATGGGAGTCAGACCCTCGGAACCGGGCATTAGAGCGCGTTTCGATCTGAATGAATCACATCGGCGCTCAATGCTTTTCTATTTCGAGCATAATCTTTCCGATGCTCGTTTCACTCCGGTCAGATTAAGCTCTAAAAAGCCGGACCGCCCCTGTCGGACGGTCCGGCCAAAGCTATTAGAGCGTGCGCGTAATATGCTCGACGCGGAACGCTTCGATCGTGTCGCCTGCGCGAATGTCGTCGTAGTTTTCGAACGCCATACCGCATTCCTGGCCCATCGGCACTTCCGACACTTCGTCCTTGAAGCGCTTGAGCGTCTTGAGCTTGCCTTCGTGGATAACCACGTTGTCACGGATGAGGCGGACGCCTGCACCACGTTCGACCTTACCGTCAACGACACGGCAACCAGCAACCTTGCCGACCTTGGTGATGTTGAAGACTTCAAGAATCTCAGCGTTACCAATGAAGGTTTCACGGCGTTCTGGCGACAGAAGACCCGACATTGCTGCTTTAACATCTTCGATCAGATCGTAAATGATGTTGTAGTAGCGAATTTCGATGCCCTGCTGTTCGGCAGCGTCACGTGCCTGCTTGTTGGCGCGGACGTTGAAGCCGATGATCGCGGCATTGGAGGCTTCGGCCAGCGACACGTCGCTTTCCGTGATACCACCGGCGCCCGAATGCACGATGCGTGCACGCACTTCGTCGGTGCCGAGCTTGTCGAGAGCCGTCATGATTGCTTCGACCGAACCCTGCACGTCACCCTTGATGACGAGCGGGAATTCCTTCAGGCCATTGACCTGCAGCTGGCTCATCATCTGCTCGAGCGAACCGCGCGCGCCGGACTGGCGGGCAACGGCCTTGTCACGGGCCAGACGCTGACGATATTCGGCGATTTCACGCGCCTTGGCTTCATTGGCAACCACGGCAAAGCGGTCGCCCGCCTGCGGCGTGCCCTGAAGGCCCAGAACTTCAACCGGCATAGCAGGACCGGCTTCCTTCACATGCTCGCCATGGTCATTGACCAGTGCGCGCACGCGGCCCCATTCGCTACCGGCGACGAGAATGTCACCGGGATGCAGCGTACCGGTCTGAACCAGAACGGTTGCAACCGAACCACGGCCACGATCAAGCTGGGCTTCGATGACAACGCCTTCAGCCGTACGCTTCGGGTCTGCCTTGAGATCAAGGATTTCAGCCTGCAACAGAACTGCTTCCAGCAGCTTGTCGAGGTTGATCTTGTTCTTGGCCGACACTTCGACGTCGAGAACTTCACCGCCCATCGATTCCACGAAGACATCGTGCTGCAACAGGGCAGTACGAACCTTCTGCGGATCGGCAGTTGGCTTGTCGATCTTGTTGATCGCCACGATGATCGGAACACCAGCCGCCTTGGCATGGTTGATCGATTCAATCGTCTGCGGCATCACGCTATCGTCGGCAGCCACCACAAGGATGGCAATGTCGGTCGCCTGCGCACCACGGGCACGCATTGCGGTAAAGGCAGCGTGGCCCGGCGTATCGATGAAGGTGATCTTCTGGCCGTTCTGTTCGACCTGATAAGCACCGATATGCTGTGTGATACCACCGGCTTCACCCGACACCACATTGGCGTGACGGATTGCATCGAGCAGCGAGGTCTTGCCGTGATCGACGTGGCCCATGATGGTCACGACCGGAGGACGGGAAACCAGCGCAGCCTCGTTGTCGGCAACACCGAAGATGCCTTCTTCAACGTCCGATTCCGCAACGCGCTTGACGGTGTGGCCGAATTCTTCAGCAATGAGCTGCGCCATATCGGCATCGATCACATCGCCCGGCTTCATCATCTGGCCCTGCTTCATCAGGTACTTGATGATGTCGACCGAACGCTCGGTCATACGCTGTGCGAGTTCCTGAAGCGTAATGGTTTCAGGCACAGTCACTTCGCGAGAGATTTTCTCGCGCGTTTCCTGCATCTGCGAACGCTTGAACTTTTCCTGACGGCGACGCATGGCCGACAACGAACGCGAACGGCCTTCGTCTTCCAGATTGCTGGAGATCGTCAGCTTGCCGCGACGGCGATCGTCTTCCGTCTTGACCACCTTCGGCGCGCGCACTTCCGGCTTGGCCGCGGTGCCACGACGGGCTGCCATCGGGCTTCCGCCACGACGATCATCGTCATCGCCAGACTGGCCCGGCCTGCGAAGCTGGCTCTGCGGCAGCGGCTTGCCCGGTCCCGGAGCGGTTTCTGCAAGCGACGGAGCCGGACGCGGTGCACCCGACTGCGGACGATTGCCCTGCTGCGGACGGCCAGCGTGCTGCGGGCGGTTGCCCTGCGGTGCGCCACGCGAATCGTCGCGACGCTCGGTGCGCTGTTCGCCCCGTGCTTCCGGCTGCGGAACGCGCTTGGCAGCTTCTTCTTCTGCCTTGCGGCGTGCTTCGGCCTCAGCCTTGAGACGGGCTTCTTCCTCGGCCTGACGGCGTGCGGATTCTTCACGTTCCTTGGCGCGGCGCGCATCTTCTTCGGCGCGACGCTTGGCTTCTTCAACGGCGCGGGCGCGTTCTTCGACTTCACGCACCTGCGCTTCTTCAAGCGCACGGCGGCGTGCATCCATTTCGGAGCGCGACAGCGTGTTCAGCACCATGCCGGAGCGATCGGCAGGGCGCGGGCGCGGTGCCTGCTGATTGGGGCGCTGCTGCACCGGGCGCTGCAGTTGCTGTGCGACATGCGGCTTTGCAACCGGGGCCGCAGCAGCGGGTGCTGCCGGTGCCTTCGGCTGAGCCACGGGCGCGGCAGGGGCTGCTGCAGGCTTGGGAGCCGCTGCTTCCACTTCCGGCTTGTCGTCTGGCCGTGAGAACTTGCGCTTCTTGGTTTCAACGACGACAGCCTTGGTGCGGCCGTGGCTGAAATTCTGGCGCACGGTGCTCTGCTCGACGCCCGGCCGCTTCATGGTCAGGGTCTTCTTGGGGGTGACGCCCAGCGTCTTGTCGTCGTTTGTGTTATCGCTCATTACGTTCCGTTTCCTTCGCGGCTCCGGCCGCTCTACTCGAGCATTATCCAACGCGACCTGGTCGGGTTGGATAATGCTCCAGTCATCCACTTCTACGCCCAATCCGGTGTGAGACCTGCCAGCCTCCGGGATTACGCTCTAATTCGAATTCGTTGCGCTTTCACCGCGATAGCGATGCAGCAATTGCGCCCGCTGAACGAACCCGACAGCCGCCTTTCCTTCAAGCACGGCTGCATGTATCACATTTCCGCCCCCAAATGCCAAATCCATTTCTTCTCCCGTAAAAAGGGTGAAGGCCGGGATATCGGGGCCATCCAGATGCACCACGGCGCGCCTTGCCTGATCAAGCTTGCGCACGCCATCGGCTGCGGCTTCCTTGGTATGCAGCACCATGGCCGCCGCGCCCGTGCGGATCGCCTGATCCACCTTGGTCGAGCCGGTTACCACGGCGCCTGCCTTGCGCGCCAAAGCCAGACTGCCGAGAGCGGATTTCGTCAGCAGCTGGTCGACCAGCGCGCCAAGATCGTCCTGCGGCTTCACGCCTTCCTTCAGCGCCCGCGCAAAAAGCTTGCGCTTGATCGCTTCATCCACCAGACGGCGCTCGGCCTTGACCCAGCATCCCCTGCCTGGCAGGTTTCTTTTCAAGTCCGGCACGACGGAACCGTCTGGCCCTGCCACAAAGCGGATCATGTCATCGGCAGAACCGCTTTCGCGCGTGACGATACAGGTTCTGTCATTCATATCCTGCTCCACGCAAACTCCCGCTCTGCCATATACGGACTTGTACTCAACTTCAAAACTGGCAACGCTTCCGCCGTTATGTTCTCAAATCGGGCGGTTTGGAACCTCCCCGACATATCAAACGCAACGCGTGGCGCTGTACCAGAGCCGGGGCTTCGCCACAACCCGAAACGTGGTCCAAGGCCCACTGAAACCCGATCCGACTGACCGAATCCGGCAGATGAGACCCGTTTCCCCATCTCCGGGCGCAAAACCGCTGCGCAGTTTTGCTGGAGATGCTTGAAGCCGCACAGCTTACGCCTGAATTGCTTCAGACGTAAGAACCCATGCGGCTCCAGAACTTTCAGCGCTTCTTACGAAGCAGCTTCTTCTTCACCGGCTTCAGCCTCGACTTCCGCTTCGGCTTCTTCCTGAGCGGCTGCTGCCAGCTCTTCTTCCGTGATCCAGCCAGCCTTGAGGCGGGCAGTCAGGATCATCTGTTCGGCATCGACGCGCGAAACATCGAAGGACGAGAGAATGCCGCTATGAGCGACAGTGTCGCCATCCTTGCGCTCACGCCAGCCGACGAGATCGTCAACAGCGTAACCTGCAAAGTCTTCAATCGACTTCACACCGTCTTCACCGACAGCAACCAGCATGGCGGTGGTGAGGTTCGGCAGTTCACGCAGTTCGTCTTCGACGCCGAGTTCCTTGCGGCGCGCATCCAGTTCACCTTCGAGGCGATCCAGATATTCACGGGCACGCTGCTGGATTTCAGAAGCGGTATCGTCATCGAAACCGTCGATGGATGCGATTTCGCCCGGCTCGACATAAGCCAGTTCTTCAATCGAGGCGAAGCCTTCGGAAGCCAGAACCTGACCGACCATTTCGTCAACGTCGAGGGCTTCCATGAACAGGTTCGAACGCTCGGTGAATTCCTTCTGACGACGTTCGGACTCTTCGTCCTCCGTCAGAATGTCGATGTCCCAACCGGTGAGCTGCGATGCGAGGCGGACATTCTGGCCGCGACGACCGATCGCAAGTGATAGTTGGTCATTCGGGACGACAACTTCAATACGTTCCGCATCTTCGTCGAGAACAACCTTCGCAACTTCAGCGGGCTGAAGCGCGTTGACGATGAAGGAAGCCGCATCCGGCGACCACGGAATGATGTCGATCTTTTCGCCCTGCAGTTCAGCCACAACCGCCTGAACACGCGAACCACGCATACCAACGCAGGCACCGACCGGATCGATGGACGCATCGCGCGAAACCACGGCGATCTTGGCGCGCGAACCCGGATCACGGGCGACCGACTTGATCTCGATGATGCCGTCATAGATTTCCGGAACTTCCATGGTGAAGAGCTTCGCCATGAATTGCGGATGGGTGCGCGACAGGAAAATCTGCGGGCCGCGCTGTTCGCGACGCACGTCGTAAACATAAGCGCGGATACGGTCACCATAACGGAAGGCTTCACGCGGGATCAGTTCGTCACGGCGCACGATGGCTTCGCCACGGCCCAGATCGACAATCACATTGCCATATTCGACGCGCTTCACAGTGCCGTTGACGATTTCGCCCACGCGGTCCTTGTATTCGTCATACTGGCGGTCACGCTCGGCTTCGCGCACTTTCTGCACGATGACCTGCTTGGCGGACTGGGCAGCAATACGGCCGAAATCCATCGGCGGCAGCTGGTCAGCGATGAAGTCGCCGATCTGCGCATCCGGGTTGCGGTCGCGTGCGGTGAACAGCGAAATCTGCGTGGCGTAGTCTTCGACATTCTCGACCACTTCGAGCAGACGCTGAAGCTTGATCTCGCCCGACTTCGCATTGATGTCGGCGCGGATGTTGCTTTCCTGACCGTAACGCGAACGCGCTGCCTTCTGGATCGCATCGGCCATGGCCGCAAGAACGATCTCGCGGTCAATCGACTTCTCGCGTGCGACCGCATCGGCGATCTGCAGAAGCTCCAGCCTGTTAGCACTGACTGCCATAGGTCTCTCCTTGGTGTCGCACCCGGCTTCTCCTTGCGCCGAATGCCTGAAACTTTTTTCGTCGGCTTATTTCTTGTCAGCCGTATCTTCTGTCGGCGTCTCTTCCGGCGCATCGCCCAGATCGTCTCCGGGGATGCGGCCTTCACGAAGGGCCTTGTCCTTGCGCAGCGCATCGCGGATCAGATCGTCGGTGAGGACCAGACGCGCATCCGAAATCACATCGAAGGGAATGCGCACGACCGGTTCGTTGCCGTAGGACACCTGATCGCTTTCGATCACCACCGTCTCGGCATCGCCCAGCACGATACGACCGCGGAATTTCTTGCGGCCTTCATGCACGATAGAAGTCTCTACCTTGGCGATATGGCCTGCCCAGTCAGCAAAGTCCGACTTGCGCACCAGCGGACGATCGATGCCCGGCGACGAGATTTCCAGATGATATTTGCCGCTGATCGGATCTTCGACGTCGAGCACCGGCGCGACGGTACGGCTGACCAGCTCGCAATCGTCAACGGTCATCGTGCCATCGGGACGCTCGGCCATGATCTGCAAGGTCTGGCCATTGAGGCCGGAAAGACGCACGCGCACCAGACGGAAGCCGAGCGTATTGAGGACCGGCTCCACAATGCCTGCCACTTTCGCGTCGATGCCCGTTTCGCGAATGATGCGCTCATCCACAGCCACGATTGGCGTCTCTGCTTCGTTTGCCTGAACCTGTTCCGTCAACTCTGAACCTCTCGAAGGGGTCGAAAAACCTCTATTTCCCGGGTCTAAGTAACAAAAAAGAGCGGGACCGGACGGACCCACTCTTGTTCGTTCGACCAAGAATTTGAGAGTTATATACCAGCGGAAGCGGATTTTTTCAAGTCCCGCTTCTGTCTAGAGCATTTCCAGCAAAAGTGCGCAGCGATTTTGCGTAGGATAATGCGTAAAAACAGATAGATAGAGCGGTTTCACGATACCGTTTTGATCGGAACCGCTCTAGAAATTCAACGTCGGATAAAAGTCAGATAGGCAGCCTTGCGGCCCTCGCGAAAGGCCTTGGCCTCATAGCGCGTTCCCGGCCAGCCTTCATAGGCATTGTTCCAGTCCGCCGGACTTTCCGCTTGCCAGTCAAAAGCATCGTGACGACGGCAATGTTGCAGCGTCCAGTTTACATAATGCTCGATATCCGACGCGAAGCGGAATTTTGCGCCGGGTTTCAAAATGCGGGCAAAACGATCCAGATTGGCGTCGCTGACAAAACGGCGCTTCCAGTGGCGGCGCTTGTGCCACGGATCGGGATAAAACAGGTCGATACCGGTCAGCGATGCATCCGGCAGCCAGTCGAGAACCGCCGTCGCATCTTCATCATAGAGCCGCATATTGGGACGCAGCTCCTGATCGAGCGCCGCCAGCATCTTGGCCATGCCGTTGACGAAAGGCTCGACGCCAATGAAGCCTGTCTGCGGATAGCGGCCCGTTTCATGATGAAGATGTTCGCCGCCACCAAAGCCGATTTCCATGCGCACCGCGTCAACCGCGATGGGAAACAACGCGCGCAGATCCTGCGGCGCAGGCTTGGCAAGGTCGAGCTTCAGTTCGGGCAGAAGGTCCTCGAACAGGTTCCGCTGATGGCTGCGCAGCGGCTTGCCGTGACGACGGCCAAAAAAGTTTCCGGCACCGCGCAGAGGATGGGTTTCTTCGGTCATGTTTTATCCGTCAGAATAAGCGAAGAGCGCGGTCGATGACCGCGCTCTTTGATATTTGCAAGACACATAACGCCAAGCGGCCTGTGATGCAACTTTTGGAACAGGCTTTAAGCGACAGACGCTTTGAGTGCCTTGGTGAGGTCGGTCTTCTCCCAGGAGAAGGAACCGTCACGGCCCGGCTTGCGGCCAAAATGACCGTAAGACGAAGTCTTGGCATAGATCGGCTTGTTGAGGTCGAGATGCTTGCGGATGCCGGTCGGCGACAGGTCCATCACTTCACGCAGCGCTTCTTCAACAGCGGATTCCGCTACCTTGCCGGTGCCATGCAGATCGACATAGACCGAAAGCGGCTGCGCAACGCCGATGGCGTAGGCAAGCTGGATCGTGCAGCGGTCGGCAAGATTTGCCGCCACGACATTCTTGGCCAGATAACGCGCTGCATAGGCAGCCGAGCGGTCAACCTTGGTCGTGTCCTTGCCGGAGAATGCGCCGCCGCCATGCGGAGCGGCACCGCCGTAAGTGTCGACGATGATCTTGCGGCCCGTCAGGCCTGCGTCACCGTCCGGGCCACCAATGACGAATTTGCCGGTCGGGTTGATGTACCAGTTGCAGGTCGCTGCAATCGGCAGCTCGCCCAGCGCGTCGCGGATATAGGGCTCGACAACCGAACGAACCTTCTTCGAATCCCAGCTGGCATCCAGATGCTGCGTCGAGAGCACAATCTGCGTAACTTCCGCAGCCTTGCCGTTTTCGTAACGCACCGTGACCTGGCTCTTGGCGTCCGGGCCAAGCTTGCCCGCATCGCCTTCGCCCTTATGGCGGGCTTCGGACAGCTTTTCGAGAATCTTGTGCGAATAATAGATCGGGGCAGGCATCAGATCGGGGGTTTCGCGGCAGGCATAGCCGAACATGATACCCTGATCGCCCGCACCTTCTTCGCCCTGACGGTCGGCAGCATTATCGACGCCCTGCGCGATGTCGGCAGACTGCGGGTGCAGAAGCACGTCGATCTTCACCGTCTTCCAGTGAAAGCCGTCCTGCTCGTAACCGATTTCGCGGATCGCCTTGCGGGCTGCCGAACGGAAGCGGGCAGGATTGATCAGCGGATGGCCAGCGGCGTCCCTGGCGATCGAGCCGTCCTTATTCTTCTTCAGGAAAGTCTCCGGCACGCGCACTTCACCGGCAATCACCACGCGGTTGGTGGTGGCAAGCGTTTCGCAGGCGACGCGGACAGACCACGGATCCACGCCGGTGCGGCGCGCTTCCTTGTAGACCATGTCGACGATTTCATCGGAGATACGATCGCAAACCTTGTCCGGGTGTCCTTCAGACACAGATTCGCTGGTGAAGAGATAAGAACTGCGCGACACGGGTAACCCCTCTTGAAAATCCAACGGAGGACATCTCCGCCTAGGAAACACAGTAGCGCCCGGAACTTTCCGGGCGCGTCAAAGTGTTAGCGAAGTTGGGATCGAACCGTCAATGCATTTTCGTATTGCGACAGGGCGCGGTGGGAAAAATTCATTTCCCAAGGCCGAAAAGCCACCGTCAAAAGGGGAAAAACGCGCATGAATCGCCAGAAAACAGGCGTAAAGGGGAGTGACTTACTCGGCGTCTGCTGCCAGCGACTTCACCAGATCGATGATTTTCCGGCGAACTTTCGGATCTGAAATTTTCGTGAACGCCCGTGTGAGCTGGACGCCTTCGTTCGAATTCAGGAAATCGACCACATAGGTCGCTTCGTTATCTTCCGCAAAGCCTTCCTGGCCGACGGGGTTTGATCCCGGTGCGTCTTCGAAGAAAAAGGAAACCGGTACATTGAGAATGGCTGAGATCGCCTGCAGGCGGCTGGCACCGACGCGATTGGTGCCCTTCTCGTATTTTTGAATCTGCTGAAACGTGATGCCCAGATTTTCGCCAAGCTTTTCCTGACTGAGGCCCAGCATGTTGCGGCGGAGACGAATGCGGCTGCCGACGTGTACGTCGATTGGGTTGGGCTTCTTTTTATTCTCAATCATACAGCTGTCACTCCTCGCGGCTGCGAGCTTTCATTCATGTACTGTTCATCTGAACAGGGATAACATCACGTTGTGGGAGGTAGTCTGACGCGTTTCGCACGACTTCACACGTGGGAACCGTCACCGCGCCGGTATAACATCTTAACAAAATTGCCGTGTCAATGAAAACGCCTGCGGAATGACACCGTGAAAGCGACGTTGACAAAGAGTAAGGTTAACAGGATCGTTATCGTCTGTTTCGATCCCGGCGCTGTGCCCCAAAATGGTGCACGAACTGACGGTAGGGAAGCATCCACCACGCCGACAGCATCCAGCGCGAGACCTTCAGTGATTCGACCGTAGGAATCCGTTACCGCCGAAAGCCCGTTATTGGCCGCACGCACGAGCGGCAAGCCTTGCTCCACGGCGCGAACCTGCGCCTGCCGGAAGTGCTGATAAGGCCCCGGCGTGTTGCCATACCAGCCATCATTCGTGACGTTGACGATTGCTTTGGGCGCGCTTGTTTCCGGCCCCGAAACGCCCAGCTCATCAGGGAAAATCGCCTCGTAGCAGATAAGCGGCAGGAGCGTCTGGCCCGGCCTCACATTCAGGAGACGCCGTGAGGAACCGGCGGTAAAACCGCCCGGCATTTTCACCACTTCCTGAAGTCCAAGCCCCCGCAGAAGGCTTTCCAACGGCAGATATTCGCCGAATGGAACAAGATGCACCTTGTCGGTAGCGTCGGTGATCTCGCCCCGGTCGTTGATCGAATATATGGAATTGTAATAGCGCGGCTCGCCATTGCCTGCGGCCCGCTCTTCGCGCACGGCGCCGGTCAACAGCACCTGACCGTCCTGCAATGTATTGCCCATCTGGGCCAGCGCTTCCGGTGTCGACGTCAGAATATAGGGTACTGCCGTTTCAGGCCATATGACGACATCGGGGCGCGGCTTGCCATCAGCGGGCGGCTCGGCCGTCAGCGCAATCAGCTTGTCGAAGATCGAGCGGCGCGCGGCATTGTCCCATTTCATGGTCTGCGGAATGGAGGGCTGCACGATGCGGATATTGATGTTGCCCTTTTCGTCGCCCACGGCTGGCGCGCGCGAAAGTGTCCATGCGCCAAAGCCGACATGGGTTGCAGCAAGAAGAATGGCGAGGGTGATACCGCTTTTTGCAAGCCGTCCGCCGATCAGCAATGCGGGCGATGCGAAGAGGAACACGGCAAGCGCGCTCATGCCCACAAGGCCGACCACCGCGACCGACTGCATCAGCAGCGGCACCGGCATTGCCGCATAGCCGATAGCGTTCCACGGGAAGCCGGTCAGCAGGAAGGTGCGCAACCATTCTGCAAGCGCAAAGCCGAACGCGAGCGCAAAAATCCTTCCAAGCCCGTCAGACCAGAAAATGCGCGCAACCATGGTCGCAAAGGCATAGAAAATCGCCAGAAAGGCGGGCAGGCCCAGCACTGCCAGCGGCAGGGCCCAGGCAAACTCGTCTGCATCGACCAGAAGCGCCGTCCCGATCCACCAGAGGCCCGAGACGAAATAGCCGAAGCCGAACCACCACCCAACCATTGCCGCGGGCAGAATACGCCGGATCGGGCCAGCATCGGCGCGCGCCAAAGCGCCGTCGATCAGCCAGACGAGGATCGGAAAGGAAATGAAACCGGCGATGAAGAGATCAAAAGGCGGCTGGGTCAGTGTCGCGAAGGCGCCACTCAAAAAAGCGGCCAGCGCACGACGCCAGCCGCTTGAAAGAATGATCCTGCCCGCAAGCCGTTCGATCATCAGGCCTCTTTGAAGGTTTCAGTGTCTTCGGCGGTAGCCGGAGACTGCTCTTCAGGCTTGGTGGTAACAACGGCACGCTGTTGCCTGCGGCGGTCAGCGGCGGAAAGCGGCACGATGCGCACCTTCTTCACGCGGCGCGGATCAACCTCCAGCACGTGGAATTCATAGCCGGGCACGGCCTGCACCACTTCACCGCGAACCGGAATCCGGCCCAATACGGAGAAGATCAGGCCGCCAACCGTATCGACATCCTCGCCATGTTCGCCCACCGCGAAAGACGGGCCGATCTTTGCCGCGAATTCGTCCAGATCGGCGCGCGCATCGACGACGAACACGCCATCGGCTTCCTCGGCGATCATGATTTCTTCGTCGTCATGCTCGTCTTCAATATCGCCGACAACCATTTCGACAATATCTTCCAGCGAGACGAGACCATCGGTGCCGCCATATTCGTCGATGACCAGCGCCATCTGGATATGGGTTGCCTGCATGCGGGCCATCAGGCCGCTCGCCATCATCGATGGCGGCACGAACAGCACCTTGCGCATGAGGTTGAGCTCGCCGATCGTCTTGGTGAGATCAATGCGGCTCATATCGAATTTCGGCGGCGTCGCCGCAGCAGGCGTCTTGGCCGTCGTGCGGCGGCGCGTTTTCTGGCGCGCCTGACGCGTGATGAAATTCAAAACGTCGCGGATATGGATCATGCCGCGCGGATCGTCCAGCGTTTCGGCATAGACCGGCATACGGGAATGGCCGGATTCCTCGAAGAGTTCCAGCACTTCCCAAAGCGGCGTGGAAATTTCCACGGCCTCGACATCCGCGCGCGGAATCATCACGTCTTCGACGCGGATTTCACGCAGGCGCAGGATATTGTGCAGCATCGCCTTTTCTTCGGGCGAGAAGGCGGAATCCTGTTCGCTTGCCGTGCTGGACAACGCATCGGCCAGATCTTCACGCAAGGAAGATTGCTGCCGCGAGCGGATGAAAGGGAAAATATTCGACAGAAGGGAACGCTTTTCGACCGCTACCGGTCGCTGCGTACTTTGCCCTTCGGCGTCTTGGGTCTCGCTGCGATTCTCGCCCGCGGACGGAGGTTGTGAGGTTTGATCAGCCATGGTCAATCGTTGTTAATGGTCTCTTGGGATACAGCATAAGGGTCCGGGATGGCAATAGCATGAAGAATCTCGACCTCGCGGCGTTCCATTTCCTCTGCTTCCTCGTCGGTTTCATGATCATAGCCCAACAGATGCAGGAAGCCATGCACGACAAGGTGTGAGAGGTGATGGTCAAGAGGCTTGCCTTCTTCAACCGCTTCACGCTCCACGGTTTCGCGGGCGATGACAATGTCGCCCAGCATTGGTCCCGGTTGGTTCCCGGCCTTGACCGGAAACGCGGGAAACGACAACACATTGGTAGGCTTGTCCTTGCCGCGCCATTCGGCGTTCAGCTCCTGAATGGACGCATCGTCGGTAAAGACGATACTCAATTCGCTGTCGGCATCCTTGAGGCCCAGATTGGTCCATGCCGCCTCGACAGACTTTCTGACAAGTCCTTCGAGTGTTGTTTCATCCGGCCAGTTGCCAGCTTCAATGGTGATATCGATATGGATCGCGTTGTCTGACACGTTCTGCGGCGGCTTCCCGGACAGCAAGCCGCTTCGTCCTTTCAGTTGTTCGAAAGCCGTCTGCCCCAAAAAGGCAGACAGCATTTTTTAGATCGTAGTTCTAACGACCAATTACAAGTCCTCTTATTCCGGACGGACCGGCTGCTGGACATGCGTTTTCGCATCGCGGTCATAGGCGTTGACGATTGCCGCCACCAGCGGATGACGCACCACGTCTTTTTGGGTGAACCGCACCTTGATGACGCTTTCCACATCGTCCAGCACGCGAAGCGCTTCGACAAGCCCGGATTTCTGACCGGGTGGAAGATCGATCTGGCTCGGATCGCCCGTCACGATCATCCGCGATCCTTCACCAAGACGCGTCAGGAACATTTTCATCTGCATGGATGTCGTGTTCTGCGCCTCATCGAGGATCACCGCCGAATGGGCCAGCGTGCGCCCGCGCATGAAGGCCAGCGGCGCGATTTCGATGACGCCTGCCGTGATGGCCCGCTCGACCTTTTCGGCGGGCATCATGTCGTAAAGCGCGTCATAGAGAGGACGCAGATAGGGATCGACCTTTTCCTTCATGTCACCCGGCAGAAAGCCCAGGCGTTCACCCGCTTCAACAGCCGGGCGGGACAGGATGATCCGCTCCACCAGACCGCGTTCCAAAAGCATGGCGGCATGGGCGACGGCCAGATAGGTCTTGCCTGTACCGGCAGGACCGACACCGAACACCAGTTCGGAACGGTCGAGCGCCCGCATATAGGCGTCCTGCGTCGGGGTGCGCGCAAAGATCGTCTTCTTGCGGGTGGAAATCTGGGCAGCAGACAGCTTGCCCTTGTTTTCCATCGTCGGCAGGTCGAGCTGATCATCGGCGGCGATGGCCATGCGCAAGGCACCATCGACATCCGATGCCGTCAGTTCATGGCCTTTCTGCACGGTTTCATAAAGATGATCGAGCGTGCGGCGCGCCTGTTCGGTCGCGGTCGGTTCGCCCCGGATCGAGAGCTGGTTGCCCTTGGAGCGAACATCGACACCGAGCTTTTGCTCGATCCGTGCCAGATTTTCGTCGAACTGACCGTAAAGCGCACTGGCCAGGCGGTTGTTCTCGAAAGTGAGCACGATATGGGCCATATCCGAGGCCCCGGTAGTCGGGCTTTTTTGCGTTAGAGTGGTTGGCTTGGCAGGTCTCAGCTTTTCCGTGGCGCTCAACCGTATCTCCTCAAGAGTTCACGCATTGCAATCACAGTTCCGACGGGATCATCGGCCCGACAGGATTATCGGCACGAGACTCAAGCGCCGAACCATCTGCCTGAACGGTATCATGCCTTCACGCCAGTTTTTGCGCAATAAGGCTATTGGTCCCAGTGGAGGTGATTTTCACATGAATAATTTCGCCGACCTGATCATTGTTGTCATCGATGATCACCGGAAGGAGCCAGGGCGAGCGTCCCACCATCTGCCCCGCCTGACGGCCGGGCTTTTCTAAAAGCACGTCCATCTCGCGACCGATCATGGATTCCTGAAACGCATATTGCTGTTCCGACAGCAAAGCCTGCAGGCGCTGAAGCCGCTCGTCTTTCACCGCTTCGTCCACATGACCGGACAGATCCGCGCCGGGCGTGCCGGGACGTGGCGAATATTTGAAGGAATAGGCCTGCGCGTAATTCACATCGCGCACCAGCTGCATCGTATCTTCGAAATCCTGATCGGTCTCGCCGGGGAAGCCGACAATGAAATCGCCCGACAGCGCCATATCCGGACGCACGTCACGGATGCGCTCGATCAGGCGTCGATATTCGTCCGCCTTGTGGCGGCGGTTCATCGCCTTGAGAATACGGTCCGAGCCGGACTGCACCGGCAGATGCAGATAAGGCATCAGCTGGCGCAGGTCGCGATGCGCGGCGATCAGGCTGTCATCCATATCGCGCGGATGGCTGGTCGTATAACGCAGGCGCGCAACACCCGGAATACGCGCGAGGCGGAACAATAATTCGCCCAGCCCCCATTCGCGGCCATCGTCGCCCTCGCCATGCCAGGCATTGACGTTCTGGCCGAGCAGGGTCAGTTCCCGCACACCGCCATCGGCAAGGCGTTCCGCTTCGGCCACGATCTGTTTGACGCTGCGCGACACTTCCGAACCGCGCGTATAGGGCACCACGCAGAAGGTGCAGAACTTGTCGCAGCCTTCCTGCACCGTCAGAAAAGCAGAAACGCCGCGCTTGCGGGTTTCCTCGCGCTTCGGCGACGGCAGATGTTCAAACTTGTCTTCAAGCGCATATTCGGTCTCGACGACCTTTTCGCCGCCGCGAACGCGCGCCAGCGCATTGGGCAGGCGATGATAGGTCTGCGGTCCGATCACCAGATCGACATTCGGCGCTCGGCGCAGAATTTCCTGTCCTTCGGCCTGTGCCACGCAGCCAGCAACACCGATGGTCAGTTCCTTGCCATTGGCTTGCCGCGCGTCCTTCATCTTGCGCAGGCGTCCCAGCGCGGAATAGAGCTTTTCCGAGGCCTTTTCGCGGATATGGCAGGTGTTAAGCAGCACCAGATCGGCATCGTCCGGCGTATCGGTCGCGACATAGCCTTCCGCTGCAAGGCTGTCGGCCATGCGCTGGCTGTCATAGACATTCATCTGGCAGCCATAGGTTTTGACAAAAACCTTGCGCGTATTTGGACGCGTATCGGCGTGGTCTGCCGCTGGCACAATATCGGTGATGTTTTCGCTCATGCGGGGCTATCTACAGCTTTTGTCGCCGCTTTGGAAGGTGACAAACTGATCGGCTTTTTCGCTATCGCATTTTCGAACGCAAAACTGCTTCGCACTTTTGCTGAAAATGCTGGTTACTCTTCCGAAATCTCACGGCCCAGAAGTGCGCTTTGCAAAAGTGTGCGCACCCGGCTTTCCATGGTGCGGGCCAGCATCTTGCGGTCTGTGGCTGCCGTGACGACCATCGGCTCGCCGAAGCGGATTTCAACATCGATGGCGCCTTCGCGCAGGATACCTTTCAGATGCGGCATCAACTCGACATCGCCCGGCCAGGATGCAATCGGGCGAAAATAGCGCCCCATGGCCATGCCATGCACGCCGGTATAGGCGATGGCGACCGGCTGCACGAGCACTTCCGGCACACCGGCTTCCCTGATCGCCGCATGGGCTGCACCGAAAAGAGCGGTCTTGAACGGCAAGACCCGATTGCCATCGGAGGTCGTGCCTTCGGGAAACAGCACCATGGCATCTCCCTCGCTCATCCGCGTGGCGATTTCAGAGGTTTGTTCGCCGGTCTTGCCGCGCCGCTCGCGCTCGACAAAAACGGTCCGCTGCAAAACAGCGAACATGCCGAAAATCGGCCAGCTGCGCACTTCTGACTTGGCGATGAACGACACCTGCCCGACCGAGGACAGGACAACAATGTCGCTCCAGGACGTATGATTGGCGACCAGCAACAACGGGCGACCGCGATGCATTTCGCCGACGGTGCGCACCCGAAAGCCGAACAACCGCGCAATCACGCGGTGGAAAAAATTGGGCAGGCTGCGTTTCCAGCCATTCCTGAGTTTCAGAAACACATATTGAACCGGGATCAGCGACAGGCTCAGCATGACCATGGCCGCGAGAACGAGAAAGACCCGGATCGCGCCAATCATTGCGGTCTCTTCAGATCGCGGCGCAGAACGAGCGCTGCCGAGCGCCCATTGGCGGTTTCGTAATAAGCCGGGCGATCACCGACCTTCTGAAACCCGAGACGCCGGTAAAGCGCCTGCGCCGCGACATTGGCTTCATCGACTTCGAGAAACAGCGTTTCCGCCCGTTCCTGATAGAGATAGCGCAACACGGCATCCATCAGCGCGCGACCGACACCCTGCCGTTGCACATCGCGAGAAACCGCGATGGTGAGAATTTCCGCCTCTCCTGCAACCAGCCGCGCCAGAACGAAACCGCAGGCGTCATTGGGTTTGCCTTCCGCACGGGCGACAAAACCGAAAACCGTATCCTGCGCGATCAGCGAGCGAAAATCGTCCGAGCTCCAGCCATGGTGAAACGCGACGGCATGAATGCGCTGGATCACGTGGCTGTCCTGCGCGCTGAGCGCTTCCACCGAAACCTGTCGGCGACCGAAGCGACCGAATGGCAAGCCCATCATCGCCTATTCTCCGGCCTGCCTGCGCGGCAATGCAAACCCGACCTGCGGCTTGGCATCTGGCCCGCGCATGTAAAGCGGCTTCGGCGCGTCAGCGGGTGTGCGTGTGGCCGCCAGGCAGGCGAAAGTGGCGATATTGGCGGTCGGCTCGATGGGGCCAAGCGCAAACTTGTCGCCCAAGGCCTCGTTGATCGACTTTGCTGCCGATCCGGCCAGCACGGTATCGAGGGCCGCATTGCCTGCAAAAGCTTCCGCTTCTTCTCGCGACAGCACCGATGGCTTGGACAGGGCAGCACCATTGGCGTCGAATGTCTGCGCGTAAATCTCGCCGCGATGCGCGTCGAGCAGGATCGTCACCGGCTTGCCCGGCATGTGTGTGATTGTCTCATCCGCCAGCGCCTCGAAGGCGGTGACGCCAATCGCCGGGCACCCGAGCGCCAGTGCAAAACCCCGCGCCGCCGAAACGCCAATACGAACGCCCGTGAAAGAACCGGGGCCGATATTCACCGCCACGCGATCAATATCCTTAATCGCCACGCCTGCCTCGGCCAGCGCGCGCCCGACATAATCCATCAGCACTTCGGCGTGCCCCTTGCCGATATTCTCGCTGACCTGAGCAAGAACGACATCGCGGCCAGCGTCATAGACGGCGGCGGCGCAATAGGAAGCGGCGGTATCGAGGGCGAGTATCTTCATGCACTTCCGGGTAAATGAGAATTGCCCCCGCGACAAGTCTAACCGTGCCCAAGTGGACACCAATTCATCGTCAAAGAGCAGCCTGGCTTGGAATTTTCGGCTTTTTCTGCGGAACAAAATCTCTCGGCAGGCGTTTTCTTGCTGGGTGCGGGACGATTCTGTTTGCGCCTCTCTTCGACCGCCCCGACGCTGGCGATTCTCCCAATCGCTGCGAGCCAGCCAATCGCTCGCGCCTGATTGTGCAAAAGGATATGAGGATAAAATGTCCAATAAGTCGATGCATGCAACCCGCAACGATCTTCCTTCCAACACCAAGACGACCATGATCGCGCTTCTGAACGAAAATCTGGCTGCGACCATCGATCTTGCACTGATCACCAAGCAGGCGCATTGGAACCTCAAGGGGCCGCAATTTATCGCAGTGCACGAGATGCTCGACGGTTTCCGCACCGAACTCGACGATCACGTCGACACCATTGCCGAACGGGCGGTGCAGCTTGGCGGCACGGCCTATGGCACGTCGCAGATTGTGGTGAAGGAAACGAAACTGAAGCCCTATCCGACCGATATTTATGCGGTTCACGATCATCTGGGCGCGCTGATCGAGCGTTATGGCGATGTCGCCAATCTTCTGCGCAAATCGATCAAGGATTCAGACGAGGCGGGCGACGACAACACGGCGGATATTTTTACCGCCGCTTCGCGCTCGCTGGACAAGGCGCTATGGTTCCTCGAAGCCCATGTGCAGGAAAAGAATTGAGGCTTCAGTTCATCGCAATCATGAAGAAGGCCGGGAAATTTCCCGGCCTTTTCGATTTCCGGCGTCCAGCACTCAGAGCGGTTCCGGTAAAAACGGAATCGGGCAACTGCTCTATCTCTTTGTTTTTACGCATTATCCTACGCAAAACCGCAACGCACTTCTGCTGGAAATGCTCTAGCTGGCCCATTCGCCGCGACGCATCACCGGCTCGCGGCTACCATCGGCCTTGATGCCATCAACGTCGATTTCACCGGAACCGATCATCCAGTCGATGTGGATGAGGCTGGAATTGCCGCCCTGCGCCTTGATCTGTTCCGGCGTCAGCTTGGCGCCGTCGATGAAGCACTTGGAATAGCACTGGCCGAGCGCGATATGGCTCGCAGCATTTTCATCGAACAGCGTGTTGTAGAACAAGAGACCGCTTTGCGAGATCGGTGAGGAATGCGGCACCAGCGCCACTTCACCGAGCCTGCGCGCGCCTTCATCCGTGTCGAGCACCTTCGACAGCACTTCCTCACCACGGCTCGCCTTGGCTTCGACAATCCGGCCCGCTTCGAAACGCACGGCGATATTCTCGATCAGTGTGCCCTGATGCGAAAGTGGCTTAGTGCTGGCGACATAACCATCGACGCGCAAGGCATGCGGCGTGGTGAAAACCTCTTCCGTTGGAATATTCGGATTGCAGGTAATGCCGTTCTTCGCCGTCGATGCGCCGCCGTGCCACTCGTGGCCGTCGGCAAGCCCGACCGTCAGGTCCGTGCCCGGGCCCTTGAAGTTCAGAGCGCTATAAGCCTTGCCGTTCAGGAAACGGGTGCGGGTGCGAAGCGCTGCATTATGCGCGGCCCATGCGCCGATCGGATCTTCGACATCCACGCGTGAAGCGGCAAAAATGGCTTCGGCCAGCTTGCGGGTCGCAACCTCTTCCGGCTCATTCGGGAACATCAGCTTCGCCCATGCCACATTTGGATAGGAAACGATGTTCCAGTTGATATCGAAGCCCGCGATCTTTTCCAGCGCAGGCTGATAGGCCTTGGAATTTGCGCGATTGGCACGCGAAACCTTGGCGGCGTCCTGGCTGGACAGGAGCATCGGGTTGTCGGCAGCAATCGCAAGACGCGCCGCACCTTCCGAATAGGCCTTGGCCATACCCTGATAGAGCCAGTCCGCGGCGCGGTCGAAGCTTGCATCGGGCGCGTTTTCATAGCGGGCCAGCGCAATCTGATCATCGGCGAAGAACGGCGTCACCAGACCTGCGCCAGCCTTATAGGCGTGTTTGGCAATCAGCCGCACCAGCGGCAGGGCGACAACCGGCGCCGTGATGATCAGATCCTGTCCCTCGCGCAATTGCAGGCCGACGCGCACGGCGACTTCCGCCAGACGTTCGAGCTTTACCGGATCGATGACAGGATTTTGCATATCGTGAGCCATGAGCTGCGGGACCTCTTTTGATGCGAAGACGCGTACCTTTAAAAAAAGGAGCGCGGTTTGGAATCAGTTCTATACTCTCGTTATCAGTTTACCAAACGGCATAATTTCACCACTCTTTTTCATGCACCTGCGCTATTATTGAAGCAGCGGGCAGTTACACAGGACGAATGACATGAACCGGAAACTACTTGTTTTGCTGGGGCTCGCAGGCCTGCTGGCCGGTTGTGTCACCATGACACCGGAAGAGCGCCGCGCCGCCGACGAGCAGACATGTCTCGGCTATGGCTTCAAGCCGCGGACCGACGCATTTGCCAACTGTCTGCAGCGGCTCGATCTCGACCGCCGGGCGGATCGCCGCGCCTGGGAAAACCGCGTCGATTTCTACGATCAGCCCATCATGCTCTATCAGCCGATCTATCGTCCGGTCGTGGTTCGTCCCCGCTAATAGCGATGGAATGCAGAACTCAAATAAAAAATGCGGGCCAATCGGAAAGATTAGCCCGCACCAAATCTGTTCAACTCAACTTATAGAGGGGTTTCCGGACGGTCCTGCGACAGAAGCAATGCGCCGATTGCATCGACCTGCTTCTGATCTGCCGCTGCATAGCCAAGCGATTGCGGCTGGCTTGCCGGTGCCGACGTATCGAATTGCGGCTGATAGGACGCGACCTGCTGAATTTGCGGCTGAGCCGTCGCTACATCGTTGTTATGCGCAAGGCGATTGCCCCGCGCCTGCGGTCCAAGGCCGCTGCCACGCACAGAGGTTTCCATCTTGGACGCATCCGCCAGCGCGACCTGTACGGTTGGCGCTGCTGCCGGAACCGGTCCCGCCTGCGGCAAGGTCACGTCATAGGACGGGTCTTGCGGCAGCGAAGGCGATTGCGGCGAATAGGCGAGCGCGAGGTTATATGGTTCCTGCGGCACCGGGTTCTGCAACGAACCGTCGCGATTGCGTTTTTCGTAGAAGGAATTACCGCCGGCAACCAGCACATAGTGCATGTTGTTGTAGGGGAACTTCAGGCCTGCCGTATGGAAGAACATGGCGTTCTTCAGTTTCGGATGGCGCTGGCCTTTCAGCACGGCGTCGGCTGCGGCCTGAACATCGGGCAGCTTGCTGGATTCCATCTTGCGGGTGAGAACGCCGGGCGCGAACTGGTTCTTCTGGCCGACGACGCCGCAAATCGTATCGGGATAACGGCCCGATGCGAGGCGGTTCATAACAACCGTGCCGACAGCCATCAGACCATCGGAACTGGAGCGGTTCGATTCGAAGAACATGGCGCGCTCGAGGCACTCCTTGTCCCTTGCCGTATAGGTATAGGTCTTGACACCGTTGACCGACTTGACGTGACTTACGGCCGCCGTCTTCTCGGTCTTGGCTGTGGTGCCGGTCGTCGTGCAGCCCGTCACTACGAAGGGCGCTACGAGCAGTCCTGCCAATACAGGCAGCTTCCAATTACCAGCGCGCGTCAACGGCTCAGTCTCATATTCAGGACCCTTAACTGAAGCAGTCGATCCGAAGGCCAAAAATGACCAATACGGGTCTAGCTGCGGTGCAAGTCAAAGCAGGCGAAGATCAAAAATCAAACAACCTGCCGTCGCTCGTCTTCTTCAAGGTTTTGGAATTTTTAGGCCAAAAAAAGGCAATGGGTCAAATTCCGAAATTGCTGGAACCATCGAAATGGTCGCAAATGAAACCCGAATCACGAGCGCAATTGTCCACACAAACCATTCAAAACTATTAATATTTTATTAATGAACCTGCGGAAAAGAGATAAACCTTTGATTTGATGGAAATGATAGTTCCTCAATACAGGTCACAACCCTGCCTTAATTCGCAACTGCTGTAAAATTTTGATATATCTTGCTTCATCAGGTTGGGAAAATCTGCGGCGTAACTGTTTTAGCAAGTCCTGCGCCGGTTCCTTCAACTTTGATACAAGAAGCGTAACATTCCGTGAGATTAGCGATTTACAGCCTTTTCAGCGTCTCCCGGACCGAATCGGCTGGCAAGGATAACAGGCCGCAAGAGCGCTTCAGAAAGTGATCGAGCCCGCCTTTCGATGAGGAAAGACGGGCTCGAAAAGAAGTTTTTTATCGACGCACGATCAGCCGAAAGAATATCCCGCGCCGCGTACCGTGCGGATCGGATCGAGCGCACGACCCAAGTTGATGGCCTTGCGCAAGCGTCCGACATGGACATCCACGGTGCGATCATCGACATAGATATCCGGTCCCCAGACACCGTCGAGAAGCTGACTGCGCGAGAAAACGCGGCCCGGTGACATCATGAAATATTCGAGCAAACGGAACTCCGTCGGTCCAAGACGGACTTCCTTTTCCTTGCGGTAAACGCGGTGCTGCTGACGGTCGAGCACCAGATCGCCTACTTTCAGAACATGCGACAGCAGGCTTGGATTGGCACGGCGCAGCATCGCCTTGACGCGGGCCAGGAGTTCCGGCGTCGAGAAGGGCTTCACGACATAGTCGTCGGCCCCGACGCTTAAACCCCGAACGCGTTCGCTTTCCTCGCCGCGCGCGGTCAGCATGATGACCGGCAGGCGTTCCGTCTCCGGCCATTGGCGCAGACGGCGGCACAGTTCGATGCCCGATACGCCGGGAAGCATCCAATCGAGGATGAGGAGATCAGGGACGTTCTCGCGCAGCGCGATTTCGGCCTCGTCGCCGCGCAGCATCGTGTCCACCTGATAGCCTTCGGCCTCAAGATTGTAGCGCAGCAGAACGCTCAGCGCTTCTTCGTCTTCCACCACAGCGATTTTGGGTACCTGTGACATCCAATATTCCCTATCTTAAACCGGCGAGCGGAAGATACACGTCCCCCCATCGACCGCGTGCCGCCGCGCTATTCACACATTCTCCACCGCATTTGGGAGCAATCCTGCAATCTGCCCTGATCGCTCCAAATGCAGCGCTTACTCAGGGCTTGCGTGCCTCATCCACGACGATGCCGTGGCTCAGGTCTTCCTTCGGTCGTTCGGCAGGCATCTGCAGGCCGGTCACGATGTAATAAACGGTTTCCGCGATGTTGGTCGCATGGTCGCCGATGCGCTCGATATTCTTGGCGCAGAACAGAAGATGCGTGCAGGCCGAAATATTGCGCGGATCTTCCATCATATAGGTGAGAAGCTCGCGGAACAGCGAGGTGTACATGGCGTCGATCTCGTCGTCGCGATCACGCACGACATTGATCTGCTGCACCGAGCGCGACGAATAGGCGTCGAGCACGTCTTTCAGCTGGGTCAGCGCCAGTTCGGCGAGCGTTTCCAGACCGCGATAGAGCTTGACCGGCTGGCGGGA
The DNA here is from genome assembly GCF_022627935.1 of Ochrobactrum sp. C6C9. Classification (NCBI taxonomy): domain Bacteria; kingdom Pseudomonadati; phylum Pseudomonadota; class Alphaproteobacteria; order Hyphomicrobiales; family Brucellaceae; genus Ochrobactrum; species Ochrobactrum sp. C6C9. The sequence continues at coordinate 185,790 of NZ_JABXGB010000001.1, read as the reverse complement.
TTCCGAAACGGCGGCAACGCGCTTGGCAATGTTCTTGCCCAGATCGCCAACGCGCTCCAGATCGGCGGAAATGCGAATCGAACCGATGATTTCGCGCAGGTCCACCGCCATCGGCTGGCGCTTGGCGATGATCATCACGGCCTTGTCGTCGATTTCGCGCTCGCTGGCATCCAGGATCAGGTCGTCGGAAATGACGCGCTGCGCAAGGGCGTTGTCGGCATTGACGATCGCTGCGACCGACTGTTCGACCATACGTTCCGCATGTCCGCCCATTTCGGCGATCTTGTGGGTGAGAAACTTCAGTTCCTCATCGTAGGAACGAACGGTATGCTGAGACGGCATGGTAGACCTCGTAATATAAATTGCGGGGAAGCCGCACTTCTGTTTGTTCTGACGCAATCCGCGCGCAAGGGTTGCTTTCCCCTGCCCCCGGTTTGTCAGCCGAAGCGTCCGGTGATGTAATCCTGCGTGCGCTTTTCCGTCGGCGCAGTGAACATCGTTTCCGTGTCGCCCACTTCGACCAGATTGCCGAGATGGAACATGGCGGTGCGCTGCGAGACGCGGGCTGCCTGCTGCATCGAGTGGGTCACGATGACGATGGTGTAGTTCTGGCGCAGTTCGTCGATCAGCTCCTCCACCTTGGCGGTGGCAATCGGATCAAGCGCCGAGCAGGGTTCGTCCATCAGGATGACTTCCGGGCTAACCGCGATCGCACGTGCAATGCACAGGCGCTGCTGCTGGCCGCCGGAAAGGCCCGTGCCCGCATCGTGCAGGCGATCCTTCACTTCCTCGAACAGGCTGGCCTTCTGAAGGCTGGTCACGACGATTTCCTCCAGATCGGCCTTCGTGCGGGCCAGACCGTGAATGCGCGGGCCGTAGGCGACGTTCTCGTAGATCGACTTCGGGAACGGGTTCGGCTTCTGGAACACCATGCCGACACGGGCGCGCAGTTCCACCACGTCGATCTTCGGATCGTAGATATCCTCATTGTCGAGCGTGATCTTGCCAGCGATGCGGCAACCTTCAATCGTGTCGTTCATGCGGTTGAGCGAACGAAGGAAGGTGGACTTGCCGCAGCCGGAAGGACCGATCAGCGCCGTCACCATCTTTTCCGGAACATCCAGATTGACGTCGAAAAGGGCCTGCTTCTCACCATAGAATACGCAAACCTTGTCGCCGCGCATCTTTACGGAACTGGCGTTGGCGTTCATCTTTTCTCCTACGGCTTTCTCGAGAGTTCGTTCAGTCATCAAATTCATAGCTTCGACTCCCGTTTACCAGCGGCGCTCGAACCGGCGGCGCAGAATGATTGCTGCAATGTTCATCACGGCCAGGAACAGAAGCAAGACGATGATAGCGCCGGACGTGCGTTCCACAAAGGCGCGTTCTGCTTCATTGGCCCACATATAGATCTGGACAGGCAAGGCGGTCGCCGGGTCCATCGGCGTGGACGGAACATCCGCCACGAAAGCCACCATGCCGATCAGCAGAAGCGGCGCGGTTTCGCCCAGCGCATGGGCAAGCCCGATGATCGTGCCCGTCAGAATGCCGGGTGCGGCAAGCGGCAGCACGTGATGAAACACCATCTGCGTCTTGGACGCGCCGAGACCGAGCGCTGCTGCGCGGATCGACGGCGGCACGGCGCGCAGGGCGGCACGCGTTGCGATAATGATCGTCGGCAGCGTCATCAGCGTCAGCACCAGACCGCCGACCAGCGAGGCTGAGCGCGGCAGGTTGAAGAAGTTGACGAAGACCGCAAGCCCCAGCAGACCGAACACGATGGACGGTACGGCTGCGAGGTTGTTGATGTTCACCTCGATCATATCCGTCCAGCGGTTCTTCTTGGCGAACTCTTCCAGATAGATCGAAGCGGCGACTCCGATAGGCAGAGCCAGACCCAGCACGATCAGCATCATATAGAGCGAACCGACCAGCGCCACGCCGAGCCCCGACGTTTCCGGGCGGCTCGATGCGCCATAGGTGAAGAGGCCGGTGTTGAATGCCTCCTTCATGACGCCTTCTTCCGAAAGCGTCTTCATCCAGCCAACCTGACGGTCCGATACCTTGCGGCTCGTTTCAGGGACGGTCAGATCGATCTGCCCCTTGAAGGCGGAATCGATATCCGCACCGGCCAGAACCGGAACAGTTTGTGTCGTGCCGATGATGGCCGGATTGTCCATCACCATCTGGCGCAGCTGAACGCGCACGCCGTCGGAATAGAAGCGGCCAAGATCGCGCATGGCCGGGCGGTCGGTGGTTGCGACGCCGAGCTTTTCAGCCAGCGCATTGCGCACCAGAAGCGGATAGTTCGCGGCGATCAGCACGTTCGGATCGGTCGCCCGCTTGTTGCCCGGATCGATCACCTGCGCGTCGATCTGGACCGGAAGGTAGAGCGTCGTCTGCCAGAAGGCGGTGTAGCCCTTGGAGAAAACCGAGAACAGCAGCGCGCAGAGGAAGAACACGCCAATGGCGATTGCAGCGATGCCATAGAGGCGGAAGCGGCGTTCGGCAGCGTAGCGGCGTTTCAGTCCGATATCGCGGCGGGCGGGTTGTGCAGTCGCCGTACCGCTTGCGTTGAAGGTCGTATCGGTCATTATTCGTACTGCTCCCGGTACTTGCGCACGATATGCAGCGCAAAGATGTTCATGATCAGCGTCAGGACGAAAAGCGTGATGCCAAGTGCAAAGGCAACCAGCGTCTGCGGCGAGTTGAACTCAAGGTCGCCGGTCAGCTGATTGACGATTTTCACCGTGATGGTGGTCATCGCGTCGAATGGGTTGATGTTGATACGCGCCGCAACGCCTGCCGCCAGAACCACGATCATGGTTTCACCGATGGCGCGTGAAGCGGTCATCAAAAGTGCGCCGACGATGCCCGGGAGTGCCGCAGGCAGGACAACGCGCTTGACAGTTTCGGAGCGGGTGGCGCCAAGACCGAGCGAGCCGTCGCGCAGCGTGCGCGGCACGGCGGTGATTATGTCGTCGGAAAGCGACGACACGAAAGGAATAAGCATCACACCCATGACGAGACCGGCGGTCAAAACGCTCTGCGCCATGATGAAGCCCTGACCGCCCGCAATCGCGGCGGAAAGATCACGCAGGAACGGGCCGACCGTCACAAGGGCGAAGAAGCCGTAGACGATACTGGGAATACCGGCGAGCAGTTCAAGCACCGGCTTGACCACCGTGCGCACGCGCGGCGAGGCATATTCGGCCATGTAGATGGCGGCGAACAGACCGACCGGAACCGCGAACAGCATAGCGACCAGCGCGATATAGAGCGTACCGGCCAGAAGCGGGATCAGGCCGAACTGGCCCGTCTCACCGCCGGAACCGGCAGCAGCAAAGCGCGGGTCCCAGACCGTGCCGAAGAAGAAATTCCACGGCGAAACCGACTGAAAGAAGCTGATCGTCTGAAACAGCATCGAGCAGATGATGCCGACAGTGGTCAGAATGGCGATGCCCGACGCGGCGATCAGCCCCCACAGCACGATGCGCTCGACATTGTTGCGGGCGCGCATGCGGCGGTTGATCGTGGAAAGACCGAAAATCAGACCGGCAACCGCAATGACCAGCGCCACGGCAGCGCCGATCGTGTGCGTGAGGTCCGTCGCCTTCTTCAGATAGAGGGCGATGGGCACCATATAGTCCTGGCCCTCGGTCGCGAGAGCCACGCCCTTGTTGCCGAGAACCGAGCGCGCATCCTGATAGTTGGTCGGGAAGCTTTCCAGCTCAGCCGGTGTCAGGCGCTCAAGCCCGTTGGCGAGGCCGCGCACCATACCGAGCTGAAGGCTGCGATTGGTGTAAGAACCATCCTCGACGGCATCGGGTAGTCGTGCGGTGGCGCTGTGATCGAGATAGACGGACGATCCGACAGCCCAGACGGCAAGAAACAGCACTGCAGGCAATGCAGAAACGAGGAAAACCCACCAGCCATGATAATGCGGGCGGGAATGCATTTTCTCGGCCGTCGATCCTTGCCCCGAACCTTGGGGCGCGACAGGCTGCGCTTTGTCCAGTGCAACGGCGCGCTGACGGCCAATAAAGAAGCCGACCAACCCGATTGCAATGACGCTGACGAGAACCAGAAAGAAGGACATTCAATTTCCCCGGTTGCCCTGAAAAATGCGAAACGACATAGACGTGTCCCCAATGACCAGACTGTCAGCTCCGCGCGATTGCGCCTCTCATATTAGAATGGCGCGAAAGGAGAAGAACGCGGGGAGGTTTCATCCCCGCGTTCCACAGTTTTAGACTTACTTTGCAGCCAGCGTCTTGCCTTCGGTGAAGGCGGCGCGCTGTGCTTCGCGTTCTGCATCCGGAGCCGGCACCAGACCATATTCAGCGAGCGGGCCGTCAGGACCGATCATCTGGTCGTTCAGGAAGAAATCGACATATTCCTTGAGGCCCGGCACGACGCCGAGGTGAGCCTTCTTCACGTAGAAGAACAGCGGACGCGAAACCGGATATTCACCCGAGGCGACGGTCGCAGCCGATGGCGTGATGTCGTTGACGGTCGCAACCTTCAGCTTGTCGGCATTGTTTTCGAAGAAGTAGAGGCCGAAAACGCCAACGCCGGTCTTGTTGGAGTCGATGCGCGCCAGCGTTTCAGCATAGTCGCCGTCGATGTCGACAGCCTTGCCGTCCTTACGCACTGCGATACAGGCCGAAGCGGCAGCCTTGTCGTCGAGACCGGTCTTCTTGATTTCGTCCAGAGCGCCGGAGTGCTTGCAGCCGTCGGCCAGAACCTTTTCTTCGAAAACTTCACGGGTGCCGTGCTTTTCGCCCGGGATATAGGCAGCAATGTCCCAATCCGGCAGGTTCGGGTTCACCTGGTTCCACTTGGTGTTTGGATTATCGACCAGCTTGCCATCAACAACAACCTTGGCGGCCAGGGCCTTGTAGACGTCTTCCGGCTTCAGCTTCCAATCCGGACCCTTGGCGTCGGTTGCGAAGACGATGCCGTCATAACCGAAGCGCACTTCCTGAACGTCCTTGACGCCAGCGTCAACGCACGACTTCAGTTCCGAATCCTTCATGGCGCGCGATGCATTGGCGATGTCGATGGTGTTTTCACCGACGCCCTTGCAGAATTCCTTGATGCCGGCGCCCGAACCGCCCGATTCAACAACCGGCGTCTTGAAGTTCGGATAGGTTTCGCCGAAGGTTTCAGCGACGATCTTTGCATAAGGCAGCACGGTCGAGGAACCGGCAACCTGAATCTGATCGCGCGCCTGGGCAGCGGAAACCGACAGAACGGCGGCAATGGCCAGCGCCGCGGTCGAGGAAATCATCTTGTTCATGAGCAGCAGCTCCTGTTGTAAAAAGCCTATGACGATTAGCGTCAGTAGCCGTCTACGCGCTCTATATTACATTCATATGACAGTAATGTTACAGGTTTGTAGCAATCCACCCTCCACCAATTGTGTGGGACTTTGGATGCCATGGAAGAGCTGCTGGAACTGTTATGGGAATCAAAGCCGTAAGCTTGGCAAACGGGCTCCCGTGGCTTCGATGCCGGCCACATCGGCATTGGCAAAGGCAAAGCGCAGAAAAGCTTCCTGCCCGTCACCGAAGAAGACACCCGGCAATGTGACAATGCCGAGCGACTTCGCAAGGCGCTCTGCAACCGTCACCGATGATAGGCCCTCGAAAGGGTGCCGCACGAAGGCGAAATAGGCCCCCACCGCTTCTACACGCCAGCCATCGACCACCGCCATGACGGAGCGAAGTGTTGCAGACCGGCACGCGATTTCCTTGCGGTTCTCGTTGCGCCATGCTTCGAGCGGCGCAAGCACGCGGGCAACGGCCACCTGCGGCGCACGTGTCGCGCAGATTTGCAGATTATCCATCACCTTGGCTATATTGGCCACCATATCGACGCCTGCAACAATGGCCCCCAGACGATGCCCCGGAATGCAGAAGGATTTCGAGAAGCTGTAGAGCTGGATCAGATGCGACGGCCAGTCGGCCTCACCGAATAACTCGTGCGGCGCCTCACCGGCAGTCGGCAGAAAATCGCGATAGGTTTCATCGAGGATCAGCCACGTGCCGTTGGCGCGGCACAGCGCATAGATCTGGCCGAGCAGTTCCGGCGGGTAGACCGCGCCGGTCGGGTTGTTCGGGGAAACAAGCGTCAGCGCCCTCACACCGGGATGCAGCGCCGCCCGCACATCCTCAACCGTTGGCACAAAGCCATTTTCAGCACGGCACGGAAAGGAAGCCGGCTTGATGCCAAGCATTTCCAGTGACGAACGGTGGTTGAAATAGAACGGGTCGGTCGTCAGCACCGTATCGCCGCTGCCAGCCACGCACATGATGGCCGCGATGAAAGCCTGATTGCAGCCGGATGTGACATGCACATTGCGCGCTTCAATCGAAGCGCCATAAAGCGAGCCGACATGTCGGGCATAGGCCTGACGCAGCACAGCCTCGCCTTCAATCGGCCCGTAGCCTGCGCTGGAGAGCGAACCCGCCGCCTCGCCCAGAAAGCGCAGCATGTCGGGATGCGGCGGATAGCCCGGAACCGCCTGCGAAAGATCGATCAGCGGGCCGTGGCTGCCGTCATAATCCCGCGCCCAGACCTGCACAGCCGGAATGGGCGGCGCGGAGAGTTGATCGATCAGCGGATTGACGGCAGGCAAATTCATCGGTGGCTCCCATAGCGATGACGCCACTCTTATCGCGAAGGGATGAGGGTTTAAAGCGGTTACTCGCTGGGCCGAGAAAGCACATAGGCGGCAGAGCCCAGCATGAAGATGGTCACCGCAATCGCCAGCAGCGGACCCGGATGGGCGCCCCACCAGAAAAAACCGTAGCCGACAAGCATGCCCAGGCAGGCATAGAGCTTTGCCTTTGGTGGTATCGCGCCACGGTCACGCCACTTGACGATCAGCGGGCCGAAACGCGGGTCGGCAAGAAGCCGCGCTTCAAGTTTGGGCGAAGACCGCGCAAAGAACCAGGCCGCCAGAATGATGAAGATGGTCGTCGGCATGACCGGCAAGACGGCGCCGATGATGCCAAGCGCAAGCATGACAAAGCCCAGTACGAGATAGAGCGCCCGCTTGCCAGCGGATATCGCCGGAACGGAGGCATTCGTGTTCGTGTCGGGATGATCGTCCTGCATGTTTTCCGTTGGAATCACATCTGTTCGCCACAGGCATATAGCAGGATTTCTTCCATAAATTGCACTGGCTGCACGGTCAAAGAAACGTCATAAGCGCCGTTTTCCGGCCTGTGGATAAGAAAAAACCGACCTGTAAAAATTGCCACACACACGGCCAAATTGCATTTTTGCCCGGAAAATGCCGCATTTCGACAACTTTTAGAAGAGGCTTTAAAACTTGCGCTACAAATAAAAATTGTAGGGTCAGGCGACAGCGGTAGAACCGCTAAAAGCAGTTTTTCTTGGATTCCACCGCGTAAAACAAGGCCACACGAAGCCATGCGCCAGATTCCTAACGAATCGTAAACGCTTTTACAGCAACAGAACCGAATCCTTCAAAATATTCCTCAGTTATGTTTCGAAATATAAGTAAACAACGCATAGTATAGGATGATATTCCGCTGCGGATATAGATTCAATTATCGCATAATGTTCTCATTCGAACCACGTCATCGCCACATTTAGATTCCACTTCGCTCAGGTCTTTCTCAGCAAAACTGTCAAAGCGCCCCGTTAACAACTAGTGGAACTGGTATGAACTTCAAGACCCGTATGGCTATGCTCGGCTTTGCAGCAACCAGCCTTCTCGCTGTCAGCGCAATCGAAGCCTCGGCACAGCAATGCGGCGGTGCCTCCTGGTACGCCCTGACCTCCCGCACGGCTTCGGGTGAACGTATGAACCCAGCCGGATTGACCGCAGCGCACCGCTCCCTGCCGCTTGGCAGCAAGGTCAAAGTTACCAATCAGAGAAATGGCAAGTCGCTCGTCGTGCGCATCAACGACCGCGGCCCGTTCATCAAGGGACGCGTGCTGGATCTCTCCAAGGGTGCTGCAAGCCGTCTCGGCTTCATCGGCGCCGGACATACCAAGGTCTGCTTCACGCCGATGTAATCCGGCGTAAAGCAATGATCAGATTCTAGAGCGCATCCCGAAAAGCGGGAGCCGGTTTTCGGAAAAGATGCGCGTAAAAACGAAGAATTAGAGCAGTAACAGCCTAGGCTGGGCAGGTACTGCTTTCAACTCTTCCGGGATACGCTGTTTGCGATCCAGCCGATCGATGAACCAGCGGGTCAGATTGATCCAGACGTCGTCTTTTTCCGCCGCATCCTCGATGCCGTGTTCGAGATTGGGATTGTCATTGACTTCGATCACCACGACACCGTCATCCGTCTCCTTCAGATCGACACCGTATAATCCATCGCCAATACACCGCGCAGCGCGCAGGCCGGTTTCCAGAACCGCTTTGGGCGCATCCGCCAGCGTATAGGTGCGAAAGCCGCCCTCAAGCGGTTTGCCGCCCGTATCGTGCTTGACGATCTGCCAGTGGTTTTTCGCCATCATATACTGACAGATGAAGAGCGGCTTGCCGTCGAGGACGCCCACACGCCAGTCGAACCGGGTCGGCATATATTTCTGCGCCAGCAGAAGATCGCTGTCCTGAAGCCACAGCATCGCCAGCACCTTCAGCTCCGCAATATCCTTCACCTTCTTCACCCCGCGCGAGAAGGACGAATCCGGTATCTTGATCACCAGCGGAAAGCCCAGAATATCGGCGGCCCGCTCCAGATCCTCCTCGCCCGCAATCATCACGGTCTGCGGCACGGCCACATCATTGGCCTGCATCAGTTCGTGCAGATAAACCTTGTTGGTGCAGCGGATCATCGAAATCGGATCGTCGATGACCGGCATGTTTTCCTGCTGCGCCCGTCGCGCAAAGCGATAGGTATGGTTGGAAATCGACGTGGTTTCGCGGATGAACAACGCGTCGTAATTGGCAAGTCGCGACAGGTCCTTCCTGCCGATGGGGTCCACTTCAACGCCGAGGCGCGCTGCGATCTTCGCCCAATGCTTTAGTGACGCCATGGATGAAGGTGGCATCGCCTCTTTCGGATCGCAAAGCGTGGCGACCGTATAACGGGCCGGAACCTTTGGCTTGGCCGCCCGCCATTCGCGCTGCGTATAGCGGTCGAGCGCATCCTCGAAACGCTCCTTTTGATGTTTTGAGAATTTCGCAATATTGGCAAAGCCGATTTTCTGGATACGCGCCCACTCGCCGGGCTTGACCGTTACTTCCAGCGACGGCGCACGGAACCAGTCGAACAATAGCCTGCCGAAACGCTCGAATTCCGGGTTCTCGGCCAGCCCGAAATGGACGTGGATGGTTTCTGGCGCTTTTTCGGGATGCTTGCCCAACGCCTTGTTGAGCATGTCTTCCAGCTCGGGAATGGCATTCTCATAGAGCCGCCGTTCGGACAGATCAATCATCGTCTCGACGGACGGAATGATCCGGTGACCGCGCGCCTCCGCCAGAAGCGAGGCATAATAGCCGCGGCTTTGATAGGTATAGCTCCGCGACAGGTTGATAATGCGCGGGCGCTGCTGGCCGTTGAACAGGGCCGGATGCGCGAGATAATCGCGATTGGTCATGACCTTGTGCGGTGTCGCGCCATTGTCGATATCCGAGAGGCGCCCAACGAGAATGACGCAGATCGTCATCAGTCTGTCCCTTTTTCGAGAATCACCGCTGCTCTCAGCCCATCGCTGCCGAAGCGGGCGATGCGGTCGAAGATGTGGAAGGGAACCGGCACATTGGCCGCATCGGCGATGCTTTCGCCCTGTTTCTCTTCCACCCACGGATCATGAATAAAAATGTGACGGCCATCTTCGCCATGGACGAGCACCCAATGCGGCACCTTGTTGCCGAACATGAGATAGCCGCTGATCAGAACGATCACCGACGCGCCCCGTCGAAGCGCCGTGATGATGTCGAACAAGGTGAAACCGCGATATTCCACCGGAATGCCATAGGCTTCCGTGCGCTGGCGAAAATCGGTCTGTGCAAGCCGCATCACCCGGCGCTTCTTTTCCGAACGCACCGATTGCAGAAACAGCATATCCTCAATGGAGACGATGATGGATGCCTTCAATCCATGCTCGTGCCCGGCGACGGCAAGGCCGAAAGGTTCGCAGCCGCCCGGCCCGGACATCATGTAGATCGTGGTTGCATCGCGCCACAGACGGATTTCCAGCACCGGATCGAGCGCGGTTCCGGGCTTGTGCCGGGCAAGCGCCATCATCAGGCAGGCCGCACCACAGGTGAAATCGGTCGTCTGCCGGTAATAGGCAAATGGTGTTGCCAGAGGCACGCCGCCGCGCACCGTCTTTTCGAAACGCAAGGCGTTGGAATGGTCGGCATAATAATCGAGATAGCGCCCAATCGGGCGATAGCTGTGGCGCTTGTAAAGAGCGATCGCCCGCGCATTGTCCTCGCGCACTTCAAGCCGTAGCAGCGGACGGTCATGCTCAAAGGCCGCCGTCTCTGCCGCCTGGAGCAAAAGCGCGCCGATCCCCTTGGCGCCTGCATCCGGATCAACGGCAATCGAATAGAGCCGCGCCAGTGCCGTACCGTGCCGGAAAAGGATCATCGCATAGCCGATGATCTGGCCGTCAGCTTCCGCAATGATGGTTTCCGCAGTGGGGCGCGCGATCAGGGCGCGAAAGGAGCGTCGGGAAATGCGGTCTGTTTCGAAACAGCGCTCTTCGATGCGCAATAACGCATCGATGTCGTCTGCCGTGGCCTTGCGCGTGGTTGCGCTTGTCATCCCGTGGCCTTTGCAAATGGACCTCAAAGGTCCGGTGGAATGTGCCAACCATTGGCATATTCGCTGGCAAAAACAAGCTCCCTCAGCATGGCAAAATTATGAGTGGTCACCAAGCGTACAAAACGCCTGAAAAACCCAACAAATTCAATCATAGATTGTATTATTTCAGACCACCCGCGTTAACCATTAATTAAGATGTTGGGCGGTGAAGCGGCAAATCGAATTGACTCGCAAGTGTTTCAGATTTTAACGTTTCGTTAATAAAAGAGTTTCCGGCAAGGGCGTTGAGTATGTTTTGCGTTGTTCGCTCGACCAAGAAAATGATGGCAGCTGCTGCTTTCGCGGCTTCGGTGCTGATGACAGGCTTTGGTGCTGAAGCAGCCTCTGGCGACTTCATGCAGACTGGCAAGGTCACCTCGCAGCCAATCGGCCATTACGAATTCTGCAAGCGCGAAGCGCAGGAATGCAATATTGCCAGCCGCGACACCAGCCCGTTGCCGCTCGGTCATGCCAACTGGCAGCGCATTGTCGAAGTCAATCTTTCGGTCAATGAACGCATCAAGCCGATGACCGACGTGGAAATCTACGGCGTCGAGGAATATTGGGCTTATCCGACCACCGTTGGCGATTGCGAAGACTATGTGCTGCTCAAGCAGCGCGAGTTGCAAAAGGCCGGCATTCCGATCAGCGATCTTCTGATCACCGTCGTGCGCAAGCCGGACGGCGAAGGCCATGCCGTGCTGACCGTTCGCACCGACCGCGGCGACTTCGTTCTCGACAATCTGACCGACGAAGTTCTGCGCTGGAACGAAACCGACTACACCTATCTGAAGCGTCAGGCCGCGAACAATACCGGTCGCTGGGTCACCATCGAAGCACCGGACAATCTGTTGGTCGGCTCGGTTCGTCATTAGAGCGGTTCCGGTTAGCACGGAATCGTGGAACCGCTCTGTCAATTTGTTTTTGCGCATTATCCCACGCAAAACCGCTACGCACTTTTGCTGGAAATGCTCTAAATCGAAAGCTTACCGAAATTGAATTCAGGCCCGGAACGTGATAGACAGTCCGGGTCTAAAAAGGAGAGGTCGGTGCGGTTAGCCCGGCTCCCGTGCAACGGCATAGTATAATGCCAGAGACGGGTCCTGACCTTCGCGGTTCTGCGATCGCAATGTGTCCCCTGACCTTCAACTCCGGAGCAATGGTGCGCCGGAGGATCAAGGGTTTGGACAATGAAACAGCAAATTTCCGTTATTACACTCGGTATTGCCGACCTCGCCAATTCGCGTCGCTTCTATGTCGAAGGCTTCGGCTGGACGCCGATATTTGAAAATGACGAGATCATCTTCTACCAGATGAACGGGTTCGTTCTCGGCACCTTCCTTAAATCATCGCTCGAAGCCGACATGAACCGTCGCGGCCTTGTGCAACCGGGGGCATTTTCGCTCGCCCATAATGTGGAGCAACAAGCAGATGTCGCGCCGCTGATGCAGCGGCTGACAGAGGCAGGCGGGACGCTGCTGCGCGCTGCCGACGCGCCCCCGCATGGCGGCTTTCGCGGCTATGTCGCCGATCCCGACGACCACGCCTGGGAAATTGCGTGGAACCCGGCCTGGCGCATCGATGAAAACGGGCTGGTGACCTTCGGGATCTAAGCCCCGGAACGCGACCATCTGCGGCGTGAGCAATCACGCCGCAGAAATCAACCGTTCCGCACCGATGCGGTAGGAAATTGCGCCAGCCAGATGAATGCGGCTGATTTGATCCACCCCATCGAGATCGGCCAGAGTGCGCGCAACTTTCAGGATGCGGTGATAGGCACGGGCGGAAAAGCGCATCTGCTCGCTGGCGTCGCGCAACAGCTTCATTCCCGCTGCATCCGGTCGCGCCACCTCCTCGATCAGATTCGCCGAGCAATAGGCGTTCGCCATCGACGGATCGAGCCCCAGCGCCGCATAGCGCGTGGCCTGCACGGCGCGGGCGCGGGCGACACGCTGCGCCACGGTCTCGCTGCGCTCCGACTGCGCGGGCTGGATCAGGTCGAGCGCCGAGACAGCGGGCATGTCGACACGCAGGTCGATGCGATCCAGAAGCGGGCCGGAAATCCGCGCCTGATAATCCGTCTGGCAGCGCGGCCCGCGCGCGCAACTGTGGCCGGGCTCGCCCGCCATCCCGCATCGGCATGGGTTCATGGCGGCAATCAGTTGAAAGCGCGCCGGATAGCTGGTGCGATGATTGACCCGGGCGATCAGACATTCGCCCGTTTCGAGCGGCTGGCGCAACGAATCCAAAACCTGCGGTGAAAACTCTGGAAACTCATCCAGAAACAACACGCCATTATGCGCCAGCGACACCTCGCCCGGGCGGGCGCGCAAGCCACCGCCGACCATCGCCGCCATCGAAGCCGAATGATGCGGCGACCGGAACGGCCTTCGGTCGGACAGTTTTCCGCCCGCTAGCTCGCCCGCGATGGACGCGATCATCGACACATCCAGCAATTCACGAGGGGAAAGCCGCGGAAGGATCGACGGCAGGCGTTGCGCCAGCATCGACTTGCCGGAACCGGGCGGGCCGACCAGAAGCAGATTGTGATTGCCTGCTGCGGCGATTTCCAGCGCGCGTTTGGCCGTTTCCTGTCCCTTGATATCGGCAAGGTCGGGCAGGCTTTCGCTGGAAACCCGCATGGACGGATCGGGCGGCGTCAGCACCTGTGTTCCACGAAAATGATTGGCCAGCGCAATCAGGCTGCGCGGTGCGAGAATGTCGATATCGGCACCGGCCCAAGCAGCTTCCGGACCGCAGGCATAGGGGCAGATCAGCCCCTTGTCTTCCCGATTGGCACCGATCGCAGCGGGCAAAACACCCGCGACAGGCGTAATCGACCCGTCGAGCGAAAGTTCGCCCAGCACCAGATAGGATTGGATGGCGTCTGCCGGAATGGCGCCGATGGCCGCCATCAACCCGACCGCTATCGGCAGATCGTAATGCGACCCTTCCTTCGGCAGATCGGCGGGCGCCAGATTGACCGTGACCCGCTTGGTGGGCATCGATAGCCCGGAAGCATGCAAGGCCGCCTGCACGCGCTCGCGGCTTTCCGCCACCGCCTTGTCGGGCAGGCCGACAATCGACATGCCCATCTTGCCCGGCGCGACCATGACCTGCACATCGACAGGCACCGCTTCTATGCCCTGAAAGGCAACCGTTCCAACCCGCGCGACCATAAGCCCCCACTCGCCACGCAGCACATCTCTAAAGTGAGAGAATGCTTAAATACAACCAGAGGATTTAAGCATTTTTCCCGAAACAGATCAAGAACGCTGTGTCGCCGGCGAGGCCTGAATTTACCAGGAAACGCGTGCGCCTATACGACCGGAAAGAAGCCTGAAGCGCTCGCCGCCGAGGTTGAACTCATAGGATGCATTGGCGTAGAGCGAGGTATTGTCGGCAACCTTGGTCGTGAAACCGGCACCGAGTTCAAGGCTGGTTTCCTCCCAGGACGGACGAAGCCTGTCATTGTTGAAATAGATCGTATCGCTCGCCTTGAACTGATGCCAGACATTGGCCAGCACAAACGGATTGAACGGCCGCTCGTTGATCGTGTAATTGCCTTGCAGGCGCGCGCCGACACGGCCTGTCCAGCTATCGTTATTGTCGTAACGGATGGTGCCGCCGGGATCGTTAGCCTCATCGAAATTCTGATACTGCCAATAGATCTGCGCCTGCGGTTCGATCACCCATTTTTCGCTGATCGCGAATTTCTTGCCCGCTTCGAGAGAGGCCGTCCATTCCTTGCCATGGAAGCTGGAACTATAATCTGCGACCGATTCCGTATCGATGCTGAGCCATGAATGCATGACGATGGCGTCGATATAAGCTTCGTTTTCCCAGGTATGGGTCCAGTAAGCGCCGAGGCTGTAAGCATCGACATCGATATTGCCGATCTCGATATTATTGCCATAGATGTTTCTGGCGCGCATATCGCCCCAGCCGCGCGCATAGCCAGCCATCAGGCCGAGCGTATCGAGCTGACCGTCATCATGTTCGGCACGATAGACCGGCACGCCGAACTGCATGCCCCACTGGTTACCCTTGTAGCGCTGATCGGCGAAGGTGCTGAGATTCTGGCGATATTGATCGCCGAACATGCGGCCCCAGATGACATGCTTGTTTGCTTCATCACCGAACCAGGACTGTTCGCCGTGCCGTTCGTGGAATGTGCCGAGCGCCACGCGCAACAACCCGCGCACGACGGTTGGCGTTGCGCCCAGGATCGGAACTTCGGGACGAACCAGCGTGATGCTGCCGCCATCGTCGCCACCGCCCGAACCGCCTCCGGTCCCACCGCCGCTGCCGCCACCCGTGCCGCCGCCAGAGCCGCCGCCTGTACCACCTCCGGAACCACCGCCAGAGCCGCCACCTGTGTTGCCATTGCCGTCGTCGTCATCATCGCCATCGTCAGGGCCGGGCAATAACCAAATCGGCAAATCAGGATTGGTTGCGTCGATGCCGTCGAAATTGTTGCGCAGATACCAATTGTTCTCGGTTCCCGCCGTCACACCGCCTTGCACCAGCTGGTATTCGTAAATACCGGCGGAAGCGCGCCGCGCGAGGTTAAACGTACCTTCGCCCGTGGTCGCTCCATTGATCGCCTCCACCACAAGGATACCGTTCTGCTGGGTTTGCGCACCCGTACCGCCGACATTGGTCACCACGATGCCGGTGGAGCCGGTCGTCGTGCCGTTCGAAATGACCAATTTGTCGGACGGCGCATTGTCGCTGGCCAGAACCGTGTTCAGCCAGAGCTGGCCCGAATTCCCCTGATAATTGCCGACGATGGTGAGGCTGTCCGATGTGGAATTGGAGCCATTGGTGAGATCGATCACGCCTGCATTCACCACCTGTGTGAGACTGCCACCCACCGCCGGGCTGATGGTCCAGCTGCCGCTGCCAGCGCGAAGATAGCTGCTCGAATCGATGGTGAGCGTGCCGGTAGCGGTGCCGCTGTCGCCAAGCGTCAGATTGCTGTTCATCGTCAGCTCCGACGCATTCTGAAGCTCGATAAGCTCCCAGTTGATCAGACGCTGCGGATTGCTGCCCTTGGTGTTCTGCCAGGTCAGACGATCTGTGCCGAGGCCGCCATTGATCTGGATGCTTTTCAGCTGCGTATCGGTCAGCCCCTGAAACACCGCGACATCATTGTCCGCGCCCATGTCGATGCCGCCGATCAGACCGCCCGTCCAGAGCATGTAATCAGCGCCATTGCCCGCCATCAGCGAACCGGTGACTTCGCCACCGGACAAGAGGAACCGGTCATTGCCGTCATCCTGATTGACCGTCGCACTGACACGACCGCCGCGCATGTCGAAAAGATCGTCGCCAGCCCCTTGCGAAACGCTGCCATTGATCTGGCCGGGATCATAATTGATGATCGTGTCGTTGCCGGAACCAAGCGCAATCGTGCTCTGGATCGTGCCGTAATTTTCCACGAAGGTCTGGCTGGCGCCATTGACGAAAATGCCGTTATTGAAGAATGCGCCGGTGGTGTTGGTGATATTGGTCGCGCCATCGCCATTGATGGTGACGCCATTGTTCAACGTGCCATCATTGGTGATGATGTTCGTGCTGTTGCCGGTGAAGCTGAACGCCGAATTGATATGCGAATTGGCATAATTATGGACCACATAGGTGCCGTTGCCGCTCACAGTCAGGCCGCCATTGATCGTGCCGCGATTGTCGAAAACGAGGCTGGTCGCATCGTTTATGGCAACGCTCTGCGCATTGCCCGAATGATCGACCGTCAGCGCGCCCATGCTGCTGGCCGTGAATGGGCCATTCAGATTGGTGTTCTGCTCGATCACGACATTGAGGCTGCCAAGCCCGCTGGTGCTGAACCCGCTCGGATTACCGTTACAGACAACCGTATCGCCCGATGCAGGCGAGGCAGGCGTACAATCGGCAAGCGCCGTTTCTGTATAGGGGAAGAGAAGAAGAACCCCGATGACCGGTATCGGCATTTTGAACTGAGGGGCGGTAAGGCGCAGTAACGGAAAGGCGTGACTTTTTCTGTTCTCAGTCGAATGACGCATCAAGGTCCCCTCGAATACTATTCGCAAATAACTGAATAGACCGAATTCTGCACTAAAGAACGGGATTGGCAATATTATAAATTAGGGTGTTCTAAATTTGTTGGACGGTGTGTCCCAAAATCGTACAGGGGGTGCAAGCGGCGCAGTCACTTTGATTTTGCAAGTCTGCTCAATCCTATAGCCAGACGAAGCGCATGTCTGGCGAAAAAGAAACGGGCCCCATTGCTGGAGACCCGTTTCACTATACTGGTGGTTCGCAGTCGAAACATCGGCGCCACGGATTTGCGGGGGCCGGTGTTGTCTATTACCGCTTTGCTTCCACTGCGTCCCAGAACAGAGCAGCAATATTGGTGCCGTCAAAACGCTCGATCTCGCGAATGCCGGTCGGCGAGGTGACGTTGATCTCGGTCATGTAGTCGCCGATAACGTCGATGCCGACCAGAATGAAACCGCGCTCCCGCAGGGACGGTCCGATGCGTGCGCAGATTTCACGTTCGCGCGCCGTGAGCTTGCTCTGTTCGGGCCTGCCGCCGACATGCATGTTGGAGCGCGCATCGGTTTCTGACGGCACGCGGTTGAGCGCACCGACCGGCTCGCCGTCGATCAGGATGATGCGCTTGTCGCCTGCGCGCACGTCTTTCAAATAGCGCTGGGCGATGAACGGCTCGCGGAAAAGCTGGCCGAACATTTCGAGCAGCGAAGTGAGGTTACGATCACCATCGGCCAGATGAAACACGCCCGCGCCGCCATTGCCATAGAGCGGCTTGAGGATAATGTCGCCAAATTCGCGGCGGAAATCCATGACTTCCTGCGGGTCCTTGGTGATGAGCGTTTCCGGCATCAGGTCGGGAAATTCGGTGACGAAGATCTTTTCGGGGCTATTGCGCACCCAGGCCGGATCGTTGACCACCAGGGTCTTCGGATGGATGCGCTCCAGAAGATGCGTGTTGGTGATGTAGTTCATGTCGAAAGGCGGGTCCTGACGCAGCAGCACCACATCCATTTCCAGCATGTCGCGGCGCTCAGGTACGCCCAGCGTGAAGTGATCGCCTTTGACGTCGCGCACTTCCAGTTTTTCGAGGCGCGCCGAAACGACGCCGTCGCGCATCGACAGGCGGTCAGGCGTATAATGATAAAGCTCGTGGCCGCGCTTCTGCGCCTCCAGCGAAAGAGCGAACGTTGTGTCGCCCGTGATGTTGATCGTGCTGATATGGTCCATCTGGACCGCGACTTTGAGAGCCATGATTTCCTCGCGATTCGAAGTTGCGGGAAATTTAAAACGGAATGCCCCGGCGATATAGTGCCTTTCTGCCGCCGAAACCGTGCCAATTCAGGCTTTCCGGCGTCCACAAAACACAAAAAAGTGTTTGCCATGGGGCCTCACTTCCAAACGAGGCAACCCTCCCCATATGATGGATCACAAATAGATACCCCTAGAATCAAGAGAACCTCATGAAAAAGATTGGCTTTCTCTCGTTCGGCCATTGGTCGCCCTCCCCGCAGTCGCAAACCCGTTCGGCTGCCGATACGCTGCTGCAATCGATAGATCTGGCAGTAGCCGCTGAAGAACTGGGGGCCGATGGCGCCTATTTCCGCGTGCACCATTTTGCGCGCCAGCTCGCCTCGCCTTTCCCGCTTCTGGCGGCGGTCGGCGCCAAGACCAGCAAGATCGAGATCGGCACCGGCGTCATCGATATGCGTTATGAAAACCCGCTTTACATGGCGGAAGATGCAGGCGCTGCCGACCTGATCGCTGGCGGACGCTTGCAGCTTGGTATCAGCCGCGGATCGCCCGAACAGGTGATCGACGGCTGGCGCTATTTCGGCTACGCGCCGGAAGAAGGCCAGACGGATGCCGATATGGGCCGCAAACATGCGGAAGTGTTTTTGCGCACATTGAAAGGCGAAGGCTTTGCGCAACCCAATCCGCGCCCGATGTTCCCCAACCCGCCCGGCCTGTTGCGCCTTGAGCCGTATTCGGAAGGATTGATCGACCGCATCTGGTGGGGCGCAGGGTCGAACGCCACCGCGGTCTGGGCAGCCAAGCTCGGCATGAACCTGCAAAGCTCCACGCTGAAAGACGACGAGACGGGCGAGCCGTTCCATATCCAGCAGGCAAAGCAGATACGCGCCTATCGCGAAGCCTGGAAGGAAGCGGGCCACAGCCGCACGCCGCGCGTTTCGGTGAGCCGCAGCGTCTTCGCGCTTGTCGATGACCGCGACCGTGCCTATTTCGGCGCTGGCGGCAAGGAGCAGGACAGCATCGGCTACATCGATGAGAATACGCGGGCGATCTTCGGTCGCTCCTATGCCGCGGAGCCGGAAGACCTCATCAAGGAACTGGCGCAGGACGAAGCGATTGCCGAGGCAGACACCCTGCTTCTGACCGTCCCCAACCAGCTTGGCGTCGACTATAATGCCCATGTCATCGAAGCGATTTTGAAACATGTCGCTCCGGCGCTTGGCTGGCGCTGAATTGCCGCATTTATGCCATGCCGAAGCTTTTCATTTGGCGGGAAAATGCTCTAGACACAGCGGTTGAATGATACTTTTCGGGAGGAAAAGGTGACGTCCGTCAAAACTGTCATATTCGCCGACCATATCGCAGAACTGGGCGAAGGCCCGGGTTACGATCCGCTGACAGGCCATGTCTGGTGGTTCGATATTCTCGGGCACAAACTCATCGAGCGAAACTGGGAAAGCGGGGCAATGGAGGTCCATGACCTCGGCATGAAAGCCAGCGCCCTTGCCGTCATCGACCGCGAGCGCCAGCTTCTGGTCAGCGAACACGGGCTGTTCATCCGCGAGCGCGCCAATGGTCGTCTGACGATGCATCATCCGCTGGAAGCCGACAATCCGGTGACGCGCTCCAATGATGCGCGCGTCCACCCCTCCGGCGCATTCTGGATCGGCACCATGGGCCGTAAGGCCGAGAAGGATGCCGGTTCCATCTGGTGGTATCGCGAAGGCCAGGTGAAGAAGCTCTTTTCCGGCATCACGATCACCAATTCGATCTGCTTTTCGCCGGATGGAAAGATCGCCTATTTCGCCGATACCGACCGCAATATCATCTGGCGTGTCGATACCGATCCTGAAACGGGGCTGCCGGTTTCGGAAAAGAGCGTCTTTCATCACCGTGTCGATGAAGGCGGCGTTGACGGATCAGTCGTGGATGCGGAAGGCACCGTCTGGAACGCCTGCTGGGGCGGAAAAGCGCTTCACGCCTATTCACCACAAGGTCGCCTGATCCGATCGATAGAACTGCCTGTAAGCCAGCCGTCCTGCCCGGCCTTTGTCGGCCCGGATGCGGCGGTGATGATCGTGACCAGCGCCCATGAAGGCATGAACGACGAGGCTCGTAACGCCGATCCCCATGCCGGAAAGGTGCTGCTGCTTGATCTCACATTGGCGGGGCGGCATGACCCGCCGGTAGCGCTCTAAAAGATAAAGGCCCCTTCCGAGGCCTTTTTCATTGTGGTGTCAGATACCCTCGACAATGACGATCTCACCATCCGCTACGGTCTGGCGAATAGCTTTCGCCGCCTGATATTCCGGCGAGTTGTAGCAATCGAGCGCGTGCTGCATGGTCTCGAACTCGATGATGACATTGCGCGCACGTCCTTGTCCTTCGACGGCTTCCGCCTTGCCGCCGCGCGCAATGAAATTCGCGCCATAGCGTTCGAAGGCGGGTTTGGCTGTGGACACATAATCCTTGTAGCGTTCCGGGTCGCGAACATCCACGCGGGCGATCCAATAGGCTTTCGTCATGCTTTCCTCCTCGAAAACTATTTACGCAGCGGAGCGCATTTCTTCCAGAATGGCAAGGGCAGACGCTTTGCGATCCGCTGCGCCGACAATCGGTCGCGCCACGACAAGATGGCTGGCGCCGGCACGAAGCGCATCCGCTGGCGTCATGACACGCTTCTGATCACCCTTCTCCGCGCCTGCGGGACGAATGCCCGGCGTCACCACCGCCATATCCGGTCCGATGGCCTGACGAATGGCGGCAGCTTCGGCTGCGGAAGCGACGATACCACCCATGCCGGCGTCCAGCGCCTGACGCGCGCGCTTCAGGACCAGCGTTTCCGCATTGTCGGAATAGCCCGCTTCGCGCAGGTCGGCATCATCCATCGACGTCAGAACCGTCACGCCGAGCAAGCAGAGATCTGACCCTCTGGCGGCTTCGACGGCAGCGCGCATGGCTTTTGGATAGGCATGGAGCGTGAGCATCGAAACGCCCATCTTCGCAACATTCTCCACGCCCTTGGCGATGGTGTTGTCGATGTCGAGCAGCTTCATGTCGAGGAAGACTTTCTTCTTCGCCGCAATCAAGCTCTTCGCAAAATCGAGACCGCCCGCAAAAACCAGCTGATAGCCGATCTTGTAGAAGGACACGGCATCACCGAGTTCCTCAACGGCTTTTTCCGCTTCGGCGATAGTCGGCACGTCGAGGCCCACGATCAGCTGATCGCGCAATTCTGTCGTCGTCATGAAATTCTCCGCTGCAATTTTTGTTCTAATCGCACAACGGGGCGCGGTACGAAAGATACCGCGCCCCGAAATATGCAGATTGAACGGAGAATCAGCCGACCCGGCTGATCACGCTCTGACAGACGGCTGTGAGCATTTTGGCGCTGCGCTCATCCTTGAGGGTGCCATCCTCGTTGAATGCCACCGAGGCGCGACCGACCGAACATTGTTCGGTCACGACCTGCGTTCCAACCGCCATCAACACCGCGCGCAGGTGGTAGAGCCCGCGCATACCGGCGAACATGCCATCCGACGTCGAACACAGACCGACCGTCAGCCCGCTATAGGGCCGCAGCGGCTGGTCGCCATCCTTGGAAATCCGGCTGACCCAGTCGAGCGTGTTTTTCAGCAGCGGCGGGATCGATGCATTATATTCCGGCGAGCAGATCAGAAGCGCGTCGTGTTCGGCAAAGAGCCGACCGAGCTTCATGGCGTTTTCGGGAACGCCATGCTCCTTTTCCAGATTCTGGTCCATCAGGGGCAACGGATAATCAGCAAGCGTGATGCGGGTGACTTCCGCACCCTGCGCCCGCAATTCCTGTTCGGCGGCATCCGCCATATGACCCGAGAAAGCGCCGATACGGATCGAACCGGCGAAGACAAGAACACGTGCGGTCATGGACAACTCCGAGAATCAGCAAATACAATCACGGACAGTCAATCAGCCGAGCGGCCTGCGGTAAACCCACAGCTGTGCTGGAGGAACATTACGCATGACGAAATCATAGTGCTGAACCGTATAGTTTCCGCGACCGGCTGGAACCGGCGGCAGAGGTCCATAAGTGATCTGCATGAACGGACGGCCGCGCGGAATGCGCGTCAGCATATCTTCGATAAGCTGCACACGGCGCGCCATCGGGAAGTTGAGCAGCGGCACGGCAGAAATAATACTGTCGAACTGCTGGTCCTTCATGGTGCCGAGCGTGGTGTCGAGATCGAACGCATCGCCCTGGATGATGTTCACCTCGGGATAGGTCTTGTTCAGATGCTCGACGAAATCCTGCGAATATTCGATCGAATAAAGATCGGATGGCTTCACGCCATGCTTGAGGATCGCCTTGGTGATGACGCCGGTGCCCGGCCCAAGTTCGAGAACCGGCAGGCCGGAATGGATATCGATCACGCTTGCCATGCGCCGCGCGGTGATGGAGCTGGTCGGCAGAATGGCGCCTACCGCTTTCGGCCCGTCAATCCACCCTTTGAAAAAACGGATTTCCTCGTCGAATTTCGCGGCGAGTTTCCTGCCGAGTTGACCTGCCATTCCGCATGCTCCCATTGTCGTTATTGGACAAGCTTATGCCGCTTTCAATTCCTTAAGCAAGGCAGGAATAAGGAAAATATGAAAAAAGGGAGCCGTTTGGCTCCCCTTTTTTACTCACCTATTCCCTCGAAGAATTCCTTCATCCGCGAGAAGAACCCGGCTGATTTCGGGCTGTTCTCCTGCGAGGAGAGCTTTTCGAATTCCTCCAGTAATTCGCGCTGGCGCTTCGACAGGTTCTGCGGCGTCTCAATATCGATCTGGATATAGAGATCGCCCACCGCCTGCTGGCGCAGAACCGGCATGCCCTTGCCCTTGAGGCGGAACTGCTTGGCGTTCTGCGTGCCTTCGGGAACCTTCACGCGGGTCTGGGTGCCGTCCAGTGTCGAGACTTCGAACTGGCCGCCCAGCGCCGCCGTGGTCATCGAGATCGGCACCTTGCAATAAAGGTCGGAGCCGTCGCGCTGGAAGAACTCGTGCGGCTTGACCGAAAGGAAGATGTAGAGATCACCCGACGGACCGCCGCGCATTCCGGCTTCGCCTTCGCCTGCAAGGCGAATACGGGTGCCGTCCTCGATCCCGGCCGGGATATTGACCGAAAGCGAACGCTCCTGCGTCACGCGGCCCTGACCGTGGCACTTGCCGCAAGGATCCTTGATGACCTGACCGCGACCATTACAGGTCGGGCAGGTGCGTTCCACCGAGAAGAAGCCCTGCGCCGCGCGCACCCGGCCCGAGCCCGAGCACATGGTACAGGTGGTGGGCTGCGAACCCGCCTTGGCACCCGAACCGGAGCATTCATCACAGGTGATGGAGGTCGGCACGCGAATCTGCGCCGTCTTGCCGGCGAAAGCTTCTTCGAGCGTCACTTCCATATTATAGCGCAGATCGGCGCCGCGTTCGCGACCGTTGCTGGAACGGCGGCGACCGCCACCCATCATCTCGCCAAAAATATCTTCGAAAATATCGGCAAAACCGCCCGCGCCCGCAAAGCCATTGCCAAAACCGGCACCTGCGCCGCCATTTTCAAAGGCAGCATGGCCGAAACGGTCATAGGCTGCCCGCTTCTGCGGGTCCTTCAGCGTTTCGTAAGCTTCGCCGATTTCCTTGAACTTGCGTTCAGCTTCCGGATTATCCGGGTTGCGATCAGGATGGTACTGCATGGCGAGCTTGCGAAAAGCCGCTTTCAGCGTCTTGTCATCGCAGGACTTTTCTACGCCCAATGCTTCGTAATAATCGATCTTCATACGTCCGTTACCCCGGCGGCTGGACCGGACTCCCAACCGGAGCCTTCGTTATTATTCATCGTCTGCCGAATACCGAAACTGGCAAAAGCCCGGCATGGAGCCGGGCTTTCACTGTCAGCGGCAGATGATTACGACTTCTTCTTGTCGTCGTCGATTTCTTCATAGTCGGCGTCAACGACATCGTCCTTGGACGAAGCCTGCTCGCCGCCTTCGGCGTCCGCACCTTCAGAAGCCTGCGCTGCCTCATACATGGCCTGACCGAGCTTCATCGCCGTTTCAGCGAGCGTCTGGGTCTTGGCCTTGATGTCTTCGGCATCGTCACCTTCAAGCGAGGTCTTGAGCGCAGCGATCGCGCCTTCGATGGCCTGCTTGTCGTCTTCCGAGACCTTGTCGCCGTAATCCTTCAGCGACTTTTCCGTCGAGTGGATCAGGCTTTCGGCCTGGTTCTTGGCTTCAACGGCATCGCGGCGCTTCTTGTCGGCGTCGGCATTGGCCTCGGCGTCCTTGACCATCTTTTCGATGTCGGCATCCGACAGACCGCCCGAAGCCTGAATGCGGATCTGGTGCTCCTTGCCGGTGCCCTTATCCTTGGCCGATACGTTGACGATACCGTTGGCGTCGATGTCGAAGGTCACTTCGATCTGCGGCACGCCACGCGGTGCAGGCGGAATGCCCACGAGGTCGAACTGGCCGAGGATCTTGTTGTCGGCAGCCATTTCACGCTCGCCCTGGAAGACGCGGATCGTCACAGCCGACTGATTGTCTTCGGCAGTGGAGAAGGTCTGCGACTTCTTGGTCGGGATGGTCGTGTTGCGGTCGATCAGACGGGTGAACACGCCACCGAGCGTTTCGATGCCGAGCGACAGCGGGGTCACGTCGAGCAGCAGAACGTCCTTGACGTCGCCCTGCAGAACGCCGCCCTGAATGGCCGCGCCCATGGCGACGACTTCATCCGGGTTCACGCCCTTGTGCGGTTCCTTGCCGAAGAAGGCCTTCACGACTTCCTGGATCTTGGGCATGCGGGTCATGCCGCCGACCAGAACCACTTCGTCGATTTCACCAGCCTTGAGACCGGCATCCTTCAGAGCGGCCTTGCACGGCTCAATCGTGCGCTTGACGAGGTCTTCGACAAGGCTTTCGAACTTGGCGCGCGACAGCTTGATGGCCAGATGCTTCGGACCCGTTGCGTCAGCGGTGATGAACGGCAGGTTGATTTCGGTCTGCTGGGCAGCCGACAGTTCAATCTTGGCCTTTTCGGCAGCTTCCTTGAGGCGCTGCAGAGCAAGCTTGTCGTTCTTCAGATCGATGCCGCTTTCCTTCTTGAACTCGGTGATCATGTAGTCGACGATGTGCATGTCGAAGTCTTCACCGCCGAGGAACGTGTCACCGTTGGTGGACTTCACTTCGAACACGCCGTCACCGATCTCAAGCACCGACACGTCGAAGGTGCCGCCGCCAAGATCGTATACGGCAATAGTCTTGCCTTCGCTCTTGTCGAGACCATAGGCGAGCGCAGCAGCGGTCGGCTCGTTGATGATGCGCAGCACTTCCAGACCGGCAATCTTGCCAGCGTCCTTGGTGGCCTGACGCTGGGCGTCGTTGAAGTAAGCCGGAACCGTGATAACGGCCTGCGTGACGGTTTCGCCGAGGTAAGATTCAGCCGTTTCCTTCATTTTCTGAAGGATCATCGCGGAAACCTGCGATGGCGAATACTTCTTCCCGTGAACTTCTACCCAGGCATCGCCATTGTCGCCCTTGACGATCTTGTAAGGGACGAGATCCTTGTCCTTGGTGACCATCGGATCGTCGAAACGGCGACCGATCAGGCGCTTGACTGCAAACAGGGTGCCTTCCGGATTGGTGACGGCCTGACGTTTCGCAGGCTGACCAGCGAGACGTTCGTCACTATCGGTGAAAGCAATGATGGAAGGCGTCGTGCGGGCGCCTTCGGCATTCTCGATGACCTTCGCGCTCTTACCGTCCATAACGGCGACGCAGGAGTTGGTCGTTCCCAGATCGATACCAATAACTTTAGCCATATTTCTCTCCATTCAGCAAACCGCCAAGACCTCTACCGAGCGTTCCATGGGCGGCTCCTACGGTTTTTCACAATGCCCGCTTCAAGGTTGGGTTTCCGGAGGTTTTTTCAAGACCCCTCGGCCTGTCATCGAAGCCCTGTGCGAGGCGTATATAAGAAAGGCGCTTTTTCACTGCAAGTCAGAACAGCCGGACAGTCATAAATTCCTTCCCGGCTAATCTGACAGGTCTTTATCCGGACGATCCCTACAGGGAACCTATAGGTCTACGAAACCATTATTTTTGCCCGCCCGATAGATCGCGTCGATGACGCGCTGATTGGCCTTGGAATTCTCCAATGAAAACAAGGCTACATCCTCGCCCTGTACGACGCGCACAAAATTTTGCGCCTGCAACTGATAATGGTTTACGTCCGAAAACGACCATTCCGTCGCTTCCGTATGGCCTGCGTCGTTGAGCGTCACGCGGCTATGGCCATATTTGCCGGTGTTGAACGGCGCATGAACCTCGATGAAGCCCTTGTCGCCGTGGAAAACCATGAACTGACGCCCGGCAAGCTGCGTCGCTACATAGAAAGTCATGTCGAAGCCGTCGAATCGGGCCGCGACATTGGCATAGCGGTCAGTGCCGAAATTCGGGTCGATTTCGACGGAAGCCTGCACGGAGAGCGGCTCCTTGCCCGTGACCATGCGGGTTACGACCGTCGGATAAACGCCGATATCCGGCAACGCGCCGCCGCCGAGGTCGGGCTGATTGCGCATATTGCCGGGATCGACGTTGAAATAGCTGAAAGCGCCCTGAACATGGCGCAACGTGCCGATGGCGCCTTCGGCCAGCAATGCGCGCACCTTGATCCATTGCGGATGGTAATAGACCATGAAGGCCTCGGCGATTGTGACCTTGTGCTTGTCGCGTGCGGCGATGAGCTGGTCGATATCGTCGGCTTTCAGCGCTATCGGCTTTTCACACAGCACATGCTTGCCGGCTTCCGCCGCCTTGATCGTCCATTCGATATGCTGCGATGTCGGCAGCGGGATATAAACGCCGTCCACCTGATCGCTGGCCAGCAATTCCTCATAGGAGCCGAAGGCAAGCGGGGCACCGAAACGGTCGGCCACGGCGCGGGCACGCGCGTGATCGCGGCTCGCTATCGCATGGACCACGCCATTATCCGACGCGGCCAATGCGGGAATCACCTGCGTGACGCCGATTTTGGCGGTGGAAAGAATACCCCAACGGAACATGCCATTTCCTTTAGTTTCGCGGCTGAACACTATCATCGATTTCGTGACCGGTGGTAATCGATGACATGTTTGACCGAAAGACAAAAGGAAAAATCCCGTTACAGGCGTTCTTTCCAAAAAGGCGTAAATTCACATCCGCCGCAAGGCTGGCGGCGCAAGCGTCAACAGCCCGGCCAGTGTCATGGCGAAGCCAACCCACAGTGGCGCGTGGAGACCATATCCCGCTTCCATCGCCAGACCGCCGATCCATGGACCAAGGCCGAGGCCGATATTGATAACCGATGCGTGCATTGCATTCACCAATGCGCCGGGATGGGCAATGCGCATCACACGCGCCACGAAAGCCGGGTTCAAGGCAATGCCGGTCAGGCCGATCATCACGATGGCGAGGATTGCGGCAGGCTTGAGTTCGGCGAAAAGCGCGAAGATCAGCATGGCTGCAAGCATCACCACAAGACCTGCAAAGATCGTCATGATCGTGTGCCGATCGGCAAAGCGACCGGAAACATAGTTGCCGACGATGTTGGCCGCACCATAGACGGCGAGCAGGAACGGAACCTGCATGGCCGAAAATCCGGCCAATTCCACGGTGATCGGCGACAGATAGCTGTAAACCGCAAAAGACGAGCCGATGACCAGCGCGCTGGTGGCATAGGCCGCCCAGAGTTTTGGCTTGCGCATTTCCGCCAGCTCCGACCGCAGATCGGCCTGCGGTCCGTCACGGGTCGTTTCGATCTTCAGCGCGATGACCAGCGCACAAAGCAGAATCAGCACCACGATGCTCCAGAAGCTGGCGCGCCAGCCGAACGCATTGGTGATCGCCGTTGCAATCGGCACGCCCAGCACGGTGCAGAGCATCAATCCGGCAAAGACCAGCGAGGATGCCCGGCCGCGCAGTTCCGGCGCGACGAGTTGCGCCGTAATGGCGAGCATGAGGCCGAAACTGGTTGCGGCGGCCATGCCGGTCAGCACGCGGGCGGCCAGAAGCACCTGGAAATTGCTGGTGGAGGCGGCAACGCTCTGCGCGAGCGCATAGAAGATCAAAAGGCCGAGCAGTCCGCGCTTGTTCTCGATCTTCAGGGCCAGAAACAGCACCGTTACCAGCGGACCGCCGACCATCATGCCCAAGGCATAGAGCGAAATCAGATTGCCGATATCGGCAATGGAGCGGCCAAAAGCTTCCTGAAGCGAGGGCATCATGCCCGAAATCATCAGTTCGGAGGTCGTCAGCGCAAAAACGCCGAGACTGAGACAATAGACAACCAGCGGTATTGCCCGCGCCTCTTTACGGGACGCAACCGTCCCCTCCGCCGCAAGGGCAGAATCGCACGAATCGTTCATGGAGACGAATCCTATTTATGTAATAATGATTATATAATTCATATCGACTTGTTCGAGCGCGTCAAGAGAATTATATAAGACAGACTACAGAAAGGGAGGAAAAATGGTTTCGCGCGGTCGCCCGCGCAGTTTCGATCGCGATGCTGCGCTGGACAAGGTCATGAAAGTTTTCTGGGCCAAAGGCTATGAATGCGCCCAGATCAGCGATTTCACGGCAGCCATAGGCATTACGCCGCCGAGCTTCTATGCCGCTTTCGGCAATAAGGAGCTGGCTTTCCGCGAGGCCGTGGATTTTTACCGACGCACCATCGGCGCTGCCCCCTTCAGAGCTTTGGAAGTCGCCGCCACCATTCAGGACGGCATACGCCTCTGGCTTGAATTGAGCGCAGACAGCGCTTTTGCGTGTCCTGCTGGCGGCTGCATGATCAGCGTCAGCTCGATCCAGTGCAAACCGGAGAACGTCCCGGTCAAGGAATTCCTGACAGCCATTCGCCACACCAATCAGGACCTGCTTTCCAAGCGCCTGCAACGCGCCTTGCGCGAGGGCGACCTGCCGCCCGAAACCGACATCGCCCAGATGAGCGAATTCTACCACGCGATCCAGCAGAGCCTCTCCTATGAGGCGCGCGACGGCAGTTCGCGGGCCGCGGTGCAAAAGATCATCGACATGGCCATGCGCGCCATGCCCGCAAAAGTAAAAAGCCCGGCTTGAAGCCGGGCTTTTTACTTTTTGCTTATCCGCGCAGCACGCCGCCGGTCTGTTTGGCGACACTTGCCACAACCTGTTTCGACAATGCGTCCAGATCTTCGTCGGTCAGGGTGCGGTCCTGCGGCTGAAGCAGCACTTCAACCGCAATCGACTTCTTGCCTTCGCCAAGCGATGCACCGGTGAAGATATCGAACACCTGAACGCCGACGATCAGCTTCTTGTCGGCTGCCGAAACCGCCTTCACGACATTGCCCGCCTCGACGGTGGCATCGACCACGAAAGCATAGTCGCGTTTGAGGCTCTGGAACTGCGACAGGTTGAGCGCAGGCTTGGTGCGGGTCGCCTTTGCCTTCGGCTCAGGGATCGCATCGATATAGATTTCGAAGCCGCAGAGATTGCCCGACACGTCGAGGGCTTCCAGCGTGTCCGGATGGAACTCGCCGAAATAGCCAAGCACGACCTTGGGGCCGAGCTTCAGCGTGCCGGAACGGCCCGGATGGAACCATTCCGGTCCACCGGCTTCGATCTGGATGCGATCAACCGGCGCACCGGCAGCTTCCAGCGCCGCCAGCGCATCGGCCTTGGCGTCGAACACGCCAACGGTCGCCGCATTGCCCGACCAGAAGCGGCCAGCGCCTTCAACGCCCGCCGTTCCGCGACGGATACCACCGGCCACACGGCGCTGCTTCTCCGGCGTGTCGCCTTCATAGATGCCCGAAACCTCGAACAGAGCGATATCGCCAAAACCGCGATCCGCATTGCGCTGTGCCGCAGCCAAGAGGCCCGGCAGAAGCGACGGACGCATATCCGACATGTCGGCTGCAATCGGGTTGGCAAGCTTCAGCTCCGGCTGGCCGCCGCCAAATGCCTTGGCCTGCGCTTCGGAAATGAAGGAATAGGTCACCGCTTCCAGCATGCCGCGCGAAGCGAGCATACGGCGGGCATGACGCGTGCGAATCTGCAAGGTGGTCAGGATGCGGCCATTGACGGCGCCATGGTTTGGCAGCGGCTGCGGCTCGATCTGGTTGATGCCGTGAATACGCATGACTTCTTCAACGAGGTCGGCCTTGCCTTCCACGTCTCCACGCCATGTCGGCACCGTTGCCTTGATGACCTTGCCATCGCCTTCGACACCGAAGCCGAGACGCTTCAGGATATCGAGCGAAGCGTCGTAGGAAACCTCGATACCTGTCAGGCGCTTTACTTCCGTGACCGGGAAATCGATGACGCGCGCAGCTGGCGCCTTGTAACCGACAACGTCGAGAACCGTTGGTTGTCCGCCACACAGGTCCAGCACCAGCTGGGTCGCAATTTCCGCACCCGGAACCATCATTTCCGGATCGACGCCGCGCTCGAACCGATAGCGCGCATCGGTGACGATGCCGAGTTCGCGACCCGTGCGTGCAATCATGCGCGCATCCCAAAGCGCGGATTCGATCAGCACATCGACCGTGTTCTCGTCGCAACCGGAATGCTCGCCACCCATGATGCCCGCAATCGATTCGGGACCGTTTTCATCGGCAATGATGTAAATGCCGGGCTTCAGCTTGTACTCACGCTGGTCGAGCGCCAGAATGGTTTCGCCTTCACGCGCCGCACGCACCGTCAGATTGCCCTTGACCTTGGCCGCGTCGAAAACATGCAGCGGACGGCCCTGATCGAAGGTCACGTAATTGGTGATATCCACCAGCGCATTGATCGGGCGCAGGCCGATTGCCTTCAGACGCTGCTGCATCCATTTCGGGCTCGGGCCATTCTTCACGCCCTTGACCATGCGCAGCGCAAAGCCAAGGCAGAACGGGTTTTCCGCATCCTGATCGAGAACGATCTTCACCGGCGTTTCGCCTTCGCCCTTGGCGGCGGCTGGCAGCGTGTTCTTCAGCGTGCCGAGACCGGCGGCTGCCAGATCGCGGGCAATGCCGTGAATACCGGTGCAATCGGCGCGGTTCGGCGTGAGGCCGATTTCGATAATCGGATCGTCAAGGCCCATATAGGCCGCAAAGCTTGTGCCCACCGGTGCATTTTCTGGCAGATCGATAATGCCGTTATGCTCGTCGGACAGTTCCAGCTCACGCTCGGAGCACATCATGCCAAAACTTTCGACACCGCGAATCTTGCCGACCGACAGCGTGACATCGAGACCCGGCACATAGTCGCCCGGACGGCCCAGAACACCGACCAGACCGGCGCGGGCATTCGGCGCGCCGCAAACGACCTGTACCGGCTTGCCATCGCCCGTATCGACGGAGAGCACGCGCAGCTTGTCGGCATCGGGATGCTGGGTGGCGCTCACCACCTTGGCGATCTTGAAAGCCTTGAAGGCGGCGCGGTCATCGACCGATTCCACTTCAAGACCGATATCGGTCAGCTTCTCGACGATCTGGTCGAGCGTCGCATCGGTTTCAAGGTGATCCTTGAGCCAGGAAAGCGTGAATTTCATGATCGTGTTCTTTCCTAAAAATCAGCGTTTGAGCACTTCGACAACGCGAAAGCGCTCGCAAAGCAATTCCATATCTGGAGAGAAGCCGCCGTTGCGGCGAAAATAGGCTTCGTGGCCCTTTCGCCATTCTTCCAGCGGGCCTTCGCCCTCCTGTTCCGCAAATGCGGCATCAACCTCATCAAAGCGGCAGACCGTCAGTTCGACGGTTTCGACCACCGCAGCGGGTCGGCCAAGACCATCCAGAACCACATCGCGACGACCGATGACCGGCATCGGCTCGCCGTCTTCACCGAATGAGGCAAGCGCGGCGCAGGTCGCAGTCTTGCGACCTGCCAGAACCAGCGCAAGCAGCTCATCGGCGAGTTCCGGCGAATCGCCAAAGGCGAAAGTCACGGCATCGCGATAAGGTTCGGGCAATTGCGTCATGCGCTGAGGCCACCAAACAGCGTCGGCAGATCGAGCGGACGGAAACCGTAATGGTTGATCCAGCGCACATCGGCATCGAAGAAAGCGCGCAGATCCGGCATGCCGTATTTCAGCATGGCGATGCGGTCGATACCCATGCCCCAGGCAAAGCCCTGATAGACGTCCGGGTCATAACCCGAAGCGCGCAGCACATTCGGATGCACCATGCCGCAGCCCAGAATTTCGAGCCAGTCATTGCCCTCGCCGAACTTCACATGCGGGCCGGAGCGGTCGCACTGGATATCCACTTCGACAGATGGTTCCGTGAACGGGAAGAAGCTCGGACGCATGCGCATCGTCACCGACGGCACTTCGAAGAACGCCTTGCAGAACTCTTCCAGCACCCACTTCATGTTGGCGACATTGGCCGACTTGTCCACGACCAGACCTTCGACCTGATGGAACATCGGCGAATGGGTGGCGTCGGAATCCATGCGATAGGTTTTGCCCGGGATCACGATGCGGATCGGCTCGTCGCGGCCTTCCTTGTCACGGATCGCTGCAAACTTCTCCATCGTGTGCACCTGCACCGGCGATGTATGCGTGCGCAGAAGCTTGCGCTCGCCCTTTTCATCCGGATTGAAGAAGAACGTGTCGTGCATCTCGCGCGCCGGGTGCCCTTCCGGAAAATTCAGCGCGGTGAAATTGTAGTAATCAGTTTCGATATCCGGACCTTCGGCAATCGAGAAACCCATATCGGCGAAGATCGCCGTGATTTCGTCCACCACCTGCGAAATCGGATGAATGCGGCCGCGCGAGGCAGCGCTTTCACGAACCGGCAGCGTCACATCGACTTTTTCGCGTTCCAGACGGGCCGCAACCGCAGCCTTGCGCAGCGCAGACTTGCGCTCCGTCAGCGCATCGGTGACGCGGTTCTTCAGGCCGTTAATCGCCGGGCCCTGAAGCTGGCGTTCTTCCGGCGTCATGGTGCCGAGCAGTTTCAACTTCTCGGAAACCGTGCCCTTCTTGCCCAGTGCCGCGACGCGGACCGCTTCAATCGCCTGCTCATCGCTGGCGGCGGCGATTTCGCCCATGATCGTTTGTTCGAGTTGTTCAAGATCGCTCATTGTCTATATCCCTCTCGTGTCCAAGGGACACTCGACGCCTCTTGTTTACATCCCTGTCGTGCCTTTGGCACTCCACGCCTCTTGTTTGCTTCCCTGTCGCGCCGATGGCGCTCCACGCCTCTTGTCTATTTCCCTGCGCGCCTGCAACACCCACGCCTCTTGATCGGCGATATCGGCACCGGGCACCAGATAAGAAAGAAAAACCCGCGCCAGCCGAGCCAGCGCGGGTTCCCCAAATTCACAATGTCACTTGGGAAGGGCTGGCTTAGCGGACAGCGCCTTCAAAAGCGTTCGGCGTTTCGGTGTTCTTGAGGTACTCAAGAGCCTTCTTTGCCGATGCAACCAGCGCACCGAATGCATCCGGTTCGTGGATTGCGATATCGGACAGGACCTTGCGGTCGATTTCGATACCAGCCTTGGCCAGACCGTCGATGAAACGGCCATAGGTCAGGCCCTGCTCGCGGACAGCAGCATTGATGCGCTGGATCCAGAGCGCGCGGAACGTACGCTTGCGATTCTTACGGTCGCGGTAAGCATACTGCTTCGAACGGTCAACTGCAGCCTTGGCGGTGCGGATGGTGTTCTTGCGACGACCGCGGAAACCGGCAGCCTGATCGAGAACTTTTTTGTGCTTGGCGTGTGAGGTAACGCCGCGTTTTACGCGTGCCATATCATGATCTCCTTAAAGGACAGCGGCTTAGAGGCCGTTAGGCAGGAACTGTTTTACGATCTTCGCATCTGCTTCCGAGAGCACCATGGTGCCGCGTGCATCGCGAATGAACTTGTTCGAGCGCTTGATCATGCCATGGCGCTTGCCTGCAGCCGCAGCTACAACTTTGCCAGTGCCGGTGATTTTGAACCGCTTCTTCGCGGCCGATTTGGTCTTCATCTTGGGCATTTTGCTACTCCTTAATTGCGATCCCCGTCGTGCCTGCGGCACTCCACGCCTCTTGTTATGGAAGGCGTTCGTGCCTGAAACCGACCGAAATCTGTTTTTACTTTCAGGCAGACCAAGCCTGAAAAGCATACGAAACCGCCACGGCATGCCCTGCCGGGCGGTTCGAACGCGGCCTTATAGGCTTAAAGCCCATAAAACGCAATGGCTGAATCAACCGAAATTGATCAATAAAGCCGCAACAAAACCGACAAGACATGGATGTCCTGCAGGTACTCGATAAATTCGAAGAACGGATAGGCTACGAAGAATACCAGCCCATCTATGAAAGTACGATAGAGCCGGTCCGGCTTCACCGTGACCGTCGCGTCGTCGCTATAGATCGAAAACTTCGGGAAGAAGCGTGGAACCTCACGGCAATAAGCGCGGTAAGGCTCGCCGAAATTCTGCTCCAGAAATTTTTCTTCTGTGCGGATGACGATGGAAAAGGCGATATAGCAAAGCACGCCGAAGCCGGCTGCCACGATGATACTGCCCGTCTGCGCGCCGATGCCCATCGCACCGATGGTGCTGAACACATAAAGCGGGTTGCGCGTGATCGAATAAGGACCGCTGCGCACGATTTCCGCGCTCTTGCGCCCGCCGATATAAAGCGTGCACCACAGGCGCCCGAGAATCGCGGCGACGATGAAGCTGATGCCGATCGCCTCAATATATTCATGCGCGTGCCCGACCCAGGCCGAGCGCACGAAAAGCAGCGCGATCACCAGCAGCGCAATCACAACGCCAATCGCCAGACGGCGACGTTGCTGATATCTTCCCAATTCACCTATCGTCTTCATAATTGTTCCACGATTGCCACATTGGTTGCCGCCCATCCGATTGCGGGCAAATTTCCGGCAAAGAAAAACCGCCCGAAGGCGGCTTTTCCAAGACAATTCTGAAAAATCAGCGCGGTGCAAGCACCATCATCATCTGACGGCCTTCGAGCTTCGGCTCGGACTCGACCTTCGCGATTTCGACAGTGTCTTCTTTTACACGCTGCAGAAGCTTCATACCGAGCTCCTGGTGCGCCATTTCACGGCCACGGAAACGCAAGGTAACCTTTACCTTGTCGCCTTCCTCAAAGAAACGCACGGCAGCCTTCATCTTCACCTCATAATCATGAGTGTCGATGTTCGGTCGCATCTTGATTTCCTTGATTTCAACCGTTTTCTGCTTCTTGCGTGCCTCGGCGGCCTTTTTCTGGTTCTGATACTTCAGCTTACCAAGGTCTACGATCTTGCAAACCGGAGGCTCTGCGTTCGGCACGATCTCAACGAGATCGAGGCCCGCTTCCTCTGCCATAGCAATCGCTTCCTGAATGGAAACATCACCATGGTTCTGGCCTTCGGCATCGATAAGCTGGACCCGGGGAACCCGGATGTCACGGTTGGAGCGCGGTCCGTCTTTCTGGACCGGCGTCGCTCTGAACGGTCGGCGAATGGTCGTTATCTCCTGATTGTTAACGTTCATACGGCAAGAACTTTTGTCGCTCACACGACATATCCCCGATCAAACCGCAGTTGATCGCGGAAATGTCGTCAAGCAAGCGGCGAAGTCAATAGCATCTTTGACAGGAAAAATCACCCCCACTTGATAAAGAGCTAAATCGGGGGCTGAAAGCGACATATCGGTCACATTTCCTGCAATTTCAAGGGCTGCCAAGCGATTGGGCTGATCGCGCGGGTTTCCTCGCCAGACAAGACATGGCAAAAGTCATCCCAACAATCAGGAGACTCAGATGAGCAGTGCGGGGCCAGAACTGGAGCCAGAATTTCTTGACGTGGACGGCGCGAAGATTGCCGTTCGCCACAGAGAGGGTAAAAATCGGCCCGGTGTCGTCTGGTTAGGTGGCTATCGTTCCGACATGCGCGGCACCAAGGCCCTCGTTCTCGATGAATGGGCCGAAAAGACCGGCCATAGCGCGCTGCGGCTCGACTATTCCGGTCACGGCGAATCCGGCGGCGATTTCAATCAGGGCACGATTTCGCGCTGGCTCAACGAAAGCCTTGCCGTCTATCGCCATTATGCCAAAGGCCCGCAAATTCTCGTCGGCTCGTCCATGGGCGGCTGGATTGCGCTGCGAATGGCGCAGGAATTGAAGAAGGAAGGCAAGGAGCCCGCCGGCATCGTGTTGATTGCGCCCGCCCCCGACTTCACGGCGGTGCTTGTCGAGCCAACCCTTTCTGACGCCCAAAAGCGTGACTTACAGGAAAAGGGTTATTTCGAAGAGCCTTCCGACTATTCGCCCAATCCGTACGTCTACACACGTGCGCTTCTCGAAGACGGCCGCCAGAACCTCGTACTCAAGGGCATTATCGAAACCGGATGCCCGGTCCATATTCTGCAAGGCATGCAGGACCCGGACGTGCCGTACAAGCACGCGCTGACGCTGGTGGAGCATCTGCCGGTCGATGATGTGACGCTGACGCTTGTACGCGACGGCGACCACCGGCTGTCACGCCCGCAGGATCTCGATCTTCTCATCCGCACGGTCTCCGGTTTGGCCGAACGTGTGACCACAACAGCATAACGGGGCATCATCATGCGCTTTTCGGTCATCGCGTCATCGGCGGTTGCGGCCATTGTTGGCTTCGGCGGCACGCTGGCGCTGATCATCGCCGCCGCACAGGTTCTGGGCGCCACACAGGCCGAAACGGCGAGCTGGGTCACGGCCATTTGTCTTTCCATCGCCGCCACCTCAGCCTGGCTCAGCACGCGCTATCGCATGCCGATCATCGCGGCATGGTCGACGCCCGGACTGGCGTTGATCGGCGCAAGCGCCGGTTTCACCATGGCGGAAGCCGTCGGCGCCTTCATCGTGACGGCAATTGCGCTGATCGCGACCGGACTGATCCGCCAGCTTTCGGTGCTGGTCTCGCGCATACCGGCCTCCGTTGCCTCGGGCATGCTTGCGGGCGTACTGCTCAGCTTCGTCATCGCCGCCGCCAAGACTGTTCCCTTCGATCCCGTTTTCGTGCTGCCGCTGGTAGCGCTGTTCTTCCTGATCCGCCTCTTCAACCCGTCGCTGGCAGTCATCGCCGTTCTGGTGGTCGGGATGATCTTCGCGCTTGTTTCAGGCCGCTCGCCAACCCTGCCCGCACCGGAAATCTCGACGCTCACCCTCGTCTGGCCGGAATTTCATTTGGGCGCGATGATCGGCCTCGCCTTGCCGCTCTATCTCGTCACCATGGCGTCGCAGAACCTGCCCGGTTTTGCGGTGCTGCGCGCATCCGGCTATGAACCGCCGACCAGCGCCTGCCTGCGCGTGACGGGTCTATTCTCCATACTGTCGGCACCGTTCGGTGCATCCACCACCAATCTGGCGGCGATTTCGGCAGCACTTTGCACCAATCCCGATGCCCATCCCGATCCCACCAAGCGCTGGC
This sequence comes from Ochrobactrum sp. C6C9, assembly GCF_022627935.1. Lineage (NCBI taxonomy): Bacteria > Pseudomonadati > Pseudomonadota > Alphaproteobacteria > Hyphomicrobiales > Brucellaceae > Ochrobactrum > Ochrobactrum sp. C6C9. The sequence continues at coordinate 148,277 of NZ_JABXGB010000001.1, read as the reverse complement.
TGACCGGGCCGGTCTATGCGGCAATCTATGTTGTGTTCGCTTTGTTCGGCGCATCGCTGGTTGCGATCTTCGCCGTGCTGCCGACAACGCTGATCGCGCTGGTCGCCGGTCTTGCCCTGACCGGCCCGTTCATCAACGCCATGTCGCTTGCCTTGAAGGACGAACCGGAGCGCCTTGCCGCCACGATCACTTTCGCTGTGACCGCCTCCGGCATGGCATTCTTCGGGGTCGGTTCGGCCTTCTGGGCCTTGATAGCCGGGCTCGCCGTTACTTTTCTCGAACATTTTCGGAAAAAAATTTCGAGATAATCACATTGGTTAGCTCTGACTCCCTCTGAATCGCACTGGAATCAGATTGCGACATGCTTGAAATGCCGCAATCCCCTCACCAATTCGAAATCAAGCCGCCAAACACGAAATGTCCGCATAATGTGGACCTGGCAGGCCTGATTTTATGGAGCAGACCATGACCAATTCCGCATTGATACGACCGGCATGGACGCCAGCCACGATTGCGCTGATGGTGCTCGGCTTCTTTCTCTTCTGGCCGCTTGGCCTTGCCATGCTCGCCTATATTCTTTGGGGCGACCGCCTCGAAGGGTTCAAGCGCGGCGTCAACGAGAAGACCGATTCCATGTTCGGTTCTTTCCGCAACTGCCGCAAAAGCGAGAGCTTCAACTTTGGCAGCGCAACCGGCAACGCAGCCTTCGACGACTGGCGTCGCGAAGAACTGGACCGCCTTGCCGAAGAACGCCGCAAGCTTGACGAAGCCCGCGCCGAATTCGAATCCTATGCCGCAGAGCTTCGCCGCGCACGCGACAAGGAAGAGTTCGACCGCTTCATGGCTGAGCGTCGCGCTGCCGCCAAGAAGACGCCAGCAAAGGGCAACAAGAATGACATCACCGATCTTTGATCGCGGATAACAGCTTGAAAACTATTGAAACGGCGCGGGTTTTCCGCGCCGTTTTGCTTAAAACAGCTTTTTTGTCTGGCTTTTCGCACGAATCGCTTATTCTTGCGCGATGGGCTTATCCTTCCTTCGGCAAATCAGCGGCAACAGGGCATCTGCCAATACGGCAACTGTCCGGAGCGAACGCATCCATGCGGTGGCCGGTCGCGAGCTGTCATTGCGTGTCTTCGAAAACCCGCGCGCCAAACGGCTGACGCTGCGCATCGAAGCTGGCGGAAAAGGCCTGCGCATCACGGTTCCGCCCGGACTGCCCGAGCGCGAAGTGCAGAGTTTTCTCAAGCGCCATCAGGGCTGGATCGAAAGCCGCATCACCAAACTGCCGGATCAGCCGGGTGTTCGCCCCGGCGTGAAAATTCCGATCCGCGGCGTGCCGCATCTGATTACACATCAGCCCGGACGCGGCACGGTCGACCTCCTTGAAGGCAATGTGCTGCTGGTTCACGGCGACCCCGCCCATCTGCCACGCCGTCTGGCAGACTATCTCAAAGGGCAGGTGAAGCGCGATATAGAGGCGCTCGTCATCCGCCATACGGCAAGCGTCGGGCGCAAGGCCAAGGCCGTCCGCTTCAAGGACACCAAGAGCCGCTGGGGGTCGTGCACCTCCGATGGCGTTCTTTCCTTTTCATGGCGGATCGGCATGGCGCCACCGGCCGTCATCAACTATCTCGTCGCGCATGAAGTCGCGCATCTGATCGAGATGAATCATGGGCCGCAATTCTGGAAACTCTGTCAGGAGCTTTGCCCCGATACGGAACGCTGCAAGGCGTGGCTGAAGCGAAATGGCAGCGCATTACAGGCTATAGACTTTACATGAACCGATCGATACTGACCGCCGCCAAGGTGCTGTGGGACTACCACTGCATTTACGATCCAATTCCGGCATCCGATGTCATCATCGGCCTTGCCAGCTATGATCTGCGTGTGGCAGAGCGCGCTGCCGATCTCTATCTTGAAGGCATGGCGCCGCTGGTGATCTTCACCGGCAAAAGCGGTCACTGGACCGAAAACCTCTATCCTGCCAGCGAAGCGGAAGCCTTTGCCGAAGTGGCGATCCGGCGCGGAGTGCCGGAAGAAGCAATCACCATCGAGCCCAACGCCACCAATATCGGCGAGAATATCCGCTTCTCGCTGGAAAAAATGCTGCCGGGCGTGATCAGCCCGATTTTCGTCACCAAGCCGCAGACCCAGCGCCGCGTGCATGCCACCGTCGCCCGGCAATGGCCGGAAGCAAAGGCAAGCGTGACGGCGCCGCTCCTTTCCTTTGAAGAACAGCCGACGCCTTCCTATCCGGTGGAGATGCTCATCAACGAGATGACCGGCGATCTGGAGCGCATTCTGGACTATCCCGCCAAAGGCTACCAGATTGCGCAGGCGGTTCCCATGGAGGTCATGGAAGCGTATGATTTCTTGATCGCACGCGGTTTTGACGGACATACCGCCAGAGAATAGCTGCGAACTGCTTGAGAAGCGCACCGTTTTGTGCGACGGGAAACCATGGTTTTGGATATCAAGATATGCGGGCTGAAAACGCCTGATACAGTCGCTGCCGCTCTCAACGGCGGTGCGACGCATATCGGCTTTATCTTTTTTCCCAAAAGCCCGCGCAATATCACGCCGGACGCCGCAGCCGTTTTGCGCCCTGCCGCGCTTGGCCGCGCCAAAGTTGTCGCCGTGACGGTCGATGCCGACGATGCGACGCTGGATGAAATCGTCAGCGCCGTAAAACCGGATATTCTGCAATTGCATGGCCATGAAACGCCTGAGCGCGTGCGCTTTGTGAAGGAACGCTACGGCCTGCCGGTCATGAAAGCCTTTGCGATCCGCAGCGCCGACGATCTGGCCGCAATCATGCCCTATAAGGGCATTGCCGACCGCTTCCTGTTCGACGCCAAGCCGCCGAAGGGATCGGAATTGCCGGGCGGCAACGGGGTTTCCTTCGACTGGGGCCTGCTCGATGCGCTTGACGCGGATGTCGATTACATGCTTTCCGGTGGATTGAACGCTGGCAATATTGCAGAGGCGCTGCACGAGACGCACGCGCCGGGCATCGACATATCGTCCGGCGTCGAGCGCGCACCCGGCGTTAAGGACGTGCGTCTCATTGAAGATTTTTTCCAGGCTGTCGCCGATGCGGATGTGTCACCATCCGCAAAACGCGCCTGAACATGACGGAGCTGAAGCGTTGAACAAGCCGGTTGAACCCAATTCCTACAAGACAGGCCCGGACGAAGAGGGCATGTTCGGTATTTTCGGCGGACGTTTCGTCGCCGAGACGCTGATGCCGCTGATCCTCGAATTGCAGGAGGCCTACGAAACGGCCAAGAACGATCCTGAATTCAAGGCCGAGCTTTCCGCCCTTTCGACCTATTATGCCGGTCGCCCGTCGAAGCTGTATTATGCCGAAGGGCTGACCAAGCATCTGGGCGGTGCAAAAATCTACTTCAAGCGCGAAGACCTGAACCACACCGGCAGCCACAAAATCAACAACTGCCTCGGTCAGATTCTGCTCGCCAAGCGCATGGGCAAGACGCGCATCATCGCCGAAACCGGTGCTGGCCAGCATGGTGTGGCATCGGCAACCGTCGCTGCACGTTTCGGCCTGCCTTGCGTCGTCTATATGGGCGCGACGGACGTTGAACGTCAGAAGCCGAATGTGTTCCGCATGAAGCTGCTGGGTGCCGAAGTAAAGCCGGTCACGGCTGGCAACGGCACGCTCAAGGACGCGATGAACGAAGCGCTTCGCGACTGGGTCACGAATGTTGAAGACACCTATTACCTGATCGGCACGGCTGCGGGTCCGCATCCTTATCCGGAACTCGTGCGCGACTTCCAGTCGGTCATCGGCACGGAAGCGCGCCAGCAGATTCTCGAACAGGAAGGCCGTCTACCGGATGTCATCATCGCGGCTGTCGGCGGCGGTTCCAATGCCATCGGCCTGTTCCATCCCTTCCTCGATGACGCATCGGTCAAGATCGTCGGCGTCGAGGCAGGCGGTCACGGTCTGGACGGTGACGAGCATTGCGCATCGATGAGCGCAGGTCGTCCCGGCGTTCTGCACGGCAACCGCACCTATCTGCTCCAGAACGAAGATGGCCAGATCCTCGAAGGCCATTCGGTCTCCGCCGGTCTCGACTATCCGGGCGTCGGCCCGGAACATTCCTGGCTCAAGGATACGGGTCGCGTCGATTATGTGCCGATCCTCGATCAGGAAGCACTGGATGCCTTCCAGCTTGCAACCCGCGTCGAAGGCATCATTCCGGCGCTCGAATCCGCCCATGCCATTGCGCAGGCCGTCAAGATGGCGCCAACCATGGGCAAGGACCAGATCATGATCGTCAACCTGTCTGGCCGTGGCGATAAGGACGTTCACACGGTCGGCAAGCTTCTCGGCATGGATATCTGAGGACAGAATGGGCAAAGACGCCGCTGACGCTTCCACCTACAGACCGCGCGCCGCATGGTTCGACGGGCTGACGGAATGCGGCCCGGCGACGATCAAGCTCAACATCATCGAAGCGGACCCTTCCAATCCGCTTGCCGAAGCTGCGGTGGGCATTGCCCGCCGGCAGATCGCAAATGCTGCGGCAAGGCTTGAAGCCCTGCCGCATCTGGACGCTGGTTTCGCCATTCTCCATCAGGGTGAGGAAAGCCTCTGGCTTCTGCTTCACTGGTGGCTGGAAGGCGGCATTGCAACGGAAATGCTGTGGCAGTCCGAACTCGGCGACGAGATCGAATTCATGCCCGCACAGACCTTGCTGATGGCCTGCGTCTGGGAACTCGGAATCATTGACTTTGAACGGCGCGCTTGGATGGAGACGGCCATGTCCGGCAAACCCATCGCCGATTATCTTGCGCGCACTTTGCCACGGGGCACGGTATGACCACTCGCATCGACACCAAATTCGCCGCATTGAAGACCGAGGGCCGTCCGGCGCTGGTCACCTATTTCATGGGCGGCGATCCCGACCTCGAAACTTCGCTCAAGATCATGAAGGAACTGCCGAAGGCCGGTGCCGATGTGATCGAGCTTGGCATGGCCTTCTCCGATCCGATGGCGGACGGCCCGGCCATCGAAGCTGCCGGTCTGCGCGCGCTGAAAGCCGGGCAGTCGCTTTCCAAGACGCTTTATATGGCCGCCGAATTCCGCAAGGAAGACGACACGACCCCGATCGTGCTGATGGGCTATTACAATCCGATCTATATCTATGGCGTCGAGCGCTTCCTGACCGATGCCAAGGCTTCCGGCGTTGATGGCCTGATCATTGTCGATCTGCCGTCGGAAATGGATGCGGAACTTTGCGTTCCGGCCAGGAAGGCGGGCATCAACTTCATTCGCCTGACCACGCCGACCACCGACGACAAGCGTCTGCCGAAGGTTCTGCATAATTCGTCGGGCTTCGTCTATTATGTCTCGATGAACGGTATCACCGGCTCGGCCATTGCCGATACGGCCCGCGTCGGCGACGCGGTGCGTCACATCAAGAAGAGCACCGATTTGCCGATCTGCGTCGGCTTTGGCGTCAAGACGCCGGAACAGGCTGCCGCCATTGCCGCCCATGCGGATGGCGTCGTCGTCGGCACGGCAATCGTCAATGCGGTGGCCGGCGAACTGACGCCGGAAGGCGCGCTTAAGGGCGATCCTGTGGCCGCTGTGAGCAAACTTGTCGGTGCACTGGCGCAAAGCGTTCGCACGACACGCCTTGAAGCCGCCCAATAAATCGTCCATTTAAGCGGGTAGAGTTGCTTTTCCGCATAAGCGGGCGCAAAAGCGCCCGCACTTTCTGTCGGAAGTGCTTGCCGTCGAAGAACAAGAAACGGAACCAAACGTCATGAACTGGATCACCAACTACGTTCGTCCGAAGATCAATTCGATGCTTGGTCGTCGCGAAATGCCGGAAAACCTCTGGATCAAGGATCCGTCCACCGGCGAGATGGTGTTCCACAAGGATCTGGAGAGCAACCAGTTCGTGATCCCGTCTTCGGGCCATCACATGCGCATCAAGGCGAAGGACCGCCTGCGCTTCTTCTTCGACAATGGCGAATATACCACGCTCGACGCGCCGAAAGTGCCGGTCGATCCGCTGAAATTCCGCGACGAGAAGAAATATATCGACCGTCTCAAGGATTACCGCACCCGCACCGGCATGGACGACGCCATCGTCAACGGCCTTGGCACCATTGAAGGTCTGCCGATTGTCGCCACCGTGCAGGATTTCGGCTTCATGGGCGGTTCGCTCGGCATGGGTGCCGGTGAGGCGATCATTCAGGGCTTTGAAAAAGCCATCGAGCTGAAGCGCCCGCTGGTTCTGTTCGCAGCATCGGGCGGCGCGCGCATGCAGGAAGGCATTCTCTCGCTGATGCAGCTCCCGCGCACCACCGTTGCCGTGGAAATGCTGAAAGAGGCAGGCCTGCCTTACATCGTCGTGCTTACCAACCCGACCACGGGCGGCGTGACCGCTTCCTACGCCATGCTGGGCGACATTCATATTGCTGAGCCGGGCGCGCTGATCGGCTTTGCCGGTCCGCGCGTGATCGAACAGACCATCCGCGAAAAACTGCCGGAAGGTTTCCAGAGTGCTGAATATCTGATGGAACACGGCATGGTGGACATGGTTGTTCCCCGCACCGAACTGAAGGAAACGATTGCACGTCTCCTGAAGATCATGACCAAGCAGCCGGCCAACACCGACAGTCCTGTAGCGCCAAAACCAGACGCCGATAGCAACACTGGCAGCAAGGCGGCCTGATATGGGCAGCCAGATCGTGGCAGGCAAGGCGGCTGCCGCTATCGAGCGGCTGATGCAACTGCATCCGAAAGGATTTGACCTCTCCCTGGACCGCATTCGCGGTCTGTTGGAGAAGCTCGGCAATCCGCATCTCAAACTGCCGCCCGTGATCCATATTGCCGGAACCAATGGCAAGGGATCAGCGACTGCCTTCTGCCGCGCCATTCTGGAAGCTGGCGGCTTTGACGTCCACGTCCACACTTCCCCACATCTGGTCAACTGGCACGAGCGTTATCGTCTGGCTGCGCCGGGTGGTGGCCAGCTGGTTGAGGACGACGTTCTGGCCGAGGCCATTGAGCGCGTCGCGGCCGCCAATGGCGGCCAGCACATCACCGTCTTTGAAATCCTCACCGCCGTGGCCTTCGTGTTGTTTGCCGAGCATCCAGCCGATGTCGTCATCATGGAAGTCGGGCTGGGCGGACGCTTCGACGCCACCAATGTCATTCCCGAACCTGCCGTATCGCTGATCATGCCGGTTTCCATTGACCATCAGGCATATCTCGGTGACCGTGTGGAACTGATCGCCGCCGAAAAGGCGGGGATCATCAAGAAGGATTGCCCGGTCGTCGTCGGCTTTCAGCCTTTCGATGCGGCGCGCGAGGTGCTTGTTTCCACCGCGGACCGGCTCGGTTGTCCGGTTTCGGTCTATGGTCAGGATTTCCTCGCCTTCGAAGAACATGGCCGCATGATCTTCCAGAACGAGGATGGGCTGATCGATCTGCCGCTTCCACGCCTGCCCGGTCGTCACCAGATTGCCAATGCCGCCGCTGCCATCGAAACAGTGCAGCTTGCGGGCTTCAACATCCCCGACAAGGCCGTCGAAAAGGCGCTGATGGTGGTGGACTGGCCGGCGCGCATGCAGCGTCTGACGCATGGGGCGCTTGTCGATCTCGCACCGCCAACCTCGGAAATCTGGCTCGACGGCGGACATAATCCGGGCGCAGGCGCGGTGATCGCGGAAGCCTTCGGCGATCTCGAAGAACGCAATGCGCGTCCGCTGTTCCTGATTACCGGCATGATCAACACCAAGGACCCTGTCGGCTATTTTGAGGCCTTTGCGGGCATGGCGCGTCATGTGTTCACCGTGCCGATCCCATCCAGCGATGCGGGTATACCCAATGATGCGCTGGCTGTCGCCGCCCAGAAGGCCGGATTGTCAGCCGAACCGGTTCACTCGGTCGCCAATGCGCTGAAACTTCTGCACGACACCTGGCCAGCCGATGAAATTCCGCCGCGTATCCTGATCGGCGGATCGCTATATCTGGCGGGCGAAGTATTGGGAGAAAACAACACACCACCATCCTAATAAAATTACACTATTATGAGTTACTTTATTAGTCATTATTCCGCCTTTATTTATATCCAAGAATGAATTGTCGTAATTTTAAGAATGGATATATAAATGCGTAATACTATTATTATTTCTACAATTCTTTTTATGAGCCTTTCGGGTGCTCCGTCCTTTGCTGCCAGTATTGCAAAAGAAACTGGCGCCAAGGAAACGGACACCAAGGCTGTAATGCCCGTTTGTCCCACCGGCACCAAAGCTGCTGCCGACGGGAAATATTATCTTCCCGGTACGCATGAAGAATGCCGGTCGGGCGATAAAGACCATAACGACACCCAGCACAAGTCGAAGTAAGCACACCGCTGTTCTTCGAACAAAGAAAAACCCGGCTCAAGGCCGGGTTTTTTATTGCTTGCTATAATTTCTACTTAAGCAGCAGAAGCCTTGATCCAGTCGGCAAGGCGGCTCTTCGGAGCAGCGCCAACCATGTTGGCAGCAAGTTCACCGTCCTTGAACATCAGGAGCGTCGGAATCGAACGCACGCCGAACTGGGCTGCGAGTTCCGGATTCTCGTCGATGTTGACCTTGGCGATCTTGACCTGACCGGCCATTTCGGCGGCGATCTCGTCGAGCGCCGGAGCGATCATCTTGCATGGACCGCACCATTCTGCCCAGAAATCCACCACGACCGGCTCGTTCGACTGAAGAACGTCCGACTGAAAATTGCTGTTATCGACCTTAACGGTTGCCATAGGGCTATCCTCTATATGGTTAAGAACGGCAGACATCTTCACAGACTCACACGCAATCCGCTCTTTCTTCGCTATATCATGTGGCGTGTCTGCTGCCATCCGTCAAGTTCTAGTTACTCACCTTTCCTTGAGAGTCTCTCAGCGCCTGCATGGCTTCATCAAGCACAGCATCGGATAGCGGCAATAGAAACGGCCCCTCAGTAAAGAGCAAGGCCGTTTCCACAACCCGCCCCGGATAAAGCGGCTCCAGCAGTGCCTTATAGAGCGCAAGCTGTGCGCGATAAGCGAAAGGCACCGCCTCGACGGTCTTGGGCGGCGGTCGGTTGGTCTTATAGTCGACAACGAGAACGCGGGTCGCGTCCACGCTGATGCGATCGACCTGACCGGACACGGCATGATCGCGCCCGCCAAGATTGATCGTGCCCATGATTGCGACTTCGCCACGCGAGCCGGAAGCGAAAACCGGTGCAAATTGCGGATCTGTCAATATAGCTTTCACGCTCGAAACGGCGTTGTGACGCTCAGCCTCCGGCCAGTCGCCCGCTATTCGGGCCAGATAATCTTCCGCCAGCTTCTCTCGCTCGCTCTCCGGCACTTCCGGCAGATATTGCAGCAGCATGTGGATCGCCGTGCCGCGCCGCAGGGCAAAGCCGGGCGTGCCATCGCTGACGATATCCCCGAGCACAGGGGAGCTTGCATCAAGCGGCGGCTCTTCATCCGCCTCAATCAGCGCCGCCGCGCCCGATGGTGCCAGCGGGCGCGGGAGCCCCGCCTCGGGCTTGACCGGAAGCAGATATTCCGGCGGCAAACCGGGCAAGGGCGTCGCCTCCGCCTGATCCGGCTCGATAATCTCCGTTAATCCGCGTGGCGTATTGCGATAGCGTCGTGCGGCGACACCCTGCACGGGGTGCACAAAGGTCTCCGATTTGATGGCAAGCGCGTCCTCGGCCAGCCGGTGCCAGGTTTCTCCGCTCTCGCGTGTGCCGCGATAGCCGCAGATGATGAGGCGATCCTCGGCGCGCGTCATGCCGACATAAAGCAGGCGGCGGTATTCTTCCTCGGCGCGGGCCTTTAGCTCTTCGATACGAGCAGCAGTAAACCCGGTCTGCCATGACCCGTTCGGCTGCCAGAGATAGCCTTTAACCGGCGGTCCGTCATGCGCCAGATCATAGGGGATCAGCTTGGGCGCACGGCTCCCGGTCCAGACGGCACTGCCGGGATCGACCAGAAACACCACGGCGCCTTCAAGGCCCTTCGCCGCATGGACGGTCATGAGGCGCACTTCGTTGCGGCCCTGATCCAGTTCGCGCTTGATTTCCGGTGAAGCCGCATCCAGCGTTTCAAGGAAAGCCTGCAAGCCCGGCAGCCCGGCCCGCTCGGCAGAGAGCGCGTAGTTCTGAAACTCATCGATAATGTCGCCCGCTTCCGGCCCAAGTCGCGCCAGAAGTTTCCGCCGCGCGCCGTCAGCACTCAGAATACGGGCATAGAACTCGAAAACCGGCATGGTGTCGGCGATGCCGCGCCAACGGCTCAAGGTCCTGTGGATGGCGGCAAGCGCCTCGTCGTCACGTGAGGCGCGGTAGAGATGTTCGAACAAGGTCGAACCGGCCCCGCGCGGATGCGCCAGTGCAAACAGCCGGTCATCGTCCCAGCCGAAGAGCGGGCTTTTGAGAAGCGAAGCCAGCGAAAGATCGTCGGAGGGTTGCAGCACGAAGCGTCCAAGCGCCATCAGATCCTGAATGGCGATATGGCTGGTGAGGCGCAGGCGATCCGCGCCCGCCACCGGCACGCCGAGATTCTTGAGCGCCCGAGACAAGGCAGGCATGAACTGATCACGCTTGCGCACCAGCACCATGATATCGCGCGGTGCAATGCGGCGGTTTTGACCGGGAATGGGTTCGCCCCTGTCCAGCCAGTAGCGGATGGTGGCGGCGATCTGTTCAGCCAGCCGCACGGCGGGCGCGGCCAGATGATCGACCGGCACACGCCAGTCATCCGGTTCTTCCACCGCTTCGGGCGTCAGCATATCCCAGATTTCCACCTCGCCCGGCGCGTCGGCGCGAATGGCATCGTGAACCGTGGCACCGGCAAGCCCGCGATTGGCTTCCGGCCTCGCAAACACCTCATCCACCGCCTGCAACACATCCGGTGCCGAGCGGAAGGAGAAGTTGAGACTGACGCGCTCGAACTTCAATTCGGCATCGCCTGCGCGAAGACTGACCGAACGTCCCTGCGCGGCAAAATCTTCCGGCACAGCCCCCTGGAACGAATAGATCGACTGTTTTTCGTCACCCACTGCAAACAGCGTGCGCTGCAAATTGCGCTGGCCGAGACCGGAGAAGAACTCCTCCGACAACATGCGGATGACCTGCCACTGGTCGGGGCTGGTGTCCTGCGCTTCATCAACGAGGATATGATCGATGCCGCGATCGAGCTTGTACTGCACCCACTGCCCTGCCCCGTCGCGGGCAAGCAGCGCCACGGTGCGGGTGATCAGGTCCTCGAAATCGAGCAGACCGCGCTTACGCTTCAGATCATGATAGCGTTGCAGAAGATCGTCGATCAGCGTCAGCGCGGCCAGATTGAGCCGCACGAGGCGCAATTCCTTCAGCCGGTCGAGGCCCATTTCAACACGGGAAGCGGCTGCATCGAAGGCTTCCTCGAAATCCGGAAGCAGTTTCTTCACCGCCGCCGAGCCGACATAGGACCCGGATTTCGGCTCGCCAGTGCTTTTCAGAAACGCAGCGCGCAGCACGGCTTCGCGGTCACGGGTGACGCTCACCTTGTCGTAACGCTTCAGTTGCAGCGCAAAATCATGCGCGCGCGCAGCACCCTTCTGGATCGAAAGAATGAGATCAAGCGCGTCATCGGAGAATTCAGGAACCGGCCAGAGCTCCGCCAGAATATCGCTTTCGCGCTCATCCCGATCGAAACCGAAGGCGCGATGCAAGGTCTCGGCGCGCGTTTCGGCAACGCCCAATTCCGCGATATAGCGCTGCAAACCGTTGCGCCGGTTCACCGCCTCGTCCAGCAGCGATTGCAGCCCCATTTCGCCCGATGCCTGCAACACATCGGCAAAGGCGGCTGCGATATTCGCATCGCCACCACCATGCGCCGTTTCGAGTAGCTGACGCCGTGCTTCACCCACAAGCGCGACCTGCATCAGATCGTCCATCATCTCGAAGTGACCGGCGATGTTTGCCTCAAGTGGAAACTGATGCAAGATGGCTTCGCAAAACGCATGGATGGTCTGGATTTTCAACCCGCCCGGTGTTTCCAGTGCGCGGGCGAAAAGCCGCCGTGCCACCGCAAGGCGAGGTGCGCCCGGTCTGCGGCCTTCAAGCGATTTCAACCGCTCGGCCAGTTCACTGTCCGGCAGCACCGCCCATTCCGACAGACGCGCAAAGACGCGGTTCTGCATCACCGCAGCCGCCGCCTTGGTATAGGTAAGGCAGAGAATTTTCGACGGATCGGTCCCTTCGAGCAAAAGGCGGATAACGCGCTCGGTCAGAACATGCGTCTTGCCGGAACCGGCATTGGCCGACACCCAGACCGAAGCGGCGGGGTCGGCAGCCCGTGTCTGCGCATCGATGGTTTCCGGCGGGATATAGAGTTTCTTCTTCATTCGCCGCCCTCCCCACCGGCATCGCCGCCAGCGGACCATTCCAGCACGCGCGCGAGGTGGTCATAGTCGCCCGTAAGATCGGTTTCGCGGAATGGCAGCGCGCGCGAAAGATAACCCTTATCCGGCTTCTGATATTCAGCCAAAAGCTGGGCAAGGCGCTGCCATGCCTCCTCACCCAAAGCGGGAGCGGTCTTTTCCGATGGCGGTCTGCTGATCTTCAGAATGGATTCCGGCTTCACCTCGCCTCCGGCGCGAAGCCGCACATAGGTGAGATCGGACGCCCGAACCGAGCCAACCTCCCGGAACGCGCCCCGCACCAGAAGAGCTGCCTCCAGCGCCAGTTGCGGCGACAGCAGGACATGCGCCTGACGCGGCGACGGCGTGGAGCCGGTTTTATAATCGATGATTTCGGCGGTCCCGTCGCGCATCAGATCGATACGGTCGGCACGGCCCGAAAGCGTGATGCCAAGGCTTTCGATGTCGCGCTTGTCCGAGGCGATTTCCGCAAACCGCGTCTGCACATTGTAAGCGCGCTCCCGCTCCCATTCCAGAAACTGCGGGATCAGCGCCGTGAAACGCGGCCACCAGACGGCTTCGATTTCGGTCGGCAAATCCATATCTGCAAACAGGATGCGCCCCAGTTCTGTCAGGCGCTCGGCTGCATCCGGTGCCAGCGGGTCGATATTTTCCTGCGTGAAATGTCCGAGAATGTCATGGAACAGCGTACCGCGTTCCGCCGCTGCCGGATCACGGATCAACGGCTCCAGCGGACGCAGCTTGAGAATGCGCTTGGCGAAGATCGCGTAAGGGTCGCGGCGCAGCGTTTCCACTTCCGTGACCGAAAAATGCTTGGGCCGCGCTGCGACCGGTGGCGCAGGCTCAGGTCTTTTGACGAAAGGCACATCCGGCGCACGGTCAATCTCCCGCGACCAGTGAAGGAAACGCTGGCCGCGCTGGCGCATGTCCTTCGTCACATCGGCACCCAGCACGGTTTCAAGTCGCTGCAGCCAGCGCGATGTCACCGTCGGCGCATTATCGGAACGCTGCGAACGCGACAACACCACATGGTCCATGCCAAGCGCCATTTGAAAATCATGCGCGGCAAGGCCGGTGCGCCGCTCTGGCGGATCGAGTGCGATCATCGCCTTCATCGGGCGCGACATGAAGGGATCGTTGCGCGTCTTGGCGGGCCAACTACCTTCGTTCAGACCGCCGATCACCACTGTATCGACCGTCTGGAGACGCGCTTCCAGCGCACCCCAGACAAAGACACGCGGATGACCGCCCGGATGCGGCTTGACGGTTTCGCCAGCCATCAGCGCATCCAGAATAGCGGGCCATTCGCTAGCTTCGAAATCCAGCTCCGATTCGCTCGACACCAGACCACGCAGGAACGAGGCAATTTTTTCGCCGCGCTCACCGGAATAGAAAGTGGCGACGCTGCCGTTTTCATCACGCGCCATGTTTTCAACGGCTTGCGCCGTCGCACGCGCAATCTCGCCAATATTGGTTCGCCGACTTGTTGTCGCGAAAGATGCCAGCGGCGCCACCGCCTGGGACAGATTTTCACAGAGGGCCCGGGCGGCAGCGATCATCTCCGGCGTGATGCTGTCATGCCATGCCGGACGCCACGACTGATTGGCGCTCTCCTTCAATCGCCGGTCAAAAAAGGCTGGTAGGTCGATAACGGAAGCGCGTCCCGTGCCACCACGAAAGGCGACAAGCTCCAGCGTTTCACCAGCGAGACGCCGGTCGATGCGCGGTGTTTCAAGCCGCAGCAAAGGATGCTTCACCAGCGCCAGCAAGGCCACCGGATCACCGGGATTGAACACCGTTTCGACCGTCAGGCGCAGCAGCGTCGAGGTCTCGACATCGCGCAAATGCCGCCCGCCGGAATCATCGGCATCAATGCCGAACCGCGCCAGTTCTCCAACCACACGCCGCGCCAAATTGCGGTCCGCCGTCACCAGCGCTGCGATCTTGCCTTCTTGATGGATGGCGTCGCGCAGCGCCAGCGCCACCGACAGCGCTTCCTCGCGTTCGTTCGCCGCCTCAATGAGATCGATTTTATGCGCCGAAGACTGAAGGACGTCCGGTTGCATATCCGGGTGCTGGCTGAGCGCGCCCCACGCATCAGTCGTTTCCGCCGGGCGCAGCGCTTCGCTCACAACACGCTCCAGAATCCGTTTCTGGCGGGGCATGTCTTCAATATGCTCGACATCTTCGCGGAGCGTCCCGATGGCGCGCAGCAACTTGTGCAGGCCATATTGCGGATGCCCGAAGGTCGAGGGATTGTCCTCGACCTCGCCCAGCATCTTCCACGCCTCATCGTCCAGATCGCGATCAAGCCCCGGCAGCACGACTGCGCCGTTCGGCAGATGCGCGATGACGGAAATCAGTTCCGCTGTGGCAGGAATGGAACCCGTCGAACCGGCCGCGATAACCGGCCCCGGAGGCGGGTTATCGCGCAGGCGCGCCACCTCGCCCCAGATCAGGTCGTTGCGGTGGGCTGCCGGATTGGAAAGCTTGCGCTCAGCCAGAATTTCGGGCCACAGCTTGGTGACGATATCGAGAAAACCGAGCGTCACCCGCCACCAGTCGGCAAGATCGTCCGGCGCGATGCTGGCGAGCTCGCTCCATTGCGCGCCATCAGTTTCCACCTGATCCATCAGCCCGGCCAGATCGCGGGCCAGCCAGATGGCATCGGCGGTTGTGGCTGGAACCGATACGTCATCAACGCCGAACAGCGCCCGCACATGGGCGGGCAGAGATTCGCGCCATGGACGGATCAGACGCGCCAGCAGCAGAAGCCGCTCGGCCTTTGCAATCGGCGGATTGAGGTCGAATACGCCCGCCGCCCCGGAATTGAAAAACGCCGCGTCTTCATCCACATCGCCAAGCGGTCTGATGGCGGGCAAAATGGCACTCTTAGCCGGATTCATATCAACGATAACAGAACGCAGAGCACGCGCGGCACGACGCGTCGGCACATAAATCGTGGCGCTGGCTAGCGCCAGAGGATCTGCGGGATTGCCGGGAAAGCCTTCGATCAGTTTGCCGTCAAGCAAGGCTTTGGCGAAGGCTGGGAGAAACGGCGTTCCGGAAGGAATGGAAAACAGCCTTGGCGTGGTTTTGCTCATGCTGTTTCTATCCTTCTCAAATTATTTGGCTCAAATAAACTCGGTTCAAACCAACGCGGAAAGTGCGACCTCCGCTTGCGCTATCGCTTCCGGTGTTCCGACCGTCAGCCAATGGCCGACCATGGGCATACCATAAAGACGGCCTTCAGCGATGGCCTTATCGAAATATCGATTGAGCGACGCCACTTCAGGCTCTGCACCTGCAAAAATGCGCGGATGAATGATACCGGCCCCGGCATAGATGAGCGGCGTTCCCGCCACATCGCGGGCGCGACGCAAGCGGCCTGCATCGTCGGCGACGAAATCGCCCTTCCCCTCGAAACCGGTGGCCTGATCCAGCCCCGCCGTCATCAGCAGGATATCCATCTTTGCATCGTCCCAAGCCTCGCCCAAGGACACGAGATTGGGCTTCGATATATCGCCCACCCAAAACGTATCGGCGTTCAGGAGGTAGAACGGTGCCCCTCCCAATTGCGGCAATGCCTTGACGATGCCGCCTGCAGAATCGAGCAGCAGATCGCGCTCGTCGGAAATGACGATATGCGGCTCTGCGCGGTCAGCAAGATAGGCATCAAGTTGGTCGGCTAAATAATGTACATTCACGACCGCCATCTGTACGCCAACGGCTTCAAGCGCGTCCAGCCCCCAGTCGATCAGCGGCTTTCCCGCGACCTTGACCAGCGGTTTCGGGATTGTCTCGGTGATGGGGCGCATACGCTTGCCAAGCCCCGCCGCCAGAACCATGGCCGTCTCAGGCATTTTCATTGCGCAATAGCCCTTCCTGCATCAATCCCAATTCGCGGAACCATGCCGCCACGGGCGCCATGACCGGATGAACAAGCACACGACCGAGATAGTCATGGATGCGTGGCAGATGGTTGAGATAAGCCGGTTTACCGTCGCGCTCATCAAGCCGCACGAAGAGACCGAGCAGCTTGGCATTGCGTTGCGCGCCCATGGCCGCATAGGCCTTGCGGAACAGTGCTTCGTCGAAAGCATGGCCCAAGCTGCGGCGCTCGTCGCAATAAGCAGAAACGACCGCCTGTTCCAGTTCAACCGGAATCGTCACGCGCGCATCGAGCGCCAGCGAGGCCACGTCATAGGCAGCGGGACCGATCATCGCATCCTGAAAATCGATGGTTCCGATGCGGTCCTTGCCTTCTGCTTCCGGAAACCAGAACAGGTTTGGCGAATGATAATCACGCAGCAGCAGGCTCTGTTCGACATCGGCGATATCGGCAATCACCTTGTCCCACGCCACTTCGTAAGCCTGCTTTTCAGCGTCGGTCAGCTGGCGACCCATCATGCGTGGCGCATACCACTGCCCGACAAGGCTAACCTCGATCAGCATGGCATCGCGGTCGAAAGGCGCGATGAGGTGATCAGGATAGCCGTCAAGCGGCACGTGGTTCGGCCAGTGCACCCCATGCAGATGCGCGAGAAAGCGCCCTGCCGCCTTATAGCGTTCCGCCACCGGCTCACCGGTAGCGGCGCGCACGCCCTCAACGCCCAGATTTTCCAGAACCAAAAACCCTGCGTCCAGATCAGCAGCGCGCATTTCAGGCACGCGAAAACCATGCGCGGCCAAAAGCCCATCAATGGCTGCGAAAGCCAGAATATTCTCGGCCAGATGCGCTATCTGTCGGTAGGTCTTGCCGTCACGCAATATTGGATCATAAGGCATCTGCGGCGCGTTCATGAGAATCTCGACGCCATGCGTGCTGCGGATCGTTTCATATTTGCGCGGCGATGCATCGCCTTGCAGATAACGCCGTTCCGCACCCTGCCGGTCATGGCGGTCAAGGAAAGCACGAATGGCCAGCGAGCGCTCCAGACGGCTGATCGCGGCTTTCGGCACGGCAATGGCGATGCGTCGCCCTGCCCCTTCATGCGAAAGCGTGACCGAGAAATTCGCCTCGGGCAAAAAGCCCTCCCCGCGCTCCGGCCATTCGGCAAGCACAACGCCATCGTCCAGAAATTCGACCAGTCCCAGCTCGTCAAGCTCTTCACCCGACGACAGGCGATAAAGATCGGCATGGGCAACCGGTAGACGAAGCGCTTCGTAGCTTTGCACCAGCGTAAAGGTCGGGCTTGGCACTTCAAGCCCCGGATCGTCGGCAATGGCGCGGATGACCGCGCGGGCCAGCGATGATTTCCCCGCCCCCAGATCACCGGAAAGCGTGACCAGATCGCCCTTTTGCAAAGCGAGAGCGAAGTCCTCGCCAAACCGGAGTGTGGCGGCTTCATCGGGCAAATAGAATTCGAGAATCTGTGTTTGGGCGCTCATAAGCACCGTTTACCTTATTCGGCAGCAACACGGAAGCTGCGTGTCTCCGATGGAAAGCGGCAAATCACGGTTGTTCCCCTGCCCGAACCAGTCTCGATATCGACGTTGCCGCCATGCAGCTCAACGAAGCTTTTCACGATGGCAAGGCCGAGCCCGGCACCGCGCTTGCGCCCGCCATTCGGATAGGATTGGAAACGCTTGAAGACAGTATCCAGAACTTCCGGCGGCATGCCGTGGCCATCGTCATGGACAGAGAAGACCACTTCAGACCCTTCGCGCGCCACCTGCAAGGTGACGGTCGAACCTTCCGGCGCGTAATTGGTCGCGTTGGACAGAAGGTTGAAAAGCACCTGACGTACGCGATTGGCGTCTGCCTTGAAGACATCCACATCATCGGCAATATCGACATCGAGGCCGATATCATGGTCGCGCAAGCGCTCGCTCACGCGGGAAGCAGCTGCGGAAATCGCCTCCACCACCGAAACATCGCCGATTTCCAGTTCCATGATGCCGGCATCGACGGTCGCGAGATCGAGAATATCGTTCACAATGGTCAGCAGAACCGACGACGACGTGCTGATATGCTCCAGATATTCCACCTGACGCTCGTTGAGCGAGCCAAAGGACGGGGTCTGCAGCAGTTCGGTAAAGCCGATGATGTTGGTCAGCGGCGAACGCAGCTCGTAGGAGACGTGCTGCACGAAATCGTTCTTGATCTGGTCGGCCAGTTCCAGCGCTTCGTTCTTTTCCTTCAGGGCACGTTCAACGCGCACCGTATCGGTCACATCGATGAAGGTAAGCATGGTCTGCCCCTTGGGCAGCGGCACCACCGCGAAGGACAGGATCACACCGTCATCCAGCTCCACCTGCCCCATGCGACCATCACGCTGGTCGAGGAAGCCGGTCACGGAGGACACGAAATCGTCCCAGAGACCGTCTCCGCCACGCTCACGGCAAAGCTTTGAAATCGTTGATATATGCGTGCCCACCACGACCATGGCGGCAGGTAGTGACCACAGGTCCGCGAAGGACGGATTGGACAGGCGCATGCGGCCATCGGACCCGAACACCGCCACGGCCTCGGCCAGATGATCCAGCGTTTCGCCCTGAACCTTGATCAGTGTGTTGTAGCGGCCTTCGAGTTCGAACTTTTCCGTCATGTTCTCGAAGAACCAGGTCACGCCGCCTTGCGGATGCGGATTGGCGACCACGCGCATGGTGCGCGTATCGGGCAGATGCCACATATGTTCCTGCGGCTCGACGGCGCGATAGGCAGACAGTAAACCGTCCTTCCACTTGCGCCATTCCGGCTGTTCCGGCAGCTTGCCTTCGGACCGCAGCCGGTCGAAGAGCAAGGTGTTGCTCGGCTGGGTTTCGAGCCAGGCCGTGTCAAGCGACCAGAGTTTCGCAAATGCCTGATTGAAGAACTGGAGCTTCATTTCCGGATCGAAAATCGCCACGGCAGTCGAGAGCTGATCCAGCGTTTCAGCATGGCTTTTCAGCGTGCGGCTCAGTTCCTCACGCACCTGCTCGACTTCGCTCAGATCGAAGCCAAGACCAGCGGAACCGCCCTCGGCGCTCACATCGGTCACATCGAAAATCCGGCGGTCGCCGCGCACCACTGTCGGCAATTGCTCATGCAGAACCGGCTCGGCAAAACGGTCGCGCTCCAGACGAATCCGCGCCTGCGCACCGAAAAGCTCGCGACCTTCCGCGATCGTCTGGCTGGTATCGGGCATATCGACAGCGCGCGCATAGGCCTGATTGACCCATTCGATGCGGCCATTGCCATCGCGAACCCAGACAGGTTGCTCGATGCGCTCCAGCAGGCGGCGCAGGAGTTCGATCCGGTCCGACAATTCGCGATTTTGCGCCTGAAGCGCTGCGCGCTCCGCCTGAACGCCCTGCAGGCTGAAAAAGCGGGCGACAGCCAGACCGCCGGAGGTACGGCCATAAACATCAAGCAGCGTGCCATTATTGGTTTCGACCGTCAGATCGAAGGTGCGCGCATGTTCGCGCAGCGACGCGACGGCGCGCTCCAGCGCCGTCACCGATTGCGGGCGCAGCCAGCGACCGAAAGCCAGAAATGCCGAGCGATCCTGCGGCGCGCCGCTTTCATCCGGCAATTGCCCGACCACATCGGCCCGCATCGTATGACCGTCCCAGACGACGATGCGCTGATCCTTGAGATTGAGAAGCGCTTCATTGCGCTGCGCCGTAAGGCTCAGATCAGAGAGTTTGGAACGCAGTTCCTTGTTTTCACTCGCAGCGCGGGCGCGCTCGCGAATGAGCCAGCCTGCGGAAAGCAGCGCCGCGCCCATGGCGCCGACAAACATGGAAAACTGAATGACTTCGAAGGCGCCGACGCTGCCGCCGCCAAAAGGCAGTTCGATGCGCGCGCCATCAGCGCCCTGCGCAAAAGCGGGCATGGCGGCAAGAACGGCGGAAACTGACACGGTCGCCTTCAAGACGACCTGCCGAAGCGGCTTTGCAACACAGGCGAGAGCAACCGTCAAGCTCTTGCCTCTTCCGATTGTGGAATTGCCCCGGGTTGTGCCCGATAAGCCGACTTCTGGCATGTTTCCCTTTTCTCCGCCACCCGACTGTGCTTCCGCAAACGGACGCACACCCGCATTTCAATTTCAACACATCAACCGACCGTCGGGCACCGCCATAGTGCCGATAGCCGAACGTGTTTCAGGGACGAAGCGACCAGCCGCTTCCCGCCGAAACCGGCAAAAAACGCACCACGCGAACACCCGCCAAAACACATTGTTTCTTCGCATTCCCGAACATCAAAACCGCAATACACTTTTGCCGGGAATGCTTTTGATTCGTCTTCACAATACCCTTCCGACGAATCCAGGTGAAGCGTGTCGCGCGCAAAAAGAAAGACTGGACAGCCTGTCAACTGCCCAGTCTCAACATGTAGTAGAATGCTTAACCGATGGTTAATATCTGTAGTGCTCGGACTTGTACGGGCCCTGTGGAGTGACGCCGATATAGGCTGCCTGTTCCTCAGAAAGCACAGTCAGCTTCGCACCCAGCTTGTCGAGATGCAGGCGCGCGACCTTCTCGTCGAGATGCTTCGGCAGAACATAGACTTCGTTCTTGTAGGCTTCCGGACGCGTGTAAAGCTCGATCTGGGCCAGCACCTGGTTGGTGAAGGAGGCCGACATCACGAAGCTCGGATGGCCGGTCGCGTTGCCGAGATTGAGCAGGCGGCCTTCCGAAAGAAGGATCAGGCGCTTGCCATCCGGGAACTCGATCAGATCGACCTGCGGCTTCACATTGGTCCACTTCAGGTTGCGCAGAGCGGCAATCTGAATTTCGTTGTCGAAGTGGCCGATATTGCCGACGATGCACATGTCTTTCATCTTGCGCATGTCGTCCAGCGTGATGACGTCCTTGTTGCCGGTCGTGGTGATCACGATATCGGCGGTCGGAGCGGCATCGCTGAGCGTCACGACTTCAAAGCCATCCATGGCGGCCTGAAGGGCGCAGATCGGATCGACTTCCGTCACCTTGACGCGGGCACCGGCACCGGCCAGCGACTGGGCGGAGCCTTTGCCGACATCGCCGTAACCGCAGACGACGGCGACCTTGCCAGCCATCATCACGTCGGTGCCGCGACGAATGCCGTCGACCAGCGATTCCTTGCAGCCATACTTGTTGTCGAACTTCGACTTGGTGACGCTGTCATTGACGTTGATGGCTGGGAAGGGCAGGAGGCCCTTCTTCTGCAACTGGTACAGACGGTTGACGCCGGTGGTGGTTTCTTCCGTCACGCCCTTGATGGCATCGCGCTGCTTTGTGAAGAAGCCCGGCGTTGCAGCCATGCGCTTCTTGATCTGCGCGAAGAGAACTTCCTCTTCTTCCGAACCGGGGTTCGACAGAACGTCTTCACCCGCTTCAGCGCGCGCGCCGATGAGGATGTACATGGTGGCGTCGCCGCCATCGTCGAGGATCATGTTGGACGGCTGGCCATCCGGCCACTGGAAGATCTGGTCGGTGTAGGTCCAGTATTCTTCAAGGGTTTCGCCCTTGATGGCGAAAACCGGCGTGCCGGTGGCGGCAATCGCAGCGGCGGCATGGTCCTGCGTCGAGAAGATGTTGCACGATGCCCAGCGCACATCGGCGCCAAGGGCCTTGAGCGTCTCGATCAGAACGGCGGTCTGAATGGTCATGTGCAGCGAACCGGAAATGCGTGCGCCCTTCAGCGGTTGCGTCTTGCCGAATTCCGCGCGCGCAGCCATCAGGCCCGGCATTTCGGTTTCGGCAATGTCGAGTTCCTTGCGGCCCCAGTCGGCCAGGCTCAGATCCTTGACGACGAAATCTTGGCTTGCGGTCATCGCGTGCTCCAATCAAAAACAATTCCAACACGGCAATGAACCCGGTTCGGAATGGCGTTGTAGACATGGTTTGGGAGCGGAATATCGTCGATAAAAGCCGCTCCGGCTGCCGCTTTGACTAGCAGATCGCGGGTCGAAGCACAACTTCATATAAACAAATCTTTATACGTGCATATCGGCAGATCTTGAAACCGCTATACACGGAGTTCAATCGTGAGCCATAAATCCCCCACGCAAGGCAACGATTAAACCAATTAATATCCCGCTCTCAAATCCCTCAAGAAAATATAACAGCTATCCTCAGGAACCATTTGGTGATCCTATCAAATTATAATTTCGTATTATTTAATGTTATGGAGATAAAATGAAAAAAACTGTCTTTATGTTATTAATTCTTGCAATGGCATCGCACATCGATACTCTCCCTTCCCAAGCACAAGATAAAGGAATCTCTGCTTGGACAAACAACGTTTACAATGACAGCGTCATCGATATTTATATTAGCAAGGCAAAAAATCCATATGGGAAAGCTAACTTAATAGAGGCGCACAGTAAAGAAAACACTGGTCTTAGTGAGCCTCCAGACGGAATTACTTACATAAGAAATAGCAACAAGGAAACATTATACAGCATTGTACAGCATGGTGAGGAACCATACACTCTATCATCAGTCATCTGGAAATCGGGAAAACCTTATAAAACATTAGAGTGCTACTCGATAATCAAAAATAAACATAACGAATATGGATATGACCTGAGATATAAAAACAGCGGTTACCTGCAATTTGAAAGAATCGATTTAGTCACCGCAACTCTCATTGCTCCCACGGACGAGCGCTGCACAGCTAACTTCCAACGTCTTTTGGTAACAAAATAGGAAGCGGGTCCTATCAGCACTCCTCGCCGAACTTGTCGGCAATCAGCGTCTGCAGGGCGTCGAGCACCGTCTCGGCCTGTTCGCCCGAAGCGCTGACCTCGATGCAGCAGCCGGGCGAGGCGGCCAGCATCATCAGCCCCATGATCGAGGTGCCGCCGACCGTCATGCCGTCCTTGGAAACGCGGACATGCGCGTCATAGCCGTCGACCAGCTGGACGAATTTGGCGGAGGCGCGGGCGTGCAGCCCGCGCTTGTTGACGATCTCAAGCGACCGGGAAATTGCAGTTTCGGGATCGTATTCGCCAGTAAGGGTGACGCTGGACCGCATATTTACTTTCCTGTCAGAACCTGACTTGCGACGTTGATATATTTACGCCCCGCGTCCTGCGCCTCGCGAAGCGCAGTCTTGATGTCGCCGCCGATCCGCACGCTTGAAAGCTTGATCAGCATCGGCAGATTGACGCCTGCGATGACTTCAATCTTGCCTTCCTGCATGACCGAGATGGCCAGATTGGAGGGAGTTCCACCGAACATGTCGGTCAGGATGATGACGCCGCTGCCATTTTCGGCGCGTTCGACAGCTTCGACGATATCGCGTCGACGCTGCTCCATGTCATCTTCCGCACCGATGCATACGGTTTCGAAATTATCTTGCGGGCCTACCACATGCTCAACGGCATGAAGAAACTCTTCGGCCAGCCTTCCGTGCGTAACAAGCACGAGTCCGATCATACTATAAAAGCTCCCGTCGCGCGCCCGCCGCATCACCCCGCCAGATGATCAGATGGCACCTGCTTTGTTCCAGTACGATCACTCCAAAAAACCTGTCTCGTTTTAAGGATCGTACTGTAGCCGGAACCATGCCGGCGAGTTGTGCATCTTGGCAGGGCAAATCCTTATAGCAAGTGAAAAATCTCCACCCCGCCTTGAAAAAAGCAAAATGCCGCAGCGGTGTGAAATCTTCACAGAATCGAAACCATCGCCGGTCAGCGATTCTCCGGCGACCACCGTTCGTAGAACAAAGTCGCCTCTATCGCCCGCGACAGCGCGTTGGAATCGCCATTCGACGACAGTGACGGTAGAAGCAGACGCGGCAGTTCGATCCCTTCAAAGCTCCAGATTCCGCCGCCTGGATAACGCTCCGCTTCTTCACGGGCCACAAGCAGGATCACCAGATCAAGCGTGGCGCTGGCGACGAAAGGCACCTTGAACAGGCCAGCGCCGCGAATCTCCACACCGCCCGCAAGGGCAACTGGCGCGCTGGCGATCAGGTGATTGTCTTCGGCGCGCAGCATCGTGCGATCATCGCTGACGAGGGCCGCCTGTTCGCTGCGGAGCGATGCGCGCTCCACCAGCGTCAGCGCCAGTTCGGTCTTGCCCGCGCCCGAGCGGCCCATGATCATCACGCCCTTTCCGCGCAATTGCACGGTGGTGGCGTGGAGGCCGCTCCTGGCTTCTTCCGGGGTCATGTGCTGGCCGGAAGATCGACGATGAAACGGGCGCCCCTGAATTGATCGGGCTTTGCAGGATCGACAATGTTTTCCGCCGTCAGCGTACCGCCATGGGCTTCGATGATCTGACGGCTGATCGACAGGCCGAGGCCAGAATTCTGGCCGAACGCCTCCGATGCCGGGCGATCCGTATAGAAACGCTCGAAAATCCGCTCGATATTCTCGATGGGGATGCCCGGTCCGTTATCCTCGACGAGAACGCGCAGGCGGCTGCCTTCGCCCTGCAACGTCACCACGATGCGCCCCGTATCGTCGGGCACGAAGGAGCGCGCATTTTCAATGAGATTGCTCACCACCTGCCCAAGCCGCAGGTCATGGCCCGCGACGTAGAAGGCCTTTTTACCCGCTGGCAGCTTGCCAGTATTGAAGACGATCTCGGTGCCAACCTTGTTGCGGCGCACTTCGCGCGCGGCAGTGACAAGATTGGTGAGCAGCGTCTTCATATCCACGCGGTCGATATGTTCGCGCGCCAGTTCCGCGTCGAGGCGCGAAGCGTCGGAAATATCGGTGATCAGGCGATCAAGACGGCGCACATCATGCTGAATGATGTCGAGCAGGCGCTTGCGCGATTCCTCCGACTTGGCGAGCGGCAAGGTCTCCACCGCGCTGCGTAGCGAGGTGAGGGGGTTCTTCAGCTCGTGGCTGACATCGGCGGCGAAGCTCTCAATGGCTTCGATGCGGGTGTAAAGCGCGTCGGTCATATCGCGGATGGAGGTGGACAGATGTCCCACCTCATCCTGTCGCTCCGAGAAATCTGGAATTTCAACGCGGTTCTTGACGCCATGACGCACGCGATCCGCCGCAGCCGACAATTTGCGCAGCGGGCTTGCTATGGTCGATGCGAGGAACAGCGACAGGATCACCATGACCAGCGACACGACACCGAACACGCGGAAGACGGCCATGCGCTCGCCCTCTACGATCTTGTCGATATCGTCGCCTTCGGTCGAAAGCAGCAAGACGCCGAGAATCGCGCGCGAACGCTGGACCGGCACGGCCACAGAGACCACCAGTTCGCCCTTTTCGGTGCGGCGCTGCGCCGTTTGTGGAGAACCAGAAAGCGCCTTGACGATCTCGGGGAAGGCGAGACCATTGCCGCCCGGCTGTTCCTGATAAACGGGCAAGCCGCCACCATAGAAGAAGCCGGTGAACCAGCGGCTGAAACGCTCCCACAGCCCCGGCGTTTCGCCCTCGATCGGTGGCAGAGGGTAGCTCAACACCGGGCTGGAGGACGGGAAACTCGGCGAATAGAGCGCGCGCGAATCCAGCAGCATATTGGCGTAGCGGTCATAGATACGCGCCCGCGTGCTGGTCGGCGAAATCAACCGGCGCAACAGGGGCGAAACCTTTTCAGGATTGATCGGGAATTCCCAATTATCGGGAGAATCGGGCGAGGGGGTCAGGCTTTGCCCGGCTTGCAGTTCTAGAAGCTTTTCCGGATCGACCATCAGCGAGTTGGTATCGACCGTTGCCGAGGCCGAAATCGCCGCAGCGATGATCTTGCCCTGGGTCAGAAGGCTTTCCACCTTCGCGTCGATCAGCCCCTCGCGGAACTGGTTCATATAGAGAATGCCGGAAACCAGAACGCCAAGCGCCGCAAGGTTGAGAAACAGAATGCGGCGCGTCAGGCTTGAGAAGAGATATTGACCGAGAAACTTGCGAAAGGGCGCAAACAGACGGCGCCAGAACACCGAGCGCTGCCGCCGTGCCCTGCGCTCGCGCAAGTTTGCTTGCAAACTCGTTTTCTGGCCTGCAAGGCCTTCGTTCTGGGTCTCTGCGACCATCTCGCTTTTGTTACTCGTTGGAGCGCATCCCGAAAAATGTGAAACGCATTTCGGATAAGATGTGCGTCAAATATTCCAAACCAATGCCGGGCTATCGCACCCGGCATTGGTAATCCTATGCATCAAGCCTCGCGGAAGCGATAGCCGACGCCATAGAGCGTTTCGATCATCTCGAAGTCGTCGTCAACCACCTTGAACTTCTTGCGAAGGCGCTTGATGTGGCTGTCGATGGTGCGATCGTCCACATAGACCTGCTCATCATAGGCCGCATCCATCAAGGCGTCACGGCTTTTCACAACGCCGGGACGCTGCGCGAGCGAGTGCAGGATGAGGAATTCGGTGACCGTCAGCGTAACGGGT
Organism: Ochrobactrum sp. C6C9; assembly: GCF_022627935.1. Lineage (NCBI taxonomy): Bacteria > Pseudomonadati > Pseudomonadota > Alphaproteobacteria > Hyphomicrobiales > Brucellaceae > Ochrobactrum > Ochrobactrum sp. C6C9. The sequence continues at coordinate 121,546 of NZ_JABXGB010000001.1, read as the reverse complement.
TCACCCTTCCAGGTGCAGGTATGACGTTCCTGATCCATGACCAGCTGACCGCGTTCCAGCGATTTGGACGGCTGGCCCGCAGGCTTTGCCGTACCGTCGCGGGCAGCGACGCGGCGCAGAACTGCCTTGACGCGCTCCACCAGCAGACGCTGCGAGAACGGCTTGGTGATGAAATCGTCGGCGCCCATCTTGAGACCGAACAGCTCGTCGATCTCGTCGTCCTTCGAGGTCAGGAAGATAACCGGGAGATCGGATTTCTGGCGCAGGCGGCGCAGAAGCTCCATACCGTCCATACGCGGCATCTTGATATCGAAGATCGCAAGATTTGGCGGGCGCGCCATCAGACCATCAAGTGCGGAAGCGCCATCGGTGTAGGTTTCAACCCGATAGCCTTCCGACTCCAGCGCAATGGAAACGGAGGTCAGAATGTTACGGTCATCGTCGACCAGCGCAATTGTCTGCGTTGCCGAGGCTTCCTTCATGCGGACCTTTCTCCTTCATGTTTTGCCAGGGCATCACCCTTTGGGGCTCTGCCATCTGGCATTCCACCCGGAACAACCGGCTGGTGGGGCGGTTCGATCATCGAGCGCCTGATTTGCACGTCGATCTTATTATAGTGATGCAGCTTGTGCAGTACAAATTAGGTACAAAATGTGGCAGCCCTGAAAGAAGCCGTGAAAGGCGCCGTCTCGAATCATTCTTTGGTTAACGCTCGTAAAGATTGTATTCCACAAAAAATACACGCGAAAACGCAATAGTTAAACGATTTAAAAAAAATTCAAAATTTTTAAATCGATTAAATATTTGAATTGCCACAATTAATCTGTTTCTGACTGCCATTCCTCCGAGAACGGAAAAACGGAGGGCAGATAAATTTGTCAAACCAAGATGGCGGAGACACCATGAGAGAGACCGGCATTCACAATACGGCCGCTTCCATTGCCACTTCGGGACTGAAGGAACTCTCCGCAGTCTTTTATAACCTCGGACCGGCTCGGCTCTATGAGGAAACCGTCCGCCGTGGCGAAGCCGAACTGACGGCACAGGGCGCGCTCGTTGCCCGCACCGGCCAGCACACGGGCCGTTCGCCGAAGGACAAATTCGTAGTCCGCGACGCCAATACCGAAGATCAGGTCTGGTGGGACAACAACAAGCCGATCACGCCGGAAGCCTTCGAGCTTCTCTACGCCGATTTCATCGAGCATGCGAAGGGCAAGGAGCTTTTCGTACAGGATCTCATCGGCGGTGCTGACGCCGACAACAAGATCAACGCCCGCGTTGTGACCGAATATGCCTGGCATTCGCTGTTTATCCGCAACCTGCTGATCCGTCCGGCCCAGGAAGAGCTTGCTTCCTATGTGCCGGAAATGACGATCATTGATCTGCCGTCCTTCAAGGCCGATCCGGAACGCTATGGCGTGCGCACCGAGACGGTGATCGCGGTCGATCTGACCCGCAAGATCGTGCTGATCGGCGGCACCTCCTATGCCGGTGAAATGAAGAAGTCGGTCTTCACCGCGCTCAACTATATTCTGCCTGCCAAGGGCGTGATGCCGATGCATTGCTCGGCCAATGAAGGCCCGGATGGCGACACCGCCGTCTTCTTCGGCCTGTCCGGCACCGGCAAGACCACGCTTTCCGCCGACCCGACGCGCACGCTGATCGGCGACGACGAGCATGGCTGGGGTGAACACGGCATCTTCAATTTCGAAGGCGGCTGCTATGCCAAGACCATCCGTCTTTCCGCCGAAGCAGAGCCGGAAATCTATGCCACGACGCAGCGTTTCGGCACTGTGCTGGAAAATGTCGTGCTCGACGCCAATCGCCAGCCGGATTTCGACGATGGTTCGCTGACCGAAAACACCCGTTGCGCCTATCCGCTCGACTTCATCCCGAATGCATCGAAGACGGGCAAGGGCGGCCAGCCGAAGAACATCATTATGCTCACCGCCGATGCTTTCGGCGTGATGCCTCCCATCGCCAAGCTCACGCCTGCACAGGCCATGTACCACTTCCTGTCCGGTTACACGGCAAAGGTCGCAGGCACTGAAAAGGGCGTCACCGAACCGGAAGCAACCTTCTCGACCTGCTTCGGCGCACCGTTCATGCCGCGTCATCCGTCGGAATACGGCAATCTGCTGCGCAAGCTGATCGCCGAACACAAGGTCGATTGCTGGCTCGTCAACACCGGCTGGACCGGCGGCGCCTATGGCACCGGCAAGCGCATGCCGATCAAGGCAACCCGCGCGCTTCTCGCTGCCGCCCTCGATGGCTCGCTGAACGACGCCGAATTCCGCATCGATCCGAATTTCGGCTTCGCCGTTCCGGTTGAAGTGCCGGGCGTGGATACGTCCATTCTCGATCCGCGCTCCACCTGGGCCGATAAGGCCGCCTATGACGCGCAGGCCAAAAAGCTGGTCGATATGTTCGTCACCAACTTCGAAAAGTTCGAACGTCACGTCGATCACGAGGTCAAGGACGCAGCACCGGCAATCCGTATCGCTGCGGAATAAGCTCAGAAATACTGAGGAGGAAGAAAGCCCGGCCCGCGTGCTGGGTTTTCTTTTGCCCTCAATCCAGCCCCGCACTTTGGCGCGCGTGATTTTTCTCGCATGCCCTTACCCCAAAACCGCTTCGCACTTTTGAGGAGCATGCGCGTGCCGGGTTTTCTTTTGTCCAACCGAAGCGAAGCGTGTATGCGTTCTCTCATGGAAGAGAACCGGAACATCATCCGCATCACCAATCGCCTGACGATCCGCGAGGACGATCTGGAGGAAAGCTTCATTCGCGCCTCCGGTCCCGGTGGGCAGAACGTCAACAAGGTTTCGACGGCGGTGCAGCTGCGCTTTCATGCGGCGCGATCGGGATTGCCGGAAGATATTCTCACGCGCCTCTTCAAGCTGGCCGGTCAGAAAGGCACCAAGGACGGTGACATTCTTATCGAGGCCAATCGCTTCCGCACGCAGGAGCGCAATCGCGAAGATGCCCGCGAGCGGCTGATCGCCCTGATTGCCAAGGCCGCCGAGCCGCCACCTCCGCCGCGCAAGAAGACCAGGCCGACCAAAGGCTCCGTCGAGCGACGCCTGAAGGCGAAATCAGGCCGCGCGGATATCAAAAAAGGGCGCGGCAAGGTTTCCTTCGACTGAAACACCGTCTAAAAAGGGCGGGCTCCCGATTTTTCTTAGCATTTTTCTTACTTCGACCTCTTCGAAAGGGCGCGAAGCCTTTGCATCGTTTCAAATCCGTACGTCACCCTGACCCGCATATTCGTGATCGGATTATCCACTTACCTAGGTGTCAAACCGACGCAAATATGCAATTTGATCTATGATATTCTCATGCTTGCTATCGTATACATCCATAATTTGCAGATACTTATCCCCGGCTCCCGTTGGTTCGTATTGCATCTGATCATGATTTCCATCATTATAATCAAATGGGCTGACTTTACTGAATTTTACTGCATCGGAAGAATTCCAGTAATCCTGGAATATGTATATGTAATTATCTTGATTCTTTCCACATTTTAGTGTTATTTTTTTATAATTTTCGGATTTTTTACCAATCCACGGTATCCCAATTGAACATTTATGAATAAGCTCCGCATGACATGTCATATTTTTATCTTTATCTTCGCCATCCTCAAGGTATACGTCATATGAAGACAAATTATCTACTTGAACAATTGTTGTTACGCGAGCCATGATGCCATCCTTAAATTAATACATAATAATTCACTTATAAATATTCAATTCTAATTGAATATAATCAAGATACTTGCATTCATAAATAAATAAAACTGTCAATTTTTCTGGTATATCCGTTTTACATATTCTAACCATATTCTCTAAAAAAGCATTCCGACGCAATGCGGATTTGGAAAACCCACATGAGGATTAAATTGGTCACAGCATGATTTTGGCTTTTCAGCGCGAGTCTTCGAGACAAGCGTGCAATTCGGGCATGGCGCAAGTCATCATCGACAAGTCGGCGACGAAATCGTCGAACTCGTCCGCACCAATCTCCGATGTGGCCGGGTTTCCCCGGCCTCTTTTCATATCTTTACTGAGTGCGACCTCTACGATCAGATGATCGCTGCCCTTGCGCAGGATCAGATCGGCGGGTGGGTTGGTAGGATATTCTCGTTGAGATTGTGCAGATTGATATTCCGCCACTGCCCTTCGGCAATGGAGCGCGGCACATCTTCCGAAAGCTGCAAATAGCGATGGACGAAGGACTGCGGATCGCGGAAAGCTGTTTCGCGCGCCGCATCATGTTCGAGAAATTCGCCGCCGGAACCGGTGGCAACCAGCGCGATATCGTGGCGGCGGCAAAGCTCCCCATCGCCGTGGTCAATGGGCGCGACGAGCCTTTCGTCGAACTCGACTTCGTGTCGAACGTCCGCTTCGGCAATCTCTGGGAGGGGAAAACCCACGTTATCGACAATGCCGGTCACGCACCTTTTCGTGAAATGCCAGCGGTTTTCGACGCCTATCTGGCACGTTTCATTACCGATTGCACGGCATAGAGCCGTTTTCACCGCGCTTGATGCATTCTTTTCGGCGGCGTTGCGCGGCGCCGCCGAAATTAGCTGCTACCATCTCCTCATTGACGCCCTAGTTTGAAGGCGGGAGTTTCAACGAGGTGATATTATGAGCATGACTGTTGCAGACCTTTTGGCCGAAACCCTCTCTCAGGCCGGTGTCCGACGCATATGGGGCGTGACCGGCGATAGTTTGAACGGACTGAACGACAGCCTGCGCCGCCTTGGCAAGATAGACTGGATGCATGTCCGTCACGAAGAAACTGCCGCTTTCGCCGCAGGCGCGGAAGCAGCCGTAACCGGCGAGCTCGCCGTCTGTGCCGGTAGCTGCGGCCCCGGCAATCTTCACCTCATCAACGGCCTTTTCGACTGCCAGCGCAATCGCACACCCGTTCTGGCGATTGCCGCCCATATTCCATCGTCGGAAATCGGCCTCGACTATTTTCAGGAGACACATCCGCAGGAACTGTTTCGCGAATGCAGCCATTTCGTGGAACTCGTCTCCAATCCCGCCCAGATGCCGGAAGTCCTGCACCGCGCCATGCGCGCCGCAGTGGGGCAACAGGGTGTGGCCGTCATCGTCCTGCCGGGGGACGTCGCGCTGAAGCAGATCGACGAACCGTCCGCGAAAGCCTGGGTCCATGTGGCGCGACCCCGGATCATCCCGTGCGATGAAGATATCGGGCAGCTTGCCGATCTTTTGAACGGCTCGGAAAAAATCACGATCCTCGCGGGGAGCGGCTGCGCCGGAGCACATGATGCCGTGGTGGCGCTTGCTGACCGTCTGGCTGCGCCTGTCGTTCACGCACTGCGCGGCAAGGAACATGTCGAATGGGCCAATCCGAACGATGTCGGCATGACCGGCCTGATCGGATTTTCATCCGGCTACCACGCCATGCTGAACTGCGACACACTTCTGATGCTGGGCACCAGTTTTCCGTATCGGAATTTCTATCCCGAGAAAGCTAAGGTGGTTCAGATCGACCATGATCCATCGCAGCTCGGCCGTCGCGCGCCGATCACGCTCGGCGTCGTCAGTGACGTGAAGGAAGCCGCCAATGCGCTGTTGCCCAAACTGAAATCGAACCGCAGCGCGACATTCCTGAATTCCGCCAAGGCGCATTATGTGAAAGCGCGCAAGGATCTCGACGATCTTGCCCAGCCCTCAAAGGCGGGCCAGCCGATCCATCCGCAATATCTCACGCGTCTGATCGACGAGATTGCGAAAGACGACGCCATTTTCACTGCCGATGTCGGGACGCCGACCGTCTGGGCGGCGCGCTATCTCACGATGAATGGCAAGCGCCGTCTGCTTGGCTCGTTCAGTCATGGCTCCATGGCCAATGCCATGTTGCAATCGCTTGGCGCGCAGGCCGCAGCACCGGACAGGCAGGTCATCTCCCTGTCCGGGGATGGCGGCTTCACCATGATGATGGGTGATTTTCTATCCCTCACGCAGCTGAAACTGCCAGTGAAGATCGTCGTCTATAATAATGGCTCGCTCGGTTTCGTCGCCATGGAAATGAAAGCGGGCGGCTATCTCAGCACCAGCACCGATCTGGACAATCCAAACTTTGCCGCCATGGCGGAAGCCATCGGCATCAAGGGTATCCGGGTGGAAGAATCCGCCGACCTGCCGGGCGCGCTGCAACAGGCGTTCGATCACAAGGGCCCGGTTCTGGTCGATGTCGTCACGGCCAAGCAGGAACTTGTTATGCCGCCGAAGATCAAGGCCGAACAGGCGAAGGGGTTCAGCCTCTATATGCTGAAAGCCATTATCAACGGGCGCGGCGATGAAATCGTCGAACTCGCCCGCACCAATCTGGGACGCTGATCAAAATGCCAAGGCCGGGTTTCCCCGGCCTCTTTTCATATCTTCCTCAGAGCGACCTCTTCGATCAGATGATCGCTGCCCTTGCGCAGGATCAGATCAGCGCGCGGGCGGGTCGGCAGGATATTCTCATTGAGATTGCGCAGATTGATATTCTGCCACAGCCCTTCGCCGATGGAGCGGGCCGCATCTTCCGAAAGCTGCGAATAGCGATGGAAGAAGGACTGCGGATCGCGGAAGGCCGTTTCGCGCAGGCGCATGAAACGGTCGATATACCATTTGTGGATCAGTTCCGGATCGGCATCGATATAGATCGAGAAGTCGAAGAAATCCGACACGAAGGGCACCATCTTGCCGTCTTCCGGCAGATCGCGCACCTGAAGGACATTGATGCCTTCGAAAATCAGAATGTCCGGCTTGTCAACGATCTGGTAATCGTCCGGCAGCACGTCATAGCTCAGATGCGAATAAAGCGGCGCGCGCACATGGCTCATGCCCGCCTTGATCGCCGACAGAAAGCGCAGAACCGCGCCGATGTCATAGCTTTCCGGAAAGCCCTTGCGCTCCATCATGTTCTGCTCGCGCAGAACCGCGTTGGGATAGAGAAAACCGTCCGTCGTCACCAGATCGACCTTCGGGCTGGAAGGCCAGCGGGCGAGCAGTTCCTTCAGGATACGCGCCGTGGTGGACTTACCGACCGCGACCGAACCGGCAACGCCGATGATGAAGGGCGTCTTGAAGGATTCCTCCATATTGAGGAATTGCTGGCGCTGGCGAAACAGCAACTGGCTTGCCTCGACATGGGCATAAAGCAGTCGCGACAGCGACAGATAGATGCGGCGGACCTCATCGAGATCAATGGGGTCGCCCAACGAACGCAACCGCTTGACTTCTTCATAGGTCAGGGTGAGGGGGGTATCCGCGCGAAAACCGGCCCATTCCTCTGCCGAGAAAAAGCGGTAGGGCGAATATCTGGAAGGGGTGAGCTGATCCACTTTTTCCCACATGAACTGTCGTCTCTCTAGAGCATTTCCAGCAAAAGTGCGAAGCGGTTTTGCGCAGGATAATGCGTAAAAACAAATAGATAGATCGGCTCCACGATTCCGTTTTAACCGGAACTGCTCTGGCCTTCTATTCAGCGCGATCCTTTGCAGGATCACGCCTTCGGGCGAGCAGCCTTTTCCTCAAGGCCGGTCTGGCCCGTGCGGCGGTCGAGTTCCTGCAGAACATCTTCCAGCGGAACACCAGCGATTTTCCAGACCACCATCAGGTGATAAAGCAGATCGGCGCTTTCGGAAACCACGCCCGCGCGGTCGCCGGAAACAGCGGCAATCACCGTTTCCACGGCTTCTTCGCCGAGCTTTTGCGATGCCTTGGTCTGACCTTTGGCGACAAGGCTTGCCGTATAGGACGATCCATCGGTCACGCTGGCGCGTTCCGCCACGATGCGTTCAAGGTCTGCGAGCGTAAACTGGCTCATCGGGGTTCCTCCCGTCATGTATATTCTTGTTAGCGAACCGGATCGAGCCGCATCGGAATTCCGGCTTCGGCCATATAGCGCTTCGCTTCCCCGATCGTATAAGTGCCGAAGTGGAAGATCGAAGCGGCCAGCACGGCCGTCGCATGACCGTCGCGGATACCGGCCACCATGTGATCCAGATTACCGACACCGCCGGAAGCGATCACCGGCACGCGCACGCTGTCGGCCACTGCGCGGGTCAGCGCCACATCGTAACCGGCCTTGGTACCATCACGATCCATGGAGGTAAGCAGGATTTCGCCTGCGCCCAGATCGACAACCTTGCGGGCGAATTCCACCGCATCGATGCCGGTGGTCTGGCGACCGCCATGGGTAAAGATTTCCCAGCGATCCGCTTCGCCTTCGCCCGAAACCTTCTTGGCGTCGATGGCAACGACGATGCACTGGTTACCGAACTTGTCCGCCGCCTCGGCGACGAATGCCGGGTTTTTCACCGCCGCCGTGTTGATCGACACCTTGTCGGCACCAGCCAGAAGCAGTTTGCGAATATCGGCAACCTGGCGCACGCCGCCACCGACAGTCAGCGGCATGAAGCACTGTTCTGCCGTACGGGCCACCACATCGAAAATTGTCTCGCGATTGTCCGAGGACGCCGTGATGTCGAGGAAGCACAATTCGTCTGCGCCCGCTGCATCATAAGCGCGGGCGGCTTCAACCGGATCGCCCGCATCGATCAGATCGACAAAGTTGACGCCCTTGACGACGCGACCGTCCTTCACATCGAGACAGGGAATTACACGTGCCTTGAGTGTCATACTGTGGCCCTCAACAATGACAGCGCTTCAGCCGGATCGATGCGACCGTCATAAAGCGCACGGCCCGAAATCGCGCCTTCGAGCTTGCGCGCATCCGGCGCGGCCAGACGCTTGATGTCGTCTATCGAAGCAAGACCGCCCGATGCGATCACCGGAATGGATACCGCTTCGGCGAGCGCCAATGTCGAATCCCAGTTAATTCCGGCCAGAACGCCGTCGCGGTCGATATCCGTATAGATAATGGCAGCAACGCCTGCGCCCTCGAACTTCTTCGCCAGTTCGATCACGCCAAGTTGTGAGGCTTCGGCCCAGCCTTCAACGGCGACCTTGCCGCCCTTGGCGTCAATGCCGACAGCGACCTGTCCCGGAAAAGCCTTGCAGGCTTCGATCACCAGCGCCGGGTCGCGCACGGCAACCGTGCCGAGGATAACGCGGCGCAGCCCCTTGGAAAGCCAGCTATCAATGTGCTGCAAGGTGCGAATACCACCACCCAGCTGCACCGGGTTTTTTGTGGCCTTGAGGATTGCCTCGACCGCTGCGCCATTGACGCTTTCGCCTGCGAAAGCGCCGTTGAGATCGACCACATGCAGCCATTCAAAGCCCTGATCTTCAAAGGCCTTGGCCTGCGCAGCCGGGTCGGTGTTGTAGACGGTGGCCTGATCCATGTCGCCAAGCTTCAGGCGCACGCACTGACCGTCTTTCAAATCGATGGCGGGAAAAAGGATCATGTCTTCAAGGCTTCCATTTCAGGAAATTGGCAATGAGCGAAAGGCCGAGCAGCTGGCTCTTTTCCGGGTGGAACTGGGTTCCCACCATATTGTCGCGACCGACAGCGGCGGTAACATCGCCACCGTAATCCGTCACGGCCAGAACCTCGTCAGCCTTCTTCGCGTCGAACATATAGGAATGGACGAAATAGGCGTGCAAACCGTTCTCGCCGGTCTTAATGCCGTCGAAAATCGGATGCGCCTGATGCGATTGTTTCACGTGAATCCGATTCCAGCCGATCTGCGGAATCTTCAGCGTCGGGTCAGACGGCGTCATTTCGCGTACATCACCCGCGATCCAGCCCAGACCTTCGGTCACGGTCTTTTCCAGTCCGCGCTCGGACATGAGCTGCATACCGACGCAGATGCCGAGAAACGGATGGCCCTTCTGGATGACAACCTCATCGAGCGCTTCAACCATGCCCGACACGGCGTGGAGACCGGCACGGCAATCGGCATAAGCGCCAACGCCCGGCAGCACTACGCGGTCGGCAGAGGCCACCCGTGCGGCATCCGCCGTTAGTTCGATTTCGGCATTTATGCCGCTTTCGCGGGCGGCACGCTCAAAGGCCTTGGTGGCCGAGCGAAGATTGCCGGAACCATAATCGATTATCGCAACACGCATTTTCAGTTTTCTCCGCGATGACCCACGAAGCCGATCGTGGAGCCAGTAGAGGAATAAGTGGGACGCAGGGACGCCTTGTCCCATCGATGGGCAGAAACCGGCTCCGATGCAGGGACAGGCTTTTCCGCGAGAGTGGTTTCAGCCGCCGCACGTCGGAAGAAATAGCGGATTTCCGCCTCGTCGAGATCACTGGCGTCGATTGCCGCCCGTTCGATATAGCCCTGACGCTTCAGTTTCGCGATTTTCCAGTTCGCACCTTCAAAGGCGACGAACAGAGAAACGATCAGCGTCAGCAGAGGAACCGCCTCGGCAATGCCGAAGTAACTCCCGGCAAAACCGAGCAGAGCCGTGACACCGAGAATGGCGAAAGCCTCGAACCAGAGGCGTTGCGCCAGAAGCCAGACAAAGGGCAGAACCAGCGCCAGAACATGGAAACCGTCACGCACGAACACGGAATGTTCAACGCTCGTCCCGCCGCGCTTCTTTTTGAAAGACGCTTCGGTTGGTTCCAGAATGACGAACTGGGCCATGAATTATCCCTTCAGCGACCCCTTGGTGGAGGGGATTGCATCCTTCTGGCGCGGATCGGTTTCCAGCGCCGTGCGCAGAACCCGGGCCACCGCCTTGAAGATCGACTCGGCGATATGGTGATTATTGGCGCCATAATGATTGTTGATATGCAGCGTAATACCTGCATTCATCGCAAAGGCCTGGAAGAATTCGCGCACAAGCTCGGTATCGAAGGTGCCGATCTTGGCCGTCGTGAAGTTGACATTCCACACCAGAAAAGCGCGACCGGACACATCGACCGCAGCCCCGGTCAGCGTGTCATCCATGGCGAGATTAAGCGAGGCATAGCGCACGATGCCGCGACGCTCGCCGAGGGCCTTGGCGACGGCCTGACCGAGCGCGATGCCGGTATCCTCAACCGTGTGATGATCGTCGATATGCAAGTCGCCCTTGGCCATGACGCGCATATCAATGAGCGAATGTCGCGAAAGCTGCTCGAGCATATGATCGAAGAAGCCGACACCGGTGGTGATGTCGAACTTGCCGACGCCATCCAGATCGACAGAAACGGCAATGCTCGTCTCTTTCGTGGAGCGTTCGATACTTGCCTTGCGGGTGCTTTCAGCGGTCATAAGCGGTCCTCATTGGGTACTGGACGCGTTCTAGAACAGCTTGCCCGCTTTGCCAAATGCTTTCGGCAATCCGGCAAGCAGCAATTCGGCATTTGCAATTCAGTATTTGCAATTCAGGGGGCTGTTCTTAAATATCCACATTGAAACGCGATTCATCCGGCAAAATCACCGGCTGGCGCGGTTCACCCTCAGATGAAGGGGCTTGTGGGATCGCCGTCCGGGATTGCATGAGCCGCCAAAGGAGCATCCATGATCGAACACAATCCCACAACGATTTACGGCACGACCATCGTGACCGTCCGCAAGAACGGCAAGGTCGTGATTGCAGGCGACGGCCAGGTCTCGCTCGGCAATACCGTCATGAAGGGCAATGCGCGCAAGGTTCGCCGCATCGGCAAGGGCAATGTCATTGCCGGTTTCGCTGGTGCCACCGCCGACGCCTTCACCCTTCTCGAACGCCTTGAAGCCAAGCTGGAACAATATCCCGACCAGCTGATGCGCGCTTCTGTCGAACTCGCCAAGGACTGGCGCACCGACCGCTATCTGCGCAAGCTCGAAGCAATGATGCTTGTCGCCGACAGCAAGGTGACGCTGGCGCTTACCGGCACCGGCGATGTGCTTGAACCGGAACATGGCGTGATGGCCATCGGTTCGGGCGGCAATTATGCGCTGGCTGCGGCCCGTGCGCTGATCGACACCGACAAGTCGGCCGAAGAGATCGCCCGCAAGGCCATGGAGATCGCAGCCGATATCTGCATCTACACCAACCACAATATCCTCGTGGAAAGCCTGGACGCAGAATGAGTTCGCTTGCGCAGGTCACCAAACCGAGTGCACAACGCTGGGGCCTGGGCGTCCTGATCGTCATTGCCATTGTTGCGGTGCAAGCCATCTGGCTGCATCTCGACGGGCGGATTGCCATGTGCGAATGCGGCACCATAAAATTATGGTCGGGTTCGCTGAAATCGGAGAATTCGCAGCATATTGCCGACTGGTATACGCTGTCGCATATCATCCATGGCTTTCTTTTTTACTGGCTGTTCACGGTTATCGCGCCCAAAGCCCCGCTCGGCTTGAGACTTGCGGCTGCGGTCGGCATCGAAGCGGTATGGGAACTGGTCGAAAACTCGAATTTCATCATCGAGCGCTATCGCGCCAATACGTCCTCCGTGGACTATTTCGGCGACAGCATCGTGAATTCAGTTTCCGATACGCTCGCCGCCGCGCTCGGCTTTCTGATCGCAGCAAAGCTGCCAACCAAAATCACCGTCGCCATCGCGCTCTTCTTTGAAATTCTGGCGCTGATCGTCATTCGCGACAATCTTACGCTCAACGTGATCATGCTGCTGCATCCGTTTGAGTTCATCAGGCAGTGGCAAAGTGGGTTGTAAAATGAGTAACTTCTCCCCCCGTGAAATCGTTTCGGAGCTTGATCGCTTCATCATCGGCCAGAACGACGCCAAGCGCGCCGTGGCCATCGCCTTGCGCAATCGCTGGCGCCGCCAGCAGCTCGAAGGGCAGATGCGCGAAGAGGTCATGCCGAAGAACATTCTCATGATCGGACCGACCGGCGTGGGCAAGACGGAAATCTCGCGCCGTCTCGCCAAGCTTGCAGGCGCACCTTTCGTCAAGGTCGAAGCCACCAAGTTCACCGAAGTCGGCTATGTCGGCCGCGACGTCGAACAGATCATCCGTGACCTCGTTGAAGTCGCCATCGGGCTCGTGCGTGAAAAACGCCGCGAAGACGTGAAGGCCAAGGCGCATCTGAACGCCGAGGAACGCGTTCTCGAAGCTCTGGTCGGCAAGACGGCAAGCCCTGCCACCCGCGACAGCTTCCGCAAGAAGCTGCGCAACGGCGAGCTGGACGACAAGGAAATCGAAATCGAGGTCGCCGATACCGGATCGAACTCGAATTTCGAGATCCCGGGAATGCCGGGTGCCAATATCGGCGTGCTCAACCTGTCGGACATGCTGGGCAAGGCGATGGGCGGGCGCACCAAGACGCGCAAGACCACGGTGAAGGATTCCTATGCGATCCTCGTCAATGATGAATCCGACAAACTGCTCGATCAGGACCAGATCGTGCAGGAAGCGCTGCGCGTCACCGAAGACGAAGGCATCGTGTTCATCGACGAGATCGACAAGATCGCCTCCCGCGAAGGCGGGGGTGGGGCTGGCGTTTCACGCGAAGGCGTGCAGCGCGATCTGCTGCCGCTCGTCGAAGGCACCACGGTTGCGACCAAATACGGGCCGGTGAAGACGGACCATATCCTCTTCATCACCTCCGGCGCGTTCCACGTGTCGAAGCCGTCCGATCTTCTGCCGGAATTGCAGGGCCGCCTGCCGATCCGCGTCGAGCTTTCCGCTCTGACGCGCGAAGACTTCCGCCGTATCCTCACAGAAACGGAGGCAAGCCTGATTAAGCAGTATATTTCGCTGATGCAGACGGAAGAAGTGACGCTGTCCTTTACCGACGACGCCATTGACGCTCTGGCCGATATCGCGGTCGATCTCAATGCGACGGTCGAAAATATCGGCGCGCGTCGCTTGCAGACGGTGATGGAAAAGGTTCTGGACGAGATTTCGTTCACCGCTCCGGACAAGACCGGCGCGACCTTCACCGTCGACGCCAATTACGTGAAGGACAAGGTGGGCGCTCTGTCGAAGAACACCGACCTGTCGCGCTTCATTCTGTAAACCGCGACAATAAAGTGACCGGAAAGCCACGGCCCTAGTCGCTTTCATGCTTCTAAAAAGAAACCCCTCGACTTGCGTCGGGGGGTTTTCTATTTTGCCCGCGAATTGACGATCCATTTACCATATTGGGACTGCTTCCGCACAATGATGAGCAACAGTACACTGAACCGCATTGCTGGCTTTTGTTTCCGCGCCATGTCCAATGCAAAACCGGTTTCCGCTGTTGCTGGCGCTGCCTTGGCCTTCATGCTTGCAAGCCAGAGCGCCTATGCGGTGACGGTCGTGCCGCCCGGCAACCGCAATGCAGAGCAGCCGCCCATTCCCGGCGCTTCGGCCAAGCGCACGCGGGAACTCAGTACCACCTATGAGAAGAAGTACCAGAAGATCTATAATCTTCTGAAGAAGGACGCCTCGCTGCGCTCGAAAATCCGGTCGACCGCCGCAGCCTATGGCATCGATCCCATTCATATCGTTGGCGCGATTGTTGGCGAACACACCTATAATGTCGATGTCTATGACCGGCTTCAGACCTATTATGTGAAAGCCATGTCCTATGTGAATCAGGGCGTGAGCTTCGGCTATAATGGCGAAAGCATCGGGCAATTCATCAAGCGGCCTGAATTTGCCGACTGCCTGAAGTTCAAGGATAGCTATTCGCTGTGGTCCTGCCGGGAAAATGTCTGGAACAAGACTTTTCGCGGCAAATCGGTGGGCGGGAACTCTTATCCCAACAATCGGTTCAGCGCCGTGTTCTTCCAGCCCTTCTATGCCGGGCAGACATTTGGCCTTGGCCAGATCAACCCGCTGACCGCCTTGCAGATGTCCGACATGGTGAACCGCGTTTCCGGCCTGCCGAAACTCGATGCCGAAGACGGCAGCGTCGTCTACAAGACCATCATGGACCCGGACCTGACGCTGCCTTACATCGCGGCGACACTGAAACAGTCGATCAATTCCTATCGCCAGATTGCCGGTTTCGACATTTCCAAAAATCCGGGTCTCACCGCCACGCTCTATAATACCGGCGGCGCCGATGCCCGCGCCCGTGCGCTGGCAAATGAGAATGCTGGGCGCTCCGACCCGCAATTGCCGCAGGAAAATTACTATGGCTGGCTGGTCAATACCAAGCTGGATGAACTGAAGGCGCTGTTCTGACAGGAAGTCGCATTCAGGCCTTCGGTATGATGCCCCGGCGGCGCTTGCGCGCCGTCTCTATATCATCGCTCAGGCGTTTGATGGTTTCCTTGTCGATGATGCGGATATTGCGCGCCAGAAGATTGGCAAGCTCCGTTGCCTGCGGCGACAGGCCTGATGTATCGATCACCACGCGCGGATGCGAAACAGCCGCAAGGCTTTGCAGCTCTTCCGCTTCATCCCAGATGATATTGAAAAATGTGATGATGCGCTGGAGCAAATCCCAGGTCGGTTGACCGCGCCGTCCATGTTCCAGCGCCGAGAGATAGGCGGGTGAAACGCGCAGCGCCGCCGCCATTTCCTTCTGCGTCACGCCGCGCTCTTCGCGCAGTTCCCGCAATCGCTTTCCAAACGGGGTCATCGCTGCGGCCTGCCTCCGCTCAAACCGCCCAAGCCACCACCAAGCAGGTTCTGCTGGGTCTGGCGGCGCAACCGCACATAAAGCGCGCCGTGACCACCATGATGGCGCGCGGCGTCTTCATAGGCGCTGACCAGCAAACGGAACAGCGGCGTGGAGAACCAATGCGGCACGGCCTGACGCAAAATGCCCTCGCTGCCAAAAGACCGGCCTTTGCCGGTAATCACCATTACGTGGCGCAGACCGCGGGCATGAGCGCTGACCAGAAAGCTGTAGAGAAGCCCATGCGCCTCATTCTGGGTGAGGCCGTGAAGATCGATCCGCGCCTCGATATCGACCCGGCCTTTGGCGATCTTGCGATGGGTCGGCTTGTCCAGCGACTGGATTTGCATTTCACTGAGCGACGACAGGCCCTTTTTCGGCTTGTTTCCTTCATCGGCAGAGGTTTGCGGCATTTTCAGCGCCGGACGCTTTTCTTCTTCTGCCACCAGGGTCTTGAAATCGGGCAGCTCTTCCGCGACCGGTTTCTGCCGCGACAAGGGCTTCGCAGTCTTCGCAACCGTTTCCCAGAGAATGCGGTCTTCGGGCCGCAGATAATCCTTGCCGGATTTTTCGGTGTCGCGCGCCATGGTCACGCTCCCACCAGCTGGCGCGGCACGAGCGCGTAGAAATCCGCAGCGCTCTTGATGCCGCCCGCAATTTCGCCCGCTGCATCGCCGGAACCGGCGAACAGATCGCCGCGTGCCGGGCCGACAATGGCCGTACCGGTATCCTGTGCGATCATCAGGCGGGCGAAAGGCGCACCATCGAAAACAGTGACGGTCGGCGCATCGACATAAAACGGCGTGCCGAATGTATGCAGCAGCCGGTCAACAGCCAGCGACCGGCCCGCCGTCAGCGGAACCTTGGCGGCTGCAATCGGACCGGCATCGACATCGTCCACCGGCGCTTCCCGAAAGAAGATGTAGGACCGGTTCTGCCAGATCAGCGCATCCGCCTTGTCGGGATGATCCTTGAGCCAGCGGCGGATTGTCTGCATGGAAATATCGGCTGCGGGAATTTCGCCATTCGCCACCAGGATGCGCCCAATGCCCGTAAATGGATGCCCCGCCTTGGCGGCATAGGTGATGCGCATCATGCTGCCATCGTTGAGTTTCAGCCGGGCAGCGCCCTGAACATGGGCGAAAAATGCATCCACCCGGTCGGCAACGAAGGCAATCTCCAGTCCCCGCCCGGCGAGACTTCCCTGTTCGATCTGGCGGCGGTCGTCATATTCGACAAGCCCGGTATCTGTCTGGCGCGCAAAGGCGTAGGTCGGATCGAAACCTGCGGGACGGTTATCATCCGTCACCTTGACGAGATCGCCCGGTTTTCTCAGAAACGGCACCGTGAACCGTTCATCCGCAGTAAGGGATGCTTCGATTTCCGGCTCGTAAAAGCCGGTGACAAATCCCTGTTCCTGTTCGGGAACAATCTGGCATGGCACGAAATGCTGTTCGAAAAAGGCGCGGGCGGTGATCGTATCGGGATCATCCAGAAGCCGCGCTGCCGCAAAAACAGGTTCCAGCGCCTCAAAACTGATGCCGAGACTGCCGCTATGATAGGTGTTTTTAGCAGCGTAATCGGCGGAACGGCGGAAAGCGGCAAATGCCAGCGCCTGATCGTCCCGGTCCCAGCCGGGGCAATCGGAAAAACCCACCGGGCGGAAAATCCTCGCCAAGTCGCTCACAGCTACATCCGCTATCAAGTAAAAACAAAAAGGCCGCTGAAATCAGCGGCCCGATTCATAAGCCTTCTCTTAATCTTCCGCTTCGGTCGCGACAAGCTTCCAGTTCGGATCACGCGAGCGCGTATCGCGGGCAAAGGTCCACAGGTCCTTGATCTCGACCACATTTTCCAGATCGCCGTCGATCAGCGTGCCTTCCTTGTCGAGCGTCGCCGAAATCATCTGGCTGACGATATTCAGCGTCACATGCGCCTCCGAGCCCTTCATTTCAGCAGCCGCGATTTCCGCCTTTTCGATGCCCACGAAGGAAGAGCGCACGCTTTCGCCGCGCTGCTCGCGCTCCTCGATGGCCGAAACGAAGCCTTCATAGACTTCCTTCGACAGAAGATTCTTCAAAACCTTGCGATCGCCATCGGCAAAGGACATCACAATCATTTCATAAGCGATCTTCACGCCATCGACGAAACGGGCTGGTTCGAAGGTGGGATCGGCGGCGTAAATGGCCCGCAGACCGTCATTGATCGGCGTTCCCGCCGCAGCAATCTTGTCGATTGCCGTAAAGTCCTTCTCACCGGCACGGCGCGGCAGAGCCACGACATTGTCAGTATCCGACCCGGCGGGCGCGGCATTGTCGGCGCTTTTGGCCGATGTATAGGGATCGAAGGGCGGCTTTTCATTTCCAGTACGGCGGCCAAGAACATTCCTCAGCTGGAGAAAAATGATCACCGCTGCGATGAAGAAGAAGATTGTGCCGAAGTCGAAAAATTCCATGCCGCCTGCCATAGATTGAAGGAGAGGGCGTCAAATCCCTTCCAATCGTGAATTTCTGTTTCATACATATAGATCGGCAGGCGCAATCATTCAAATCCCGATCACGCGTACCTATTTGATATTTCATGTTAACAGTTTCATTTTCGTTCCGAACCTGAAAAAGCTACATTTGTCGCTATGTTCGCAACGTCAATCACACAACAAAAGGTCCTGACTCACGTGTCGTCTTCTTTCGCCCCTCTCGTCATGCTGGCAATGCCTTTCATCGAGATCGCCGGTTTTGTGATCGTCGGCAGCCATATCGGCGTATTCGCGACACTGGGTCTGGTGATCTTGAGCGCCATGCTGGGCTTTTTCCTGCTGCGTGTGCAGGGGATCGGCCTTCTCCAGCGCATCCGCACCGAAACGGCGGCAGGCCGCGTGCCGGATCGCGAAATGGTGCATGGCGCCATGCTGGTTCTGGCCGCGATCATGCTGATCGTGCCGGGCTTCGTGACCAGCACCATCGGCATTTTGCTGTTCATCCCGTTCATTCGCGATATCGTCTGGGAAAAATTCGTGCGTGGCCGCATGGTCGTCGCCACCTCGGCGCGCTATTCGGACGGCTATGGCCAGTATAAGCAACCGCGTGAAGATCGTGTCATCGATCTTGACCCCGAAGATTATACGACCAAGCCGAATGACAATTCGCCATGGAAAGGCGAGCGCAAAGACGGCTAACAGCAGCAATAGCTAACGTTAAAAGCCTTCCTTGCCTCATTCCCGTTCACATGCTAGCCAAGCATTCCAGTGGAGTTAATTTGACGTTTGAACGCCGTTCGACATAAGCGCAGCTTCAAACGTCAAATTTGAAAACTCCACTGAAGATTTAAAGTTGCTGGTGGTCTTTTGATTCCGACATTTGCCCAGCGGCTGTAGCACGGAAAGCAAATGTCGGAATCAGACCACCAGCCTTTTGGGGCAACGAGTTTAATTACCGAAAAGAAGGCATACCGATAATGAGCGATAAGGCCGCTGCGGGCGAAGTAAAGAATGGCAATGGCGCGACCGCCGAGCCGTCCCTCAACATTCTGGCGCAATATGTGAAGGATCTGTCCTTTGAAAGCCCGGGTGCGCCGCTGTCGCTGCGCCCGCGCGATAAGGCTCCTTCGATCAACATCAATGTCAACGTGAACGCCAATCCGCTTTCCGAAACGGATTTCGACGTCGTTCTGACGCTGGAAGCCAAGGCTATGGACGGCAAGGACGTTCTGTTCAACACGGAACTGGTCTATGGCGGCGTTTTCCGCATTGCTGGCATCCCGCAGGAACACATGCTGCCGCTGCTGTTCATCGAATGCCCGCGCCTGCTGTTCCCGTTCGCGCGCCAGATTATTTCTGACGCAACGCGCAATGGCGGCTACCCGCCGCTGATGATCGACCCAATCGATTTCGCGCAGATGTTCCAGCAGCGCATGGCCGAAGAACAGGCCAAGGCCGCCGTCAAAAGCTGAGCTCTACATACGGCTTGCAATAAAAACCCGGCTCAAGGCCGGGTTTTTTGTCATATTCATCCAAAAATTCAGGCCAAATATTTTTTCCAGATTGCCTTGTCACCCATACCCTCAATCAGTGCGGCATGGGCTGCACGTTCCGTTTCGCTGATGCGGGGAGCAAGCGGGGCAGGGCGCACCGCCAGCACAATGGCGGCGCTGCCATCGGCTGCATTATCCCTGTTTGCCCCACCATCCTGGCTGAGACCAAGCGCCGTCTGCTTGCCGCCGATCAGCTCGATATAGACTTCCGCCAGAATCTGGGAATCGAGCAAAGCGCCGTGCAGCGTGCGGTGCGAATTGTCGATGCCATAACGCTTGCACAGTGCGTCCAGCGAATTCGGCCCCATCGGATGTTTGCGGCGCGCCAGCGCCAGCGTATCCACAATGCGCTCCGCAGCGATTTCCGGTTTTCCAAGACGCGCGAGTTCGGCATTCATGAAGCCAAGGTCGAACATGGCATTGTGCGCGACCAGCTTGGCGCCGTCGAAGAATTCCAGAAACTCGTCCAGAATTTCAGCAAAAGTCGGCTTGTCCAGCAATTGCTCATTGCTGATGCCATGCACGGCCAGCGCTTCCGCATGCACCTGACGTCCCTGCGGATTGATGAATTTATGGAATGTGCGGCCTGTGGGAAACTTGTTGATCAGTTCCACGCCGCCAATTTCGATCACGCGATCCTCCAGCCTTTCCAGACCGGTGGTTTCGGTATCGAAAACGATCTCACGCATTGAAGAACCTCTCAAGGGATTATCTCGAACCTTATAGCACGACGAATGCGGCTATTCGGTCGCGACCGCCGGCTTTCCACTCAATTTCTCGATGACCGCTGTAATCTGCTGACGCAAATTGTCAAAACTGCCGCTGGTATCGAGCACGAAATCGGCACGGGCGCGCTTTTCGGCATCCGGGATCTGACGCGCGAGAATGGCGTCGAGCTTTTCTTCTGTCATGCCGGGCCGCGCCAGAACGCGGGCGCGCTGAATATCGGCAGGCGCAGAGACGACTACGATCCTGTCCACGCGCTTTTCGCCGCCGGTTTCAAAAAGCAGCGGAATATCGACCAGAGCGATGGCCGAGCCTTGCGCTTCCGCCTCACGCAGAAACGCTTCTTCTTCCTCGCGCACCAGCGGATGCACGATGGCTTCCAGCTTCTTCAGGGCATCCGGCTTGCCGATCACCGTAGCGGATAGTTTTTCACGGTCCACGGTGCCGTTCGTCACCGTTCCGGGAAAAGCCGCCTCGATCAGCGGCGCGGCACGGCCTGAATAAAGCCGGTGGACTGCATCGTCGGCGCTATAAACAGGAATACCCGCCTCGGCAAACATATTGGACGCCGTGGTCTTTCCCATGCCGATGGAGCCTGTCAGTCCGAGAATGATCATAGAGCGCCAGCCTTTGCCATATCCGCCAGAATATGCTCCCGCAGCGCCGCCGTCACCTCAGGCTTTTGGCCAAACCAGCGTTCGAAACCCGGGACTGCCTGATGCAACAACATGCCAAGCCCGTCCACGGTGTTCAGTCCGGCCTCTTCCGCAGCTTTCAGAAAGGGCGTTTTGAGCGGAACATAAACAATATCGGTCGCGATGACGCCTTCCGCTGCGACGCTCAGATCAAGCGGAAACCTGCCTTCGTCATCCTGATCGCCGCCATGACCGCTCATGCCGAGCGAGGTGGTGTTGACGATCAGCCCGGCATCAGCAACGCGTTGCTGCGCGGCATCCCAGCCGGAGGCCGAAACGGCAGCGCCGAAATGCGCGGCCAGTTCTTCTGCCCGGCTTGCCGTGCGATTAGCGATCCAGACCTTTGAAAAGCCGCGCGACAAAAGCGCGTGAACGACGGCGCGGCTTGCGCCGCCCGCACCCAGAACAAGCGCCGTTTCGGCGTTGTCCCAGCCCGGCGCATAATCGTCGAGATTGGCGGCGAAGCCATAGGCATCCGTATTGCCGCCGCGCAGCCTGCCGCCTTCAAACCACAGCGTGTTGACCGCGCCGATGGCCGTTGCGGCACCATCAAGGCTTTCCGCTGCCGCAAAAGCCGCTTCCTTATGCGGGATCGTGACATTGCCGCCCGCGAAACCATTGGCTGCAAGCGCTGCGGCGAAAGCCGCGAAATCTTCCGGTTTGACCTCGATCGGTTGGTAAGAACCGTCAATGCCGAGCGTTTCCAGCCAGAATCCGTGGATCAATGGGGAACGCGAATGTTTGATCGGAAAGCCGGTGACGAAAGCCTTCGGTCCCGCCACGGATGTCGTGTCAGCCATCGATAAGTTGTTCCTTGCGCAGTTCGGCAAGCAGCGGCAGCAGCGGCAGGCCGACAATCGTGAAATAATCGCCTTCGATTTTTTCGAAAAGCTGGATGCCCGGACCTTCCACCTGATAGGCGCCGACGCTGGAAAGCGCGCTGTCGCCAACCCGACCGAGATAGCGCCCGATAAAAGCCGGGCTCAATGCCCGCATTGTCATGCGCGCCACCGAAACGTGACGCCATAGAGTCTCGCCGTCCTTCACCAGAACCACCGCGCTGTTGAGCTGGTGCGTCTTGCCGGAAAATTGCAGAAGCTGGCGACCCGCCGCTTCCATATCGGCGGGCTTGTGGAAAATATCTTCACCGAGCGAGAGAGTCTGGTCGCAGCCGATCACCACGGCGCCAGGATTTTTCTCGCTCACGTCCAGCGCCTTGGCTTCAGCCAGAACCTGCGCCACATCTTCCGGCGTAGCGCCCGTTTCATAAAGCGGGGCTTCGACGGCGCGCTCATCGATATCGGCACTTTCGTTCGAAAATTCGATACCTGCATTTTTCAACAGCGCAGAACGGAACGGGCTTTTGGAAGCAAGAATGAGCCTGGTTGTCATGACTGAAATCCTTCGTTCTTTCCAGATCGCAAAAGCGCCAATATGGCGGCTGCCGTTTCCTCGATGGAACGGCGCGATACATCGATGATCGGCCAGCTGTGCCGGTTGCAGATGTTACGCGCATAGGCCAATTCTTCAGAAATTGACACCCGGTCCGTATAAAGTCCCGTATCGAGCGACGGCACACTGCCAAGCGGGCGGTTCTGGCGGATTTGCGAAATCCGCTCGGCGGTCGCCACCAGCCCCACAATCAGCGGTCGCTTGGCCGTGAACAGCACTTCGGGAATAGGAATGCCCAATACGATTGGCACATTGGTCGCCTTCACGCCGCGATTGGCCAGATAAATACTGGTCGGCGTCTTGGACGTGCGCGAAATACCGACCAGAATGACGTCCGCCTCCTCGATATCGAGCGGCAATTGCCCGTCATCGTGCTCCATCGTGAAATTGAGCGCGTCGATCCGGCGGAAATAATCGGCATTGAGCACATGCTGCGCGCTGGCGCGGCGGTGTGCGGGCGCGCCGAGATAGGATTGAAACGTGGTCAGCACCGGTTCCAGCACAGACACGCTTGGAATACCCATTTCCGCACAGGACTGATCGATGATCGCAGCCAGTTTCTGATCCACAATCGTATAAAGCACAATGCCAGGTTCGGCGTCGATGCCTTCCAGAACCTTGCGCAACTGCTTCTCGGTGCGGATCAGTGGATAAATATGCTCGATGGCCCGCGCATTGGCATATTGCGCCGCCGCAGCGCGCCCGGCTGCAAGGAGAGTCTCTCCGGTCGCATCAGAAATCAGATGGAGATGAAAGTAGGAAAGCGGTCTGGTCACAGTTTTGTTGCCCTCCTGTTGACGGCTGTGCGTAAGCCCGAGGCTTCTTCCACAAGCCATGGCAGGCCGTGGAAAAATTGGCAAGTCATCCACAGCGGGCGAACATGTGAGAAGCCGCCATCAACATGTGTGGACAAGACTCGCAAAATCGGGAAACCTCTCAATAATTCCCAGCTTTTCCACAAAAGCTCATGAACTGCGTCAATTGGTAACCCTTTATATTAAAAGAGGGAATTGAGTTTTTTCCGTTTTCGGTCAGACTGGCGGCGAAAAATTGCACAGGATGCGTTGGCAATTTCTGAACTGTGGGGAAAACCGGAACAGACCTTAATCCCCGATTCCAACAGACTCTAAGAATCAAAAGATTCCTGAATCATCCTTTCTTTATGAGAACCGGACTGGATAACTTCAGACCAAAACCGGATCAGACAACCAACAGGGCGGAAAAAAATCAGATGAAGCGCAAAGTCTTGAGAGTGATCGACGGTGAAGCGGTCTTTCCACCTCCCATCTGGATGATGCGTCAGGCCGGTCGCTACCTTCCGGAATATCGCGAGACACGGAAGAAGGCAGGGAGCTTTCTCGATCTGTGTTATTCACCCGACCTGGCAGTCGAAGTGACGCTTCAGCCGATCCGCCGTTTTGGCTTTGATGCAGCCATTCTGTTTTCCGACATTCTGGTCATCCCTCACGCCCTTGGACGTGACCTTCGCTTTGAAGAAGGCAGGGGGCCTTTGATGACCCCGATCGACGCGGACGAGATATTCTGGCTTGAGACCGAAGGTGTCGCCAAACGGCTGGAGCCGGTCTACGAAACGGTTCGGCTACTGCGCGAGCAACTGCCCGACGAAACGACGCTGCTTGGCTTCTGTGGCGCGCCCTGGACCGTTGCGACCTATATGATCGCCGGTCACGGTACACCGGATCAAGCGCCAGCCCGCCTTTTCGCCTATCGTTTCCCGGAAGCCTTCGAAAAGCTTTTGAATGATCTGGCGGATGTGTCCGCCGAATATCTCATCGAACAGCTGGATGCAGGCGCGGACGCCGTACAGATTTTCGATTCCTGGTCTGGTGTTCTGGACGAAGATTGCTTTGAGCGGTTCTGCATCCAGCCGGTGGCGCGGATCGTTCAGAAAGTTCGCGCGGTCTATCCCGAAGCCCGCATTATCGGTTTCCCGAAGGGAGCCGGAATGCTTTATGCGGGCTACCGCGAAAAGACTGGCGTGGACGTGCTCGGCCTCGACTGGTCGGTTCCGCTCAATTTCGCCGCCGCCTTGCAGGAAGATGGCGCCATTCAGGGCAATCTCGATCCGTTGCGCGTTGTCGCGGGCGGTTCGGCACTCGATGAAGGTGTAGACGCGATCCTGGAACGTCTCGGGAAAGGTCCGCTGATCTTCAATCTCGGACATGGTATTACGCCGCAAGCGCCGGTCGAGAATGTCCAGCGCATGATTGATCGCATTCGTGGAGAAAAATCGTGAGCCAGCCGACCTCGAAGGGCAGCACCAAGGCCGCCTATATTCGCATGATCGCAGCGCTTGTCATCGTGGTGCTTGGCGTTTGGGCATTGTTTCACGTGAATCCAACCGATGCCTATCTCTGGGTAAAGGCGGTTCACGTCATTGCCGTCATTGCCTGGATGGCCGGAATGCTCTATCTGCCACGGCTTTTCGTCTATCACACAGCGGCCGAGCCGGGCTCAGAAGCTTCCGAGACTTTCAAGGTGATGGAAAAGCGACTGCTGCACTTCATCATCAATCCCGCCATGGCGGTGACCTGGATCGCCGGTATCTGGATGGCATGGGAGATTTTCCGCTTCCAGGGCGGGTGGCTGCACGCCAAGCTGCTGCTGGTCGTGCTGATGTCCGGCATGCATGGCTATCTTTCGAAAGCGACACGCCTTTTCGCGGAAGACAAGAACACGAAATCGGCAAAGCACTGGCGAATCGTTAACGAAGTGCCAACGGTGCTGATGGTCCTGATCGTCATTCTGGTGATCGTGAAGCCATTTTAATTGCGGTTTTAAATGAAAAAGAAACCCGTTTGGTCGGGTTTCTGCCATTTTCTCGTTGCAGAATTTTTGCGCAGTCACTACATGTGACTTGCTCTTCATATTGCAAATCGATATGAAGGAAACCTCTTCCCTTCCTGATCGCAGGCCTTCGATGCCGGTCAAGCCAACCAGCTGACCAACTTTCCGAACAACTGCATTTTCTCCTTATATTTCAAAAGAGTTCCTCATCCATGCAGGAAATGAAACTACAAGAACTAAAAAATAAAACACCGGTTGAGCTGCTTGCTTTTGCCGAAACCCTTGAAGTCGAAAATGCGAGCGCGATGCGCAAGCAGGAACTGATGTTCGCGATTCTCAAGAAGCTGGCTTCGCAGGATGTCGAGATCATCGGTGAGGGCGTTGTCGAAGTGCTGCAGGACGGTTTTGGCTTCCTGCGCTCCGCCGACGCCAATTATCTGCCAGGCCCCGACGATATTTATATTTCCCCTTCGCAGTTGCGCCGCTTCTCGCTGAAGACCGGCGATACGGTTGAAGGCCCGATCCGTGGCCCGAAGGAAGGCGAGCGTTATTTTGCGCTTCTCAAGGTCAATTCGATCAATTTCGAAGACCCGGAAAAGATTCGCCACAAGGTCCACTTCGACAATCTGACGCCGCTCTATCCCAATGAGCGCTTCAAGATGGAACTCGAAGTTCCAACCTCCAAGGATCTGTCGCCGCGCGTCATCGATCTGGTTGCGCCGCTCGGCAAGGGCCAGCGCGGCCTGATCGTCGCTCCGCCGCGTACCGGTAAGACCGTTCTGTTGCAGAATATCGCGCATTCGATCACCGCCAATCATCCGGAATGCTATCTGATCGTTCTTCTGATCGATGAACGTCCGGAAGAAGTGACCGATATGCAGCGTTCGGTGAAGGGCGAAGTCATTTCGTCAACCTTCGACGAACCGGCTGCGCGTCACGTTCAGGTTGCCGAAATGGTCATCGAAAAGGCCAAGCGCCTCGTGGAACATGGCCGCGATGTCGTGATCCTGCTTGACTCGATCACCCGTCTTGGCCGCGCTTACAACACTGTTGTTCCGTCGTCGGGTAAAGTCCTGACCGGTGGTGTGGACGCCAATGCGCTCCAGCGTCCGAAGCGTTTCTTCGGTGCTGCGCGTAACATCGAAGAAGGTGGTTCGCTTACCATCATCGCGACCGCGCTGATCGATACCGGCAGCCGTATGGACGAAGTGATCTTTGAAGAATTCAAGGGCACGGGTAACTCGGAAATCGTTCTCGACCGCAAGGTTGCAGACAAGCGTATCTTCCCGGCTATGGACATTCTCAAGTCCGGTACGCGTAAGGAAGATCTGCTCGTCCCACGCGCCGATCTCCAGAAGATTTTTGTTCTCCGCCGTATCCTTGCGCCGATGGGCACGACCGATGCAATCGAGTTCCTCATCGACAAGCTCAAGCAGACCAAGAGCAATGGCGAGTTCTTCGATTCGATGAACACGTAAGCTCCTTGCAGCTTTGCTAATCAAAAGCCACGCTGGGTAGCCGGCGTGGCTTTTTTGGTGTTCATGCTCCGCCGGTGAGAAGAATGCGCAAGGCTTCGCCGTTTTCCACGGGTGGCAGGCACACATGGCCTTTGCAGAACCACGCGGAGGGCTTGTCCGCCTTGGCTGTGCCGCCTGTGGGCAGGTTGATCTCAGCATCCGCTGTGAAACTGACGATCTTATCCATACGCCGCGGATCAGGGTTTCGATTCGCTATCGTAACAAGCTCATCCTGTTGGGATTGCGCGGCGACAACGAGCGACAGCGGTTCGGCTGCCATACGCGCAGCATTCAATATGCCGATCTGTCCATATTGCTGCGCGAATGCGCGGCCCAGTGCCTGCTCAATCAACGTCTCATTGCTTTGATAAAGCGCCATATCGCCGGTCGCGAGGAAAAGCCGCGTCAGCGCTTCAATGATCTGGCTGGTCGCACTGGGGATCGCCTCGTCATAATCGCCATAGGCGTGAAGAATAACATCGTCGGCATCGAGTGCCGAGAGGCGATAATTGCCGGACGCGTCCCGGTGATGTGCGTCGAGCGCTTGCTTCAGCTTCTGCGCATCATCCACATAAGCGCGGTCAGCACTTGCTTCATAGAGCGCCAGCGCTGCATTGATCATGCCGGCATAGTCTGTCGAAAGGGCAGGGTAGACCAGCCGATCTTCCATACGACAATGCGCCATTTGTCCCGCACGAAACGGCGCCATGATGGCGTGATAGGCTTCGATGGCGAGCGTGGTCCAGTCCGGTTTTGAAAAGCTCCGCCCTGCCTCTGCGAGTGCCCGGATTGCCAGTGCGTTCCAGTCGGTGAGCGCCTTATCATCCCGTCCGGGGCGAATGCGTGTTTCACGCTGTGCGAAAAGCTTCGTCTTGGCATCCCGTATCAACGGCGGAACCGACCCTCCACCATCGACGTCATGCAGGCGGTTCAGAATAGTATGGCCTTCCCAGTTGCCACTCGGTGTAACGCCATAGAAGGTCTTGAAAGCTGCGCTGTCTCCTCCCAGAACGCGGTCGATCTCTGCTTCGCTCCAGACGTAGAATCTTCCTTCCTCGCCTTCGCTGTCGGCATCCAGACTGGATGTGAAACTGCCGTCCGGCAGGCGCATTTCACGAACCAGCCAATCGATAGTTTCTTCGATTCGGTTACGGAACAAGTCATCCTTGGTTTCCGCATAGGCATAATTAGCGTGACGGATCAGTTGGGCATTGTCGTAGAGCATCTTTTCAAAATGTGGCACCAGCCAGTCCGCATCCGTGCTGTAGCGACAAAGACCACCGCCGAGATGGTCGTAAATGCCACCTTGCAGCATGGTTTTTAGCGAGTGGATAAACTTGTCCCTGCTATCGCTGTCGCGATTATAAAGCCAGGATAGCCACAGAGCGTCCATGAAAGGGGCATTGGGAAATTTCGGAGCGCCGTCAATACCACCCCGGACGGGATCGAACATGGTCGCGATCCGTGTGGCGATCGCATCGAAACGGGAAACTTCGTTCTGGCTACCTTCGCTCTGCGCAGCGAGCCTGCCTTCCAAATGATTGAAGACCGCTTCGGCATTATGTTTAATTTTTTCTTTATTTCCCTGCCAGAGACCATTCACCGCGTTCAGTACGTCGACAAAGCCCGGCATGTTGTAGCGCGCATGTCGCGGAAAATAGGTGCCGCCCCAGAACGGCTTGCCGTCAGGGCGCAGAAACATGGTCAAGGGCCAGCCGCCCTGCTGTCCCATGGCGCCAAGCGCTGCCATATAGATCTGGTCGATATCCGGTCGCTCCTCGCGGTCTACCTTCACATTGACGAACAGGTCGTTCATGACTGCTGCAACATCGGCATCTTCAAAAGACTCGTGGGCCATGACATGACACCAGTGACAGGCGGCATAGCCGATTGAAAGCAGGATAGGGCGGTTCAATTCCCGCGCTGCGTCGAGGGCTTCCTTTCCCCAGGGCTGCCAGTGAACCGGGTTGTCCGCATGTTGGCGCAGATAGGCACTGGGTTCCGCAGACAGCCTGTTTCTGCTGATATCCGTCATGAGGCTTCCCTTTCAGCGTTTGAATGAATATGCACTGAGCTTAATTTCAATCCTCTTGGCAAGATTGATATAGGTCAGGAAACGCAATGAACGACACCGCCGTGCATCACGATACGATTTTCGCACTGTCCAGTGGAAGGCTCCCGTCCGGTGTTGCTGTCGTGCGTGCGTCCGGCCCCAAAGTTCGATTCATTATCGAAACGATTATCGGCGGCGAAATCAAACCGCGCTATGCGGCCTATAAGACATTCCGTTCCCGAAATGGAGATGCGATCGATCGCGGATTGGCGCTCTTTTTCCCTGGACCGCATAGTTTTACCGGCGAAGACTGCGTTGAATTTCATCTTCATGGCGGTATCGCCGTCGTAGAAAAGCTGTTGCAGGAACTGAGTGAACTTGCCGGATGCCGCATTGCAGAAGCGGGCGAATTTACGCGTCGGGCCTTTACCAACGGAAAGATGGACCTGACAATTGCCGAAGGTCTCGCCGATCTGATTGCCGCAGAGACCGAAGGCCAACGACGCCTTGCCTTGCAGGTCGCTTCCGGCGCGCAACGTCAACTCTATACGGAATGGCGACAACGGCTTGTCCGTGCGCGTGCCTTCATTGAAGCCGAACTCGACTTTGCGGATGAAAGCGATGTGCCGGGTTCTGTTTCTGATCAGGTATGGCGATCTTTGCAAGCGCTGCATAAGGAAATTGAGCTGCACATTGCCAGCGGCAAACGCGCAGCCATGCTTCGCGACGGATTGCATGTGGTAATTGCTGGCGCTCCAAATGCCGGTAAATCGAGCCTGTTGAATTTTCTCGCCGGGCGTGAAGTGGCCATCATTTCCGATGAAGCGGGCACCACGCGCGACCTTCTGGAAGTCAAACTCGATCTCAATGGCATCCCGGTTTATGTCACCGATACGGCGGGGCTACGCGAGACCGAAAGTGTGGTGGAAAAAATCGGCATTGAGAGAGCTCGTGAAAGAGCGTCGGAAGCAGACCTTATTCTTCTGCTTGAAGATATGAGCGATCCGATTGACGTGGCGCTGGACGAAGCCGATGCCGAGATTTGGCGGATTGGAACAAAGGCCGATCTGACTGGTGCCCAAACCGAACAATGGACATTTCAAATCTCCATCAAAGACGGTTCAGGATTGGAAGAGCTTCTAGCCAAACTCCTGACGTTTGCCGAAGAACGCATTGGTCAGATCAATGATGCTGTTCCCACACGACAGCGCCATATAAATTTGCTCCGCTCGACACTGAGCGAGATCGAAATCGCTGCCAGCCGGGATGATCTTCCGCTGGAACTGCGTGCCGAGAACATGCGCCGAGCCTCGCAATATCTGGGACGTATCACAGGCGATGTGGATGTCGAAGAAATTCTGGATGTGATCTTTTCGCAGTTCTGCATTGGCAAGTGATTCACGTGAAACATTGCCTCGCGAAGCACCGATAAAGCTCGTGGAATGTTTCACGTGAAACATCTGTGGAATCCGCTGATGCCGGTTGACTCCATCTGATCTTCATGAGTCAGCGATCTCGAACGCTTTTAATTGATCGCCTGTCACGCTTTTATCCTTCCGTTTCAAACGCATTCATGGCAAAAGCTGTCTCTTAATCCAGGGATGCGAGAAATGAGTTCGGCTGAGTCTACAGTCTTCGATGTTATTGTTGTCGGTGGCGGTCATGCGGGCTGCGAAGCTGCGTCGGCTGCCGCGCGCGCTGGCGCACGCGCGGCATTGGTGACACATCGCTTTGATACCGTTGGCGTTATGTCCTGTAATCCTGCCATTGGTGGTTTGGGCAAGGGGCATCTTGTCCGCGAGATTGATGCGCTGGACGGTTTGATGGGTCGCGTTGCCGATAAGGCAGGCATCCAGTTCCGCTTGCTGAACCGACGCAAGGGACCAGCCGTTCGCGGCCCTCGTACTCAAGCTGATCGCAAACTGTATCGTCTTGCGATGCAGGAAATAATTGGTGCGCAAGAGAATTTGACGGTCGTTGAAGGTGGTGCCTTCGATATCAAAACCGAGAATGGTAACATCACTGGTGTCGTGTTGTCAGATGGTCGGCTGCTGAACTGCGCCGCAGTAGTGCTGACGACGGGCACATTTTTGAACGGCCTCATTCACATCGGCGAGAAGAAGATACCGGCTGGGCGCATGGGTGAGAATCCGGCACTTGGGCTTTCGGATACTTTGAAGACGCTTGGCTTTGCATTGGGGCGCCTCAAAACCGGCACGCCACCGCGTCTTGATGGACGGACTATCGATTGGGAAAGCCTCGAAACCCAGTCTGCCGATGAGAACCCGGTCCCGTTTTCTTTGATGACGGATCGCATTACGATACCGCAGATCGATTGCGGTATTACGCGCACGACGCCGGAAACCCACGCGATTATTCGCGCCAATCTGCATCGCTCGGCCATGTATTCCGGCTCGATTGAAGGTATCGGCCCGCGCTATTGCCCTTCGGTTGAAGACAAGATCGTCAAGTTCGGGGATCGCGATGGCCACCAGATATTCCTGGAGCCGGAAGGTCTGGATGACGATACCATCTATCCGAATGGTATTTCGACCTCTTTGCCGGAGGATGTGCAGCTTGAAATCCTGAAGACCATACCCGGTCTTGAGAAGGCAGTAATGCTTCAGCCGGGTTATGCAATCGAGTATGACTTCATCGATCCGCGCGAGCTGAAGCGCAGTCTGGAAACGCGGCGCGTCAATGGTCTGTTCCTGGCTGGCCAGATCAATGGCACGACAGGATATGAGGAAGCGGGCGCCCAAGGTCTTCTGGCCGGCTTGAATGCTGCGCGGCGGGCAGGGGGCGATGAGCCGATCATCATTCAGCGCACTGAAGCCTATATTGGCGTGATGGTGGACGACCTCACATCTCGCGGTGTCAGTGAACCTTACCGCATGTTCACATCACGCGCGGAATTCCGTCTTTCTTTGCGTGCGGATAATGCTGATCAACGTTTGACGCCGCTGGCAGATCGTCTCGGTATATTGGGCGCAGAGCGCAAGAAGCGGTTTGATGAACGTCAGGAAGCATTGTCAAACGCACGTGAATTGACACAATCGCTGTCGATTACGCCAAATCTTGCGAGCCGATATGATCTGCATCTCAATCACGACGGTGTTCGCCGCTCGGCTTATGATCTGCTGTCTTATCCCGATATTGACCTGACGCGGTTGAATCCAATCTGGCCTGAACTGGGCTCAATAGATCCGTTCACGCGCGAAGCGCTGGAAATTGAAGCGCAATATGCGGTCTATATGGAACGTCAGCAGACGGATATCGCTGTCATGGAACGCGAAGAGCGTTTGTTGATTCCCGCTGGTCTGGATATCGACGCGATTTCGGGCTTGTCCAATGAGTTGAAGCATAAGCTCAAGCAGCGTAAACCGGAAACGATTGCCGAAGCGCAACGCGTCGACGGGATGACACCAGCTGCTTTGGCGCTGTTGATCGCACAAATCAAGAAGCATGGCTCGCGCCGACAGGTTGCCACGGAACTGGCGGAAGGGAAGGGCGCGGCGTGAGTGCTATTATGAGTGCGGATCGTCGTTATGAAAGCCTTCGCCGGATCAATCCCACTGTTTCACGTGAAACAGCGGATCGCCTGATTGAATTCGAAGAGCTGTTCCGAAAATGGTCAAAAGCGATCAATCTGGCCTCTCCATCGACATTGGCGGACCTTTGGAGCCGTCATATTCTCGATAGCGCGCAGGTTTTCCCGCTAGCGCCAAACGCTAAACGCTGGCTCGATATCGGTTCCGGGGGCGGATTTCCCGGCATCGTCACGGCCTGCTATCTGGCGGATCAGCCTGATAGCCGTATTGATCTGGTGGAAAGTGCGGGCAAAAAGGCTGCTTTTCTGCGTACCGCTGCCGGACATTTGAATGTTCCCGCCCATATTCATGCGGCTCGCATCGAGTCGATGTGGGAAAAAATCGAAACGCCGGACGTTGTTACCGCCCGCGCGCTCGCCTCATTGAATGATCTTTTCGGTTTGACGGAGCCCTGGCTCGTCAACGGCGCCAAGGCGCTTTTCCAAAAAGGTCGGGATTACCAGAGGGAAATCGATGAAAGCCGTGTCGGTTGGGATTTCGATCTGGTAAAACATCAAAGTGCTATCGATCAGACTTCGGTCATCCTCGAAATCAGCAACTTGCGACGCAAAGCAAATTGAATCCGAGAATTTGGCAGATCTGGAAAGCGGCAGGGCGACGGTAATGAACAAGATGTCCAGGATCATAACCATTGCAAACCAGAAAGGCGGCGTGGGTAAAACCACGACGGCGATCAATCTGGCCACGGCATTGGCGGCAATAGGCGAAACGGTTCTCATCGTTGATCTCGATCCGCAGGGTAATGCCAGCACGGGGTTGGGGATTGACCGTCGCAACCGTCCGCTGTCTTCTTATGACGTGCTGACGCAAGAGGCGTCAGTGCCGGAAGCTGCGATGCAGACCGATGTGCCCAATCTTTTTATCGTGCCTTCGACGCTCGATCTGTTGGGTATCGAGATGGAAATCGCACAATCCGCAGACCGTACGCGCCGTCTGCGCGATTCTCTACGCTTCGATTCCAGTGTTTCCGAACGGTTTTCCTATGTTCTGGTGGATTGCCCGCCATCATTGAACCTGTTGACGCTGAATGCCATGGCCGCTGCGGATTCCGTGCTTGTGCCGTTGCAGTGCGAGTTCTTCGCGCTGGAAGGCTTGAGCCAACTGTTGCAGACGGTCGATCAGGTGCGCTCGACCATCAATGCCGAGCTTTCCATCCAGGGCATCGTGCTGACGATGTTCGATAGCCGCAACAATCTGGCTTCCCAGGTGGTGGATGATGTCCGCGCCTTCATGGGCGAAAAGGTCTATCGCACTGTCATTCCGCGCAATGTGCGCGTATCGGAAGCCCCATCCCATGGCAAGCCGGCCATTCTCTATGATTTGAAATGCGCGGGAAGTCAGGCCTATTTGCAGCTTGCGTCGGAAGTTATCCAGCGCGAGCGGCAGCTGAAAGCCGCATAGCAAGCCTATCGATTCGACTACGTAACAATTGCAGGAATTTGCCGAACGATGAACGACGATCCTTCAAAGAAGCGCCTTGGCCGCGGACTGGCCGCCCTGATTGGTGAGATCGACCGTCCGGTCGAGGAGCGCAAAACGCCAGTTCCGATTGAACGTAATGTGCCCATCGAGTTCGTCACGCGCAATCCGCGCAATCCGCGACGCATGTTCGCGGAAGCAGAACTCGAAGATCTGGCCCAGTCGATCAAGGAACATGGTGTTGTTCAGCCAATCGTGGTGCGTCCCGCGCCCGGTCAGCCGGATCATTTCGAGCTTATCGCCGGCGAACGCCGCTGGCGCGCATCGCAGCGCGCAGGCGTCGATACGATCCCCGTTATCGTCCGCGATGTGGATGATCGCGTCGCTCTTGAGATAGCGATCATTGAAAACGTTCAGCGCGCAGACCTGAACGCAGTCGAAGAAGCGTTGGGATATCAACAGCTTATCGATAATCATGAGTATACACAGAACGATTTGGCGCAGGTGATCGGCAAGAGCCGTAGCCATGTGGCCAATACGTTGCGCCTTCTCAAGCTGCCGCAACCGGTTCAGGACTTTATCGTTGATGGCGCGCTGTCTGCCGGACATGCGCGCAGTCTCATCACGATGGACAATCCGACGGTTCTGGCAGAGCGGATTGTCAAGGAAGGCTTGTCCGTCCGTCAGGTGGAAGCTCTTGCGCAGGCCGAAGCGCGGGGCGGGGCGGAACCGAAACCGGGCAAAGCTGCGCCGGTGGAGAAAGATGCCGACACCAAGGCGCTGGAAAAGCTGCTTTCCGATGTGACCGGCATGAAGGTCGAGATCAACCATCGGGACCGGGGCGGCGAGGTGAAAATCCGCTACAGCTCTCTGGAGCAACTCGATGAAATCTGCCGCCGCCTTCAAAGCTGATTTGTTCGTTTGTGGAATACAAGAACCCCGGTATCCATACCGGGGTTTTTATTTGCGGATTGTTTCACGAGCAGGCAGTTAGCGCCGAGCGTTGCGCATAGCTTCCACACCGATGGCCATCAGGCATTGGCGGATGATCGGAATGGCAAGCGCGGAATTCTGACGACTTTCCAGCACGGCACGCTGGAGACGCTCCAAAACGCGTGAAAGGCTTTCGCCGCTCCAGCGTCCGACAGCTGTTTCGATCAGCCTTTTACGATTGAAGAAGATGGGTGGCCTTGCACTCGCCACGACAACGGACGCGCTTTTGCGTTCGCTATCCATAATATAGCGCAGGCCCTGTATCTGCTGGAATTGCCGCATGGCTGTGTTCAGCACCAGAAAAGGCGCTGTGCCGGATTTCACGACACGGTCGAATGTGATTTCAAATCGCTGCAAATCACCGGCAATGACTGCATCCACGACCTCTTCTGTCGACAGGCCTGCAACATCGCCCACCGCTTCGCGCACATCGTCAATGTCGATGCGTTCCTTGCCGCGCGCATAGAGGCAGAGCTTTTCCAGTTCGCCGCGGGTGGCAAGGCGGTCGCCGCCAAGGCTGGCGCGAAGCAGCTGACGTCCATCGAGGGTGATCTGCAGCTTCCATTCGGCCAGCACATCATCGATGACACCATCGATGCCGCGCGCATCGTCCGTATAGCAGGGCAGCGCCATGCCCGCTGAGGCGTTCTCGACGGCACTGCGCAACCCTGCGCCCTTCTTCAGATCACCGGCTTCCACAAGGATGAAGGTTTCATGCGGCGGTTCGGTTGCCAAGAGCTTGACCGCATCGGCGAGTTTCTTCTGCCCGGCGGCGTTCTTGATCCAGATCAAGCGGATGCCACCGAACATCGAAATAGTACGCGCTTCATCGGCGAGCTTCGAAGGATCTGCGTCGATCTCGTCGGCTTCCATGCGAATGACGGCAAAGGGATCGTCGAGCGGCAGCTTTGTCGCCTCGGCATAGCGGCGCGCTCGCTCACTCACCAGCCCTTTATCCGGGCCATAAAGAAGCACGACCGGAAATGAGCTGCTCGGTCTGCTCAGGAAACCATCGACTTCATTTGCTTTTTTCTGGGCCATAGTGGGTTCTTAGAACATTTCGGCCAGAAACAAAACAGCCGCCGGTCACGGGATGAACGACGGCTGTGAAAAGCGAATAGTGGACTATTATTCGATCAGCAGGGCATCGTCGTCGAGCGTCTGGCCGCGCACCTTGCGGAACATCTCGATCAGGTCTTCCACGCCCAGCGTCTTGCGCTTGTCGCCGGTAACATCGAGCAGAATCTTGCCGCCATGCAGCATGATGGTGCGGTCACCATAGTCGAGCGCCTGACGCATGGAATGGGTGACCATCAGCGCCGTCAGCTTGTTTTCGGTGATGAGCGTACGGGTCAGTTCCATGACGAATTCAGCCATGCCCGGATCGAGCGCTGCGGTATGTTCGTCGAGAAGCAGAACTTCCGAACCGGCCAGCGTTGCCATGATCAGCGAAAGCGCCTGACGCTGCCCGCCGGAGAGAAGCTCCATGCGGTCCTGCATCCGGTTTTCAAGGCCGAGATTGAGGCTCGCCACGCGCTCGCGAAACCATTCGCGACGATTGGAATTCAGCGCATGGGTGAAGCCGCGCTTCTTGCCACGCGATGCGGCAAGCGCGAGGTTTTCCTCAATGGTCAGGGTGCCGCAGCTGCCAGCCAGCGGGTCCTGAAACACGCGTGCGACGAGACCGGCGCGTTCGGCGGTGGATTTGCGGGTCACATCCTTGCCACTGATCACCACCTTGCCGCCGGTCGGGATGACATCGCCCGCAAGCACACCGAGAAGGGTGGATTTGCCAGCGCCATTCGAGCCGATAACGGTGACAAAGGAACCGCGATCCATGGTCAGGTTGATTTTGTTCAGAACCTGCTTTTCCAGCGGGGTGCCGCGACCGAAGACGACATCGAGATTGGATACTTCGATCATGCGGATGCTCCCCCGCGGCGCATGCGCGGCAATATCAGGGCGAATGTAACGAGAAGCGCGGTGGCGATGTTGAGATCGGACGCCTGCAGGCCGAATGTGTTGCCGTTCGAAAGTGCAAGCTGGATGGCGATGCGGTAGATGACGGAGCCGAGCACGCAACCGATCAGGATCACCAGCAGGTTGCGCGTGCGCAGGATGGTTTCACCGATGATGACCGCTGCGAGACCAACGACGATGGTACCAACGCCCGAGGTGACGTCCGCAAAACCGTTCGTCTGGGCGAAAAGCGACCCGCCAAGCGCGACGAGCGCGTTGGACAGCGCCATGCCGATATAGATCTGGCGATCCGTCTGTACGCCTTGCGCGCGCGCCATTTTCGGATTGGCGCCGGTCGCACGCATGGCAAGGCCCATATCGCTTTCCAGAAAGCGCCAGACGATGAAGACCGCGATGGCCACCAGCACGAAAAGAAAAGCCGGGCGAACGTAATATTCCGGGATACCGTGGCCGAAGAAGGGGCTGAGCATCGTGTCCTGATTGATGAGCGCGATATTCGGCCGACCCATCACACGCAGGTTCACCGAAAACAGCGCGATCATCGTCAGAATGGAAGCGAGCAGATTGAGAATCTTGAAGCGGACATTCAGCGTGGCGGTCACGAGACCGGCTATCGCGCCAGCAACCATGGCGATTGCGGCGGCGAGCCATGGGTTGAGGCCTGCGAGGATCAGAACGCCGGTTACAGCTGCACCGAGCGGGAATGAACCGTCTACCGTCAAGTCGGGAAAGTCGAGGACGCGAAACGCCAGATAGACGCCAATGGCGACAAACGCGAAAACGAGGCCTAATTCGACCGCACCCCAGAAGGCGATCTGACTCACAACGACATTCCTTGTACTTTGCCGCAATCGGCAAGGATGAAGCCGGTTTTCCGGCATAAGACCATCCGCAAGCCTGCGGGCATCGAGGCTTCGTGCCTCCGATTGCCCAAAAGGCTTTCACCAATCGCGACCGGTTTTGGTTTGAGTGTATCCGGCGGGCGAGGCCCGTACGGATCGTTTCCCGGCTAGATCATTTGTTCCCGTTATTATTCCAGTGGGATTACAACTCTCGTAATCCCGAGCGCAAGCCCAAACCGCGCCAAAGGCCCGCAAATGCGGCTTTATGTGCGGCTCACGCAACATTCGTGCGGTATTGCCTCACCTTGGGTATTGTTTGGAAC
Organism: Ochrobactrum sp. C6C9; assembly: GCF_022627935.1. NCBI lineage: Bacteria > Pseudomonadati > Pseudomonadota > Alphaproteobacteria > Hyphomicrobiales > Brucellaceae > Ochrobactrum > Ochrobactrum sp. C6C9. Next base: position 83,604 of record NZ_JABXGB010000001.1, on the reverse strand, counting down.
TCCTTTGGCCTTTGTCCAAAAAGAAGAAGGGCGAGAGTTTTCACTCTCGCCCTCTTTTTCTGCGGTCTGATCGATGATCAGTCGATCTTGCTGGTAGCGCGGTCGATCACGGCCTTCGGGATTTCCACGCCCATCTTCTTGGCGGCGCCAAGATTGATGACGAGATCAGTGCCCTTGGCGATTTCAACTGAAATGTCGCCCGGCTTTTCGCCCTTCAGGATGCGTGCAACCACAGCGCCGGTCTGCTTGCCGACGTCGTAATAGTTGAAGCCGAGTGCCGCCATCGCACCGCGCTTCACGGAATCCGTATCGGCGGTAAAGAGCGGCAGCTTGCTTTCCTCGGCAACGCCGACAGCGCTTTCGAGAGCCGAAACAATGGTGTTGTCGGTCGGCACATACATGGCATCGGCGCGGCCGACGAGAGCCTGCGCAGCGCCCTTGACTTCAGCCGACTTGGTGGCGGCGGATTCAACGATTTCGATGCCGTCAGCAGCAGCAGCTTCCTTCAGCGCAGCTAGAAGCGAGACCGAGTTGGTTTCGCCGGAATTATAGAGATAGCCGAGCTTCTTGATGTTCGGCATCACTTCCTTGATGAGCTTGATATGTTCGGCCACCGGCGACATGTCGGAGAGGCCAGTTACATTGCCGCCCGGCTTTTCCATGCTCTTGACGAGCTGTGCGCCGACCGGATCGGATACGGCGGTGAACACGACCGGAATGTCGCGCGTGGAAGAAACCACGGCTTGGGCCGACGGAGTGGAAATCGGAACGATCACATCCGGGCCTTCGCCGACGAACTGACGTGCGATCTGTGCGGCGGTTGCCGGGTTGCCCTGTGCGGACTGATAGACGAATTTGAGATTTTCGCCTTCCTTGAAACCGGCTTCGGCCAGAGCATCCTTGACGCCGTCACGGGCGGCGTCGAGCGCCGGATGTTCGACGATGGCGGTCACGGCGACGGTAACGTCTTTTGCCTGGGCCGAAGTGGCAATGGCCGTTGCGGCCAGCAATGCCAGAAGTACAGAACGCATGAAAATCTCCCCTAATTGGTTTCTATGCTGTTGATTGCTTAATCAAGTTGATAGCCGAAATCAATCAGCACGGAAACCAGACAAGATTGCACGGGGGAATGCGGGTTGCTTGATGAAGCGGCTGTCAGCTTTGTTCCACCCCATGGGTTTCCAAAAGCGACTTCATGCGTTTCACGGCAAGCTCCGGCCTGTCGAGGACGTTGGCCTTGTCGGCCAGCTGAAAAATGTCGGCATAATGGACAATGCCGCGCGCCGACTGCATTCCGGCTGGCATGGTGAAATGCGTCTGGTGGCCATTGAGCCAGGCGAGAAATACAATGCCCGCCTTGTAATACTGGGTCGGCGCTTCGAAAATCTTGCGCGATAGCGGCACGGTCGGCTCGATGATGGCGCGGAAACGGGCGCTGTCGCCTTTGGCAAGCGCTGCCAATGCGCTGGAGGCCTGTGGCGCCACCGCATCGAAAATGCCGAGCAGGGCATGGCTGTGCCGGTTGCCGTCGCCTTCGATCAGCGGCGCATAGTTGAAATCATCGCCTGTGAAACAGAGTATGCCCTCCAGCAACCGGTCGCGCAGGGCCAGTTCGTAGCGCTCTTCCAGCAGCGAAATCTTGATGCCTTCCACCTTGTCGCGGTTGGCCTCGATAATGCCGATGACCGTATCCAGCGCATCATCGAAATTCGAGGCTCCCCAGTAGCCCATAAGCTGCGGATCGAACATGTCGCCCAGCCAGTGCAGCACGACTTTCTCGCGGGCATTGGAGAGAATGTGTCCATAAACCTTCGCATAGTCGTCGGGCGAGCGGGCGATACGGGCAAGGGCGCGGCTTGCCATCAGGATGAAGCGCCCGCCGTGTTTCTCGATGAAACCAGCCTGTGTTTCGTAGGCCTTGATGATGTCATCAAGGCTCTTGGCATCCGCCGGATCGAGATGGTCGGTGCCAGCACCGCAGGCGAGATCGGTCCCCGCTACGGTCTTGCTTTCAGCCAGCGAGCGGCGGATCAGCTCCTGCGCGCCCGCCCAGTTGAGGCCCATGCCGCGCTGCGATGTGTCCATCGCTTCGGCGATCCTGAAACCGAGCCTCCAGAGATGATGACGAAAAGCCATGGTCGCATCCCAGTCGAGCGCGGGATTGTTCCAGGGCGTCGTATCTTTTCGCGGGTCGGAGACAACATGCGCTGCCGCATAGGCGATGCGATTGAATTGCGGGGGAGCGGACGGTCTTTCGGTCGGCGTTCCGACAAGCCGATAGGAAAGCAGGGTTCCACCGGCCTTCGGCAAGGTCAGCATAGTGTCGAATGCAACGCCCATCATCGTCCTCCCATGAACCTCAGTCTTGATAATTTAGAACGTTCCAAATGGCAAGGAATAAGCCTATTTCAAACAGATATAGCCCAGTCTTTTGAGAATTCCGCCTAAAAAAGGCCAAACAACAAGGCGATATCATGGCAATATTACGGCTAAATTTATCTAATTGACAATTTTGGAACGTTCCAATTAACTTAGCGGCAGAAGTCGAGGAAAGCCATGAACAAGAGCAGCGTTACGGTCATCGATATTGCACGCGAGGCAGGCGTGTCCAAATCGACCGTGTCGCTCGTGCTGCGTGACAGTCCGCTGGTTCACGCTGAAACGCGGGTCAAGGTACAGGCGGCAATCGAAAAGCTCGGTTATGTCTATAACCGCAGCGCCGCAAATCTGCGTCAGGCGAAGTCGAAGATCATCGGGCTGGTCGTCAATGATCTGACCAACAGTTTTTTCGCTGAACTGGCGGTGGGCATAGACCGCGTGATGCAGTCGGCGGGCTATGTGCAGTTTTTGGCCAATACCGGCGAAAGCATCGACCGCCAGCGCGAGGTGATCGCCTCTATGCGCGAACATGGCATTGCCGGGCTGATCGTTTCACCAGCACGCGGTACGGAATCAGGCGATCTGAAGCCGCTGGCGAAAAGCGGCCTGCCGGTCGTGCAGATGGTGCGCGATGTGCCGGGTTCCGGTGTTTCGTCCATTCTGTCCGACAATCGCGGCGGTGTCGCGAAGGCCGTCGAGCATCTGGTTGGTCTGGGTCACAGGAACATCGCCTTCATGGGCGGCTATGCGGATACCGCGGTGTTTTCGGAGCGTGTTTCCGGATATCGCGCTGGTCTGGAGCAGGCGGGTCTCGCCTTTGACGAGGCGCTGATCTTCACATCGGCGCCGTCGCGGGCAGGTGGTGTGGAAGCAGTCGAGCGCATGTTGCTGCACGGCGCAAAACCAACGGCCACGGTGTGTTTCAACGATGCGGTGGCGTTTGGTGTTTGTGACGGCCTGCGCGCCGCGCATCTGGAACCGGGTCGCGATTTCGGCGTGGTCGGCTTTGACGATGTGATCGAAGCAAAGACGGCGGTGCCCGCATTAACAACGGTGTCGGTCGATCCGCAGGGGATGGGCGAACGGGCGGCACAGCTTCTGTTGAAGCAGATCAACTCGGAACGGGTGGAGGCGGAGGCGCAGCGTTTGGCGGTGCGTCTTGCGGTGCGCGCAAGCTGTGGCGCGCAGACCAAAAAGGAGGAGAAACACCAATGGCAAAGTGGGGCCTTATAGGCGCAAGCACGATTGCGAAGGAATGGGTGATCGGAGCCATTCGCGCGACCGGCGGCGAAGTCGTTTCGGTTTACAGCACCAATGCCGCGCGCGGCGAAACCTATGCGCGCGAAAACGGGATTGCCCGCTCGGTGACAAGCCTTGATGCGCTGCTTGCCGATCCGGAAATCGAAGCGGTCTATATCTCCACCACCAATGAACTGCATCGAGATCAGGCGATTGCCGCAGCAAAGGCCGGCAAGCACATTCTGTGCGAAAAGCCGCTGGCGCTGACCCTTGGCGATGCCCATGCCATGTTGAAGGCCGTGCGCGAGGCAGGCGTTGTGGCTGGCACCAACCATCATCTGCGCAATGCTGCAAGCCACCGCGCTATGCGCGACGCCATCGCCCAAGGCAGGATCGGCAAGGTGCTTGGGGCGCGGGTTTTCCATGCGGTTTACCTGCCGCCGCATTTGCAGGGCTGGCGCATTCAACGACCAGATGCCGGTGGCGGCGTCATCCTCGATATCACCGTGCACGACGCGGACACGCTGCGTTTTGTGCTGGGCGAAAACCCGGTCGAAGCCTTGGCTTTCAGCCAGCAGGGGGGCCTCAGCGGCGATGGTCTGGAAGACGGTGTGATGGGTGTGCTGCGCTTCTCCTCCGGCGCGATTGCCCAGTTCCACGATGCTTTCACCGCCAAATATGCCGAAACGGGCTTTGAAGTGCATGGCAGCGAAGGCTCGCTGGTGGCGCGCAATGTGATGACGCAAAAGCCGGTCGGCACCGTGCTGCTGCGTGATCAAAACGGTGAGCACGAATTGCCGCTCGACCAGAAAAATCTCTACGAAACCGCCTTGCAGGCATTCCACAACGCGATTGCGGGCAAGGGCCAGCCTTCTGCAACACTCGAAGACGGCATCTGGTCGCTCGCCACCGGGCTTGCGGTCGCGGAAGCCGCCAAGACTGGCAAGGCAACCGCCGTTCAATCTGGACTCTGAACACCATGAACAAGCATATTTCGGCTGCGGAAGCGGCTGCACTCATCCCCGACAATGCTGTCGTTTCGGTCTCCTCATCAAGCGGTCTTGGCTGTCCCGACCTGACGCTGAAAGCGATTGGCGAGCGGTTCGACGAGACGGGCCACCCGAAGAACATCACCACGCTGCACCCAATTGCGGCAGGCGATATGAGCGGCATCAAGGGCGTCGATTACATCGCCAAGCCCGGTTTGTTGAAGAAGATCATCGGAGGTTCCTATCCGTCCGGCCCGTCGAGTGCCGAACCGCCGCTGATCTGGCAGATGATCACCAATAATGAGATTCCGGCCTATAATGTCCCATCCGGCATTTTGTTCGACATGCACCGTGAAGCGGCGGCCAAGCGCCCCGGCGTGCTGACCAAGGTAGGGCTCGATACATTCGTCGATCCCAAGCGTCAGGGTACGGCGATGAATGACAAGGCTACACAAGAGCCGGTGGTGAAACATGTCAGCTTCGAAGGCGAGGACTGGCTCTATTTTCCGGCCATCATCCCGCAGGTGGCGATCATTCGCGCGACGACGGCGGATGAACGCGGCAACCTCACCTATGAGCATGAAGGCGCTTATCTCGGCGGTCTCGATCAGGCGCTGGCCGCGCGCAACAATGGCGGCATCGTCATTGCGCAGGTGAAGCGCATCGCCAAGGAAGGCACGCTGAAGCCGCATGACGTTCGCGTGCCGGGCGTTCTGGTCGATTATATCGTTGTCGATCCCGACCAGAAGCAGACCACGCAGACGCTCTACGACCCGGCGATTTCGGGCGAGATTTTCCGCCCGCTGGATACATTCCGTCTCGCCGAATTCAATATTCAAAAAGCGATTGCACGGCGTGTCGCGCAGGAATTGCAGGCGGGCAGCGCGGTCAATCTCGGCTTCGGCATTTCCGCCAATGTGCCACGCATTTTGCTGGAAGAAGGCCTGCACGGTGCCGTGACCTGGGTGATCGAGCAGGGTGCTGTCGGCGGCGTGCCGCTTCTGGACTTCGCTTTCGGCTGCGCGTCCAATGCCGATGCCTATATGCCGTCACCCTATCAGTTCACCTATTTTCAGGGTGCCGGTTTTGATGCCTCGCTGCTCTCGTTCCTTGAGATCGGGCGCGACGGTTCGGTCAATGTGTCGAAACTTTCATTCCGTCCGCATGTCACGGCGGGAGCGGGCGGCTTTGTCGACATTACCGCACGCGCCAGGAAGATCGTCTTTTCCGGCATGTTCAATGCGGGTGCGAAATTGTCGGTCGCTGACGGTAAGCTGGTGATCGAAAAAGAAGGCAAGCTCAAAAAACTGGTCAATGAGGTCGAGCATGTCACCTTCTCAGGCCCCCGCAGCGTCGCGCAGGGACAGGACATTACCTACGTCACCGAACGGGCGGTGATGAAGCTGACGCCGGAAGGTATCGTGCTCACCGAGATTGCGCCGGGTGTCGATTTGCAGGCGCATATTCTAGATCAATCCGAATTTCCGCTGATCGTTTCCGACCAGCTCAAGACCATGGATGAAGCGCTGTTCCGCGAGGAGCCAATTGGACTTGAATTGCCGCAAAAACCGGCGCGAAAGCTGGAGGCGTGACATGGCTGATCGGATAGAAATTTCGACCGAGAACCACATCGCGGTCATGACCATCAGGCGGCCCGAAAAGCTCAATGCGTTTGATATTGAGCTTTTGCAGGAACTCTCTGCCGCCTGCGACCGTGTGGAGGCCGATCGCAGCGTGCGCGTTGCGATCCTGACCGGCGAGGGAAAAGCCTTTTCAGCAGGCGGCGACATCAAGGCCTGGGGCGGCATGGAACCGCAGGAATTCGGCCATGCCTGGGTGCGCTATGGTCATCGGGTGTTCGAGCGGCTTGCGACTTTGCGTGTGCCGCTGATCGCGGCGATGAACGGCCATGCTTTGGGCGGCGGTCTGGAACTGGCAGGCGCCGCCGATATCCGCATTGTCGAAAAACAGGCGAAGATCGGTCTGCCGGAAACATCGCTGGGCATGATCCCCGGCTGGTCGGGCACGCAGCGTCTTGTACACCGCTTCGGCGCGCAGATCGTGCGGCGCATGGTGCTGGGCGGCGAGATGTTCACGGCTGAGGAAGCGCTCTCGCACGGGTTGGTCGATGCCGTTGTGGAAACGGGCGCAGCCTTGCAGGCGGCGCAGGATTATGCGGCGCGGGTGGCACAACGCGGACCGGCTGCACTGGAAATTTCCAAACTGATGCTGTCCGTCGCCAATGGCGAGGACAACGGAACCGCCGTCGAGGCGCTGGGTTCCATCCTTGTCGCCAAGACCGGCGATCTGAAGGAAGGTGTGCGCTCGTTCAGCGAAAAGCGCGAAGCAAATTTTAAAGGAGAATGGTGATGAGCGTTATTGTAAAGCCGCAACCGCTGGCCGGACTGGCCGTCCGCGAATTCTCCATGCTGATCGATGGCAAATGGGTGGGCAGCCAGAGCGGCCAGACCATTGAGCGCGTGGCCCCCGGCCATGGTGTCACGGTGAGCCGTTATCCGGCGGGTAACAAGGCCGATGTGGAGCGCGCCGTAGCAAGCGCACGCAAGGCTTTCGATGACGGGCGCTGGTCGTCTAAGACTGCTTCGCAGCGCTCGCTGGTTCTGCTGAAGGCTGCCGAGCTGATCGAGGCGCGGGCCGAAGAGCTTGCCTATCTCGATGCGATTGAAGCTGGAAAGCCGATCAGTCAGGTGCGCGGCGAGATCGCCGGTTCCGTCGATATCTGGCGCTACGCGGCAGCGCTTGCGCGTGATCTGCACGGCGAAAGCTATAACACGCTGGGCGATGGTACTTTGGGTGTCGTGCTGCGTGAGGCGATTGGTGTTGTCTCCATTATCACGCCGTGGAACTTTCCGTTCCTGATCGTCGGACAGAAGCTTCCTTTCGCGTTGGCTGCAGGCTGCACAGCGGTCGTCAAGCCGTCGGAACTCACCTCCGGCTCGACGCTGGTGCTCGGTGAAATTCTGGCCGAGGCGGGCGTGCCGGATGGCGTCGTCAACATCGTCACCGGAACGGGTGCGGATGTCGGCCAGCATATGAGCACGCATTCGGATGTGGACATGGTGTCTTTTACTGGTTCCACTGGCGTCGGCAAGCTGACCATGGCCAATGCCGCTCAGACCCTGAAAAAAGTGTCGCTGGAGCTTGGCGGCAAGAACCCGCAAATCCTGTTCCCGGATGCGGATATGGATGCCTTCATCGACGCGGCGGTGTTCGGCGCATGGTTCAATGCGGGCGAATGCTGCAATGCCGGTTCGCGGCTGATCGTGCATCGCTCGATTGTCGATGAGATTGTCGAGCGCGTCGCCGATCTGTCGAAAAAGGTCATTGTCGGCGATCCGCTCGATGTCAGCACACAGGTGGGCGCGATTATCACGCCGCAGCATCTGAGCAAGGTTGGCGCCTATGTCGATCAGGCCAGAAAGGCCGGTGCGGCGCTGGCGCATGGCGGCGAAGTTCTGGATCTCGGCCTCGGCCAATATATGGGGCCAACCATTCTGTCCGGTGTGAAGGCCGACATGGCCGTGGCGCGTGAAGAAGTGTTCGGGCCGGTTCTGTCGGTATTGTCCTTCGACAGCGTGGATGACGCAATCTCGATTGCCAATGCGGTCGATTACGGTCTTTCGGCAGGCGTGTGGAGCCGCGATTTCGATACCTGCATGACCATCGGCCGCAAGGTGCGTGCTGGCACAGTCTGGATGAACACTTTCATGGACGGCACGCCGGAACTGCCTTTCGGCGGCTATCGCCAGTCGGGTCTGGGCCGTGAGCTGGGCCGTCATGCGGTTGAGGATTATACCGAAACCAAGACGCTCAACATGCATATCGGTGCGCGGACGGCCATGTGGATGCCACAGGCAAAATAGGAGGAGACGGCTTTGGGAGGACAGCCGGATATCGTCATCATCGGATCGGGTATCGGCGGCGCGACGATGGCTGCCGGTCTTGCTGCGTCGGGTGCCGAAATTCTCATCCTTGAGGCGGGGGAGCATTTGCCGGACAGGCCGGAAAACCGTGACCCGCGCGCTATTTTCCAACAGGGCTTCTTTCGTCCGAAAGAGTTCTGGTACGAGACGAACGGTACGCCGTTCAATCCCGGCAATTATTACAATGTCGGCGGCAATTCCAAATTCTTTGGCGCGGTGCTGATCCGCTACCGCCGCGAGGATTTTGCAGAAATGGCGCATCTGGAGGGCGTCTCGCCCGCCTGGCCCTTTTCCTATGAAGAACTGGAGCCGTGGTATAGCCGCGCCGAACAGCTGTTTCAGGTGCGGGGTGAACTGGGCGGTGATCCGACCGAGCCAGATCATTCAAAGTCTTATCCCTATCCGGCGATCCGCGACGAACCAGCCATTGCCGATGTGCGGGCGCGGTTGAAGCAAGCCGGATTGCATCCGGCATCGCTGCCGCTGGGGGTCGATATCGACCGTTGGCTGGCACAGGCCAAAACGCCGTGGGATGCGCATCCGAATAGCAATGACGGCAAGATGGATGCGGAAACCTGTCCGCTCGCGGTTGCCCTCAAGCATCCCAATGTCCGGCTCGAAACTTCCGCACGGGTGACACGGCTGGAACCCGGGCCGGATGGCAAGACCATTGCCACCGTGCATTATGTGAAGAACGGAGAGGCGCTGGTCCTGCGCCCGAAGCTGGTCATTCTGTCCGCCGGTGCGGTGCAATCGGCGGCGCTCTTGTTGAGGTCAGGACTGGCCAATCGCTCCGATCAGGTGGGGCGCAATTTCATGAACCACAATGCGAGCGCCGTAATCGCTTTCGATCCGCGCTATCGTAATGACAGCATCTACCAGAAGACCTTTGGCTTCAACGATTACTATCTGTCGGACGGGGCGGGCGGGCCGCCGCTCGGCAATGTGCAACTGCTGGGGCGCATCTCGGGTGCGATCCTCAAATCCAGTATGCCACGAGTGCCGGAATGGCTGTTGAACCGGGTTGCCGGACACACGATCGATTTCTACGCCATGAGCGAAGATCTGCCGTCGCCGGAAAGCCGCGTGACGGTGGATGGCGACCGCATTGTCCTGCATTGGGTGCGCAGCAACTGGCAAGCGCATCTGATGCTGGTGGAAAAGCTCAAATCCGCTCTGCGGGCAGCAGGTTTTCCGGTCGTGCTGTCGCGAGCCTTTGACCGGCGCACGCCGTCGCATCAATGCGGGACGGTGCGCATCGGCAACGATCCGGCGACAGCGCCGCTTGATCCCTGGTGCCGTGCCTATGATCACCTTAATCTCCACGTGGTCGATGCATCGTTCCTGCCGACATCGGCGGCGGTCAATCCGGCGCTGACCATTGCCGCGCAGGCGTTGCGCGTGGCGGACCACTTGAACCGGGAGGTTCTGGCATGAACCGTCAAAGACCTGTGGCGCTGGTAACCGGCGGACGTCGCGGCATCGGGCTTGGCATTGCCCGCGCCCTGGCGGCAAAGGGTTTTGATCTGGTGATCACCGATATTGAGGACGACGAGGCCGTCATTCACGAATTGCGCGGCATGGGCGGCAGGGTGGCTTTCTTCAAAAGCGATCTGGCTGCCGTCGAGACGCATGAGGCGACCATTGCCGCTGTGCTGAAGGAGTTTGGCAGCATCGACTGTCTCGTCAACAATGCGGGCATGGGGTCGGTCGAGCGCGGCGATTTTCTTGGGCTGAAGCCTGAAAATTTCGACACCATCATGGGGGTCAATTTGCGCGGCACAGTGTTTTTCACGCAGGCGATAGTGAAAGCCATGCTGGCGGTAACCGATGTGCGTTTTCCACGCAGCATCGTGACGATCAGTTCGGTTTCATCGGTGATGAGTTCGCCGGAAAGGCTCGATTATTGCATCAGCAAGGCGGGGCTGACCGCCTTCGTGCAAGGGCTGGCGCTGCGTCTGGCCGAGGCGCCGATTGGTGTGTTCGAAGTGCGTCCCGGCATCATTCGTACCGATATGACGGCCAAAGTCTCCGAGCGTTACGACGCGCTGATCGAAGGCGGTCTGGTGCCGATGAAGCGCTGGGGCGAAGTGGGCGATGTTGGCGCCATCGTGGCCGGGCTTGCGGACGGAAATTTCATCTTCGCCACCGGATCGGTGATCAATGCCGATGGCGGCCTTTCGATAGCGAAGCTTTAAGGGAAGTGCGCGATGAACTACGATTATATCATCGTTGGCGGCGGGCCTGCCGGTTGTGTTCTCGCCAATCGCCTCAGCGAAGATGCGTCTGTAAAAGTGCTACTGCTAGAGGCGGGCGGAAGCGACTGGAATCCGCTGTTCCATATGCCTGCGGGCTTTGCCAAAATGACCAAGGGCGTGGCGAGCTGGGGTTTTGAAACCGTTCCGCAAAAGCATATGAAAAACCGCGTGCTGCGCTATACGCAGGCCAAGGTGATCGGCGGCGGTTCCAGCATCAATGCGCAGATTTATACGCGCGGTAATGCCGCTGATTACGATCTTTGGGCCAATGAAGATGGCTGCACCGGCTGGGATTATCGCAGTGTGCTGCCCTATTTCAAACGCGCCGAGGACAATCAGCGTTTTAACGACGATTATCATTCCTATGGCGGCCCACTGGGCGTTTCCATGCCGTCCGCACCGCTGCCGATCTGCGACGCTTATATCCGCGCCGGGCAGGAACTGGGGATACCCTACAACCCGGATTTCAACGGGCGCGAACAGGCGGGCGTCGGCTTCTATCAGCTGACGCAGCGCAACCGCCGGCGGTCGTCCGCCTCGCTTGCTTATCTCGCATCGATCAAGGGACGGCGAAACCTGACGGTCAGGATCAATGCGCCAGTCCGTAACATCGTGCTGGAAAAGACGCGCGCCACAGGCGTGGCCCTGATGAGTGGCGAGGTGTTGCGCGCATCGCGGGAGGTCATCATTTCATCGGGCGCTATCGGCTCTCCAAAACTTCTGCTGCAATCGGGCATCGGTCCCGCCGATCATCTGAAACAGGTTGGCGTTGCGGTGAAACACGATCTGCCCGGCGTTGGCGAAAATATGCAGGATCATCTCGATCTGTTCGTCATCGCTGAATGCACTGGCGATCACACTTATGACGGCGTGGCAAAGCTGCACCGTACGCTTGGCGCGGGGCTGCAATATATCTTTCTGCGTTCCGGCCCTGTAGCGTCCAGCCTCTTTGAAACCGGCGGCTTCTGGTATGCTGATCCGGATGCCCGCTCACCGGATATTCAGTTTCATCTGGGGCTTGGTTCGGGCATTGAAGCTGGCGTCGAGAAGCTCAAGAATGCAGGTGTGACGCTCAATTCCGCTTATCTGCATCCGCGCTCGCGTGGAACCGTGCGGCTGGCTTCCAGCGACCCGGCTGCTGCACCGCTGATCGACCCGAATTACTGGAGCGATCCGCACGATCTGAAAATGTCGCTGGAAGGGCTGAAGATCGCACGTGAAATCATGCAACAGGCCGCATTGAAACCCTATGTCATGGCCGAGCGGCTTCCGGGACCGAAAGTGGTCACCGACGATGATCTGTACGACTATGCCTGCGCCAATGCCAAGACCGATCACCATCCGGTCGGCACGTGCAGGATGGGCACCGACGCTTCAGCCGTGGTTGATCTGGAACTGCGGGTGCACGGTCTGGAGGGGTTGCGGGTGTGCGACAGCTCGATCATGCCGCACGTGCCGTCCTGCAACACCAATGCGCCAACGATCATGGTCGGCGAAAAGGGATCGGACATTATTCGTGGACGCGATCCGCTGCCGCCGACCGTCTTCTCCTGGGAGAAGAATGACCGGCGACGAATGGCTTGATTAAACGGCGGTGCTAGAGCGGTTCCGGTTAAAATGGAATCGGGGAACCGCTCTATCTATTTGTTTTTACGCATTATCCTACGCAAAACCGCTACGCACTTTTGCTGGAAATGCTCTACGGGCAATTCATGGAAGCCTGGATGCCACCAAACTCGTATACCGATACATCCGGCGCGGAAAAGCCGACATTGCCGGTTATTTCTTGTCCCGGCTTCAATATTCCGGTGTTGAGTTTTTCCTCAACGGTATCGACTTTGGATTTGTTGGTCGGGTCATCGGCGAGAAAAAAGCATACATTTTTCAGATCGACATCCGTTGTCCCAACATTTCTCAAAGAAATGAGGACCAGGTTTTTAAAGAAAATGACACCTCCCCGGTTTGCCGTGCTTCCCTTCGAAGACTTTTCCATGATCTGTAAATCTTTCGAAGGGGGGCTGCCTGTTTCAGAAGCAAAAGCGTGTGAAGCCATGAAAGCAAAAAGAAACTGAAGTAAATAATATTTTTTCATGAAATAACTCCATGGAAAATAATAAATACTTATAGTGTTGCTTTATGTCTTTTTATTGATCTGATTTGCTGTAATTATTGCTCACTATCACTTTGGTCTGCTTCAGTGTAGCGCAAATAACCCACAATACCCGATCCCTTGCGGTTCGGCGTGTCTGACGGGTGATTGACGCCGTCATTGACCGGAATGACTTTGAAATCGAAAGGTGAGACGCCTTCCAGACATGCCGCATTCACACCGAACTGGTGTGGATTGGAGCGGCGCTGGTGATGCGTATAAATTCCGCATTTGGAGCAGAAGTAGTGCTTCGCGGTGCCGGTATTGAAAGTGTAGAGCGTCAGCGCATCTTCACCTTGCAGAATTTCCAGTCCGCCCACTTCTGCTGTTACGGCAACCGCTCCACGCATCCGGCAATAGGAGCAGGTGCAACGTCGCGCACTGTGCAGGCCATTGGACAATTTTACGCGAAAACGCACCGTTCCGCAGTGACACGCGCCCTTGGCTTCCGTGATGTCCGGATTCATTTTTCCCTCCATTCTGCTTATGGGGACGATATTTTCTTTTCTGCCAGTTTACCACCGGCGAAAACCGATTAAGTTCGGTTTCGGAAATGCTTCAGGGAGGGAGCGGCATGAGCGAATTCGCAGTCATCACAGGCGGCAGCACGGGGATCGGCAGACATCTGGTTACGGCTTTTGCCGATGCGGGCTATGCGGTGGCTTTCAGCTTCAAGGATGACGACGACGCAGCCCAGTTTCTGGTCGAGGCGATTGAAGCGGGCGGCGGTCAGGCGCTTGGGCTTGCCTGTGATGTCGGCGTTGGAGCCGAGGTCGAAGCTTTCTTCGACGAGGCGTGCAGCTGGTTTGGCGATGCGCCGGACGTGCTCGTCAACAATGCCGGTATCCAGACATGGAAATCATTGCTGGAACTCGCCGAAGACGAGTGGGACGATGTCATCCGCACCAATCTGAAAGGGTGCTTCCTCAACACGCAGGCTGCGGCCAAGCGGATGGTGGATGCCGACAAGAGCGGCGCGATCATCAATATCGGTTCGGGCTGCAACAAGCTGGCTTTCCCGAAACTTGTTTCCTACACGGCCTCCAAGGGCGGCATTGAGCAGTTCACCAAGGTTTCGGCGGTGGAACTCGGGCCGCATGGCATTCGCGTGAATTGTGTCGCTCCCGGCGCGATCCTCAATGAGCGCACGGCGCTGGAACAGCCCGATTATGCGGGCACATGGGCCAAGGTGACGCCATTGCGCCGGGTCGGCAGCGCTGAGGATCTGTCCGGTCCGGTGCTGTTCTTTGCTTCCGAGGCGGCGCGTTTCGTGACGGGCCAGACATTATGGGTCGATGGTGGCGTCTTTTCGCAGGCCAACTGGCCTTATGATAGGTGATTTTTAAGTGGTGATCCCGACTGGATTCGAACCAGTGGCCTACAGATTAGGAATCTGTCGCTCTATCCTACTGAGCTACGGGACCGACCGTTAAACCATCCGCTGTTGCCAGTGATGCCAGCATGTTCGGATATTTTCGACACATACTGGGTTTCATGGCGGTAGCCAACCCCGCAAAAAGCGGGGTAGACGGATTTTCTCAAGTTTGGAGTGACGTCAGGCGGCAAGCGCCGTCTCGGCGACGGACACGAAATAGCTGACGCCATAGGGAATAGCGTCGTCGTTGAAATCGTAGGCCGGGTGATGCAGGCCCGGCGTATCGCCATTGCCGATGAAGATATAGGCGCCGGGGCGTGCTTCCAGCATGTAGGAAAAATCTTCCGCAGCCATCATCGGCTCGACATTGGCGTTGACCTTGCCTTCACCTGCAACGCCGGTGGCGATGCGCTCGGCAAATTCCGTCTGCGCATCGTGGTTGAAGGTGACCGGATAATTGTTCTTATAGCGCACGGTAATTTCTGCGCCCGTGGCGGCGGCGATCCCGGCAGCCACTTCGCGGATACGGCGTTCGGCGAAAGCGCGGGTTTCCTTTTGCAGCGTGCGCACAGTGCCCGACAATGTCGCCTTTTCCGGGATCACATTGTAGGCCTCGCCCGCGATGAATTTCGTGACCGAAATGACGAGTGAATCCAGCGGATCGGTATTGCGTGAGACGATGCCCTGCAAGGCGATCATCAGCTGCGAACCGGCGAGGATCGGATCAATCGTGCGGTGCGGCTGTGCCGCATGGCCGCCGCGACCGCTGACGAAGAGATCGAATTCGTCGGTTGCGGCCATGATCGGTCCCTTGCACATGGCAAACTGACCCACGGGCAAACCCGGCATATTATGCACGCCATAGACTTCCGAAATGCCGTAGCGATCCATGACGCCGTCCTGGACCATGGCGAGGCCGCCCGCGCCGCCTTCTTCGGCAGGCTGGAACAGCAACGCGACCGATCCGCGGAAATTGCGGGTCTCGCTCAGATATTGTGCAGCGCCCAGCAGCATGGAAGTGTGCCCGTCATGGCCGCAGGAATGCGCCTTGCCGGGAATTTTCGATGCCCATTCGACGCCGCTGGTTTCATTGATTGGCAAAGCGTCCATGTCGGCGCGCAGGCCGATGGCCGGGCCGTCGCCGTGGCGGCCCTTGATGATGCCGACCACGCCGGAGCGTCCGACGCCGGTTTCCACATGGTCGCAGCCGAAAGCTTTCAATTTTTCCGCGACGAATTTTGCAGTGTCGTGCACGTCGTAGAGCAGTTCGGGATTCTGGTGAAGCTGGCGACGCCAACCGGCGATTTCCGCCTGTGTTTCTACGGCACGATTAAGCACTGGCATTTCGGAGAGGCTCCCGTATTGGGTCTATATAGGCATGGGTATCAGGTGTGATTTGAAGGGTACAGGATATGACGTTTCGGTGAAATCCGGCAATCCCTGTTTGCCTTTTCCTCGCCACATGGCATAGATAAGAGCAACGCAAATCCTCCTTATATGACCGAACGTGTCGTGTGTCGTCCTGATGGCGATTTGGAACCATTGAATTGAGCCGTGCAAACGGAGACCCGCAGAAGTTGCGGGCCATTATTGATTGGAACTGCGCAATGTTGTCGAAGTCGTTGAAAATCCTGGTTGCTGCCGCAGCAATGGCTGGCACGGCGATGGGAGCGGCAGTTGCCAATCCATCAATCGCCGTCGATGTGGCGACCGGCAAGGTTTATGCCCAAAAGGATGCGTTCCAGCGCTGGTATCCGGCTTCGCTCACCAAGATGATGACCGCCTATGTGGCGTTTCGCGCGCTCCAGTCCGGTCGCATGACGCTTGAATCTCCGGTGCCGATGACGGTTCGTGCCGCCAAGGAGCCGCCGAGCAAGATGGGCTACAAGCCGGGCTCGGTCATGACGCTCGATACCGCGCTGAAGATCATGCTCGTCAAATCCGCCAATGACGTCGCCGTCGCCGTGGGCGAGGCAGTCGGTGGCAGTGAAGCTGGCTTCGTACAGCTCATGAATGCGGAAGCGCAGCGTCTCGGCATGGTCGGATCGCATTTCGCCAATCCTAATGGTCTGCACGATCCGAACAATTATACGACGGCGCGCGATCTTGCGGTGCTCGCTGTGCAGCTGCGCCGTGAATTCCCGCAATATGCGCATTATTTTGCCACCGAGGCCATCGATCCAGGTGCGGGGAAGAAAATTCAGGCCAATTACAACATTCTGCTTGGCCGTTATGACGGTGCGGACGGCATGAAGACCGGTTTCGTCTGTGCGTCGGGCTTCAATCTGGCCGGGTCCGCCACGCGCAACGGTCGCACGGTGCTTGCCATCGTACTCGGCGCGGATCGTCAGGAAGCGCGCGCCGTGCAGGCTGCGCAGCTGATGACCGATGCATTTCGCGCCAGTGCGTCCGGCGGCGCAACGCTTGCGACACTGCGACCAATCGCAGGCGGCAATCTCAATGAGGCTGTCGATATGCGTAAGGCGATTTGCAGCAAGGAAGCCATGGCCGATCGTTGGGATGGACGCGATGTCGAGGGCAAG
The DNA here is from genome assembly GCF_022627935.1 of Ochrobactrum sp. C6C9. Lineage (NCBI taxonomy): Bacteria > Pseudomonadati > Pseudomonadota > Alphaproteobacteria > Hyphomicrobiales > Brucellaceae > Ochrobactrum > Ochrobactrum sp. C6C9. The sequence goes on along the minus strand of NZ_JABXGB010000001.1, from coordinate 66,728 downwards.
CTGAAGATCAACTCGCCCTATATTCACGCCATGGATCACGATCCGGTTGCGGTGCAGGTCGGACTTGTTTCCGAACCCGGCCCGGTCACAAAGCCGAGCCAGTTGCATATTTCGCAGGTGCCTGTGCCGATGCCGCGTCCGCAGCGTGCGGTGGGTATAAAGACGACCGCGATCAACTGATCCACCATAATATTGGGTTGATAGGGTCAACTCTGTCAGTCGTGTTCCTGAAGTGTCGCGCCCTCAAAGTGTGAAGTGTTTGCCATGCCAAATCCTATTCCCGTCTCCGTGTTGACCGGCTTTCTGGGCTCCGGCAAGACAACGCTGCTCAACCGGCTTCTGAAAGACCCGGCCCTGAGCGACACCGCCGTCATCATCAACGAATTCGGTGAGGTGGGTATCGATCATCTGCTGGTCGAGCAGGCGAGCGAAGGCGTTATCGAGCTTTCCGACGGTTGCCTCTGCTGCACGGTGCGCGGCGAGCTGGTCGATACGCTGGCTGATCTGATCGACCGCTTGCAGACCGGGCGCATCAAGGCGCTGAAGCGGGTCATCATCGAAACCACCGGTCTTGCCGACCCGGCGCCGGTGCTGCATTCGATCATGGGGCATCCGGTGCTGATGCAGGCCTTCCGTCTTGATGGCGTGCTGACGACCGTTGACGCCGTGAACGGCATGGCGACACTCGACAACCACGAGGAAGCGGTCAAGCAGGCGGCGATGGCCGACCGCATCATCCTGACCAAATCGGATCTGCCGGAAGCACAGGCGGGTTTGCCAGCGTTGAAAACACGGTTGCGGGCGCTCAATCCGGGTGCGGAAATTCTGACGGCAGGCGATCAGCGTACCGGCTTTGCGGCCTTGTTCGAATGCGGATTATATAATCCCGAGACCAAAACGGCGGATGTGCAGCGCTGGCTCAAGGCGGAAGCCTATGAGCATGATGACCATCATCATCACGACCATACGCATCATCATGATCACGGGCACGATCATGACCATGTTTGCGGCCCGAATTGCGACCACGATCATCATCATGCGCATCACCACCATCATGACGATGCCATCCGCTCGTTTTCGCTGCGGCATGATGCGCCCATTCCGCTCTCGAGTTTCGATATGTTCCTCGATCTCTTGCGCTCGACGCATGGCGAGAAGCTGCTGCGTGTCAAAGGCATCGTCCAGATCGCCGAAGACCCGGAACGTCCGGTGGTGATTCATGGCGTCCAAAAAATCTTCCATCCGCCAGCGCGCCTGCCGCAATGGCCGCAAGGTGAGAAGCAGACGCTTCTGGTGATGATCGTCAAGGATCTGCCGGAAAGCTATGTGCGGGAGCTGTTCGACGCATTTCTGGGTCGTCCAAGCCTCGACCGGCCTGATCGCGCAGCGCTGATGGAAAACCCGCTGGCAATCCCGGGCTTTTCACCGAAGCACTGAATCTTATTTTTTCCGGATCAGGAAACGCTGCACGGTTTCGCTGCGCTCATGTTCAATGAGCGCATGGCCTTCCTGCGCGCAGAAATGCGGCAGGTCGATACCGGAAAGCGGGTCGGTCGCCTCCACCCAGAGATATGCGCCGCTTGGCATTTTCTCCAGACGATGACGGGTCTTCAAAACCGGGAGGGGGCATTTCAGCCCCCTCAGGTCATAAACGGGAATGTGCGCCTCGGTAGTGGTCAGTTGCCGATGATCTTCCACCATGGCTTTTTCGCTTCCGGTGCAGCCACAGGTGCGGGCTGATCGATATTCTGTGCAACCGTGCTGCCGGTCGTCACTGGCGAAACGTCGGCAGGCATTGCGGGGCTCTGGGCGGGGTTTTGCTGCGGTGTCGGCACAGAGGCGGTGACCGGAGCGGCTACCGGAGCTGCAACGGGAGCCGTTGCGGCAATTGCGCTCGCTGGCTGCGCAAGTGCAGGCGTAGCAGGACGAATATCCGGTGCGCCAGCCTTTTCAGCCGATGATGGCGTGAGCGACGGCGGTTCTCGCGTTACCTTTTCGCCGCGGGCGCGGGCAGCGCTCCAGGCCGAAACGAGCTTGGCTTCGGTCAGGCCCTGAATCGATGGAGCAGGCGCTTTCTGCGAAGCGCTGAAGGCGCTCTGGAAGGTCTTTTCATAAGATGCGTAGGCCGTCGACATCGCGTCGGTGTTGGCCGATGGCGGGCAGGCATCCGTTGCCGAGAGTGGCTTTCCGTCTGGCGAAGCGACGTTGAACACGTAGCGCTTCTCGCAAACATCAACCTTCGGTGGAACCTTGGTCACTTCGAAGGCGTCATAGCCCTGCTTCAGCATTTTCCAGAAGCCGTAATTCGGGTCGCTCTTGTAGCGCGCCATGTTGGCATTGGTCATGCGGAACGGGAAGGCCTGAATCTGGAAGTCGCGCTGGCCGCCCTTGAAGGCGTCGCGTCCGAAGGCGTAGATTTCAGAAACGCTTTCGTCGGTCATCGAATAGCAGCCCGACGAAGAGCATGCGCCGTGCACCATCAGGTTCTGGCCCGTGCGCCCGTTGGCGCGGTCATAGGCGTTGGGAAAACCGATGTTGAAGGCGAGATAATAATTGGATTTCGGGTTCATCTGCGTCGGGTGGACGGTGTAGAAACCTTCCGGAGCCTGACGGTCACCCTCGATATATTTCGGTCCGAGCTTGCCCGACCATTTGCAGATTTCATAAGAGGCAATCTGGTCGTATTTGCCGTTATTCTTCTGCTTCCAAACTTCGAGAACGCCTTCTTCCTTGAAGATTCTGACCAGAATCGGCGAGGTGCGGGTCATGCCCTTCGCCTTCATCTTGGTGACGATCTTCTCGGGAAGCGGCTTTTCAGCGCGCAAGCTCAGGTCGGATACGGACGAGCCCTGACACCCCGCGAGAAGCGCGGTTGCCATGACGGTTCCAAGTATTGCGGTTCTGATCTTCATATCGCATCGAGTCTGTTAGAACGGTGCAAGAGACGATTTCCTGCAAGGGTGATTTTGACAACCAAACCTTACGGTATCGTTTACAAATCCTTGCCTGGATATCTAAAAATTAACGCGACGGCAATATGGCGGAAATGACGTGAAGATGCAAATCCGGGATGCGAAGAACATCCCGGATGAGAAATGCCAAAACTGGCAGGGCTTTATTAGAGATTACGGCCGATCTGGAGGAATTTCTGACGGCGTTCCTGCTTCAGCGTTTCGCCGTCGACATCCTTCATCGACCGTAACGATGCCGTGATCATGTCGCCCGCCGCATCGATGACAGCTTCCTTGCCGCGATGCGCGCCGCCCAGCGGCTCAGGAATGATACCGTCGATGACCTTGAGATCGAACAGATCCTGCGCGGTGATGCGCATGTTGGACGCGGCATCCTTGGCGCGGGTGGAATCGTGCCACAGGATCGAGGCCGCGCCTTCCGGCGAGATGACCGAATAGATCGAATGTTCGAGCATATAGACGCGGTTGGCGACGGCAATCGCGATAGCACCGCCCGAACCGCCTTCGCCGATGATGATCGAGACCACCGGCACGCGCAGACGCAGGCATTCGGCGGTGGAACGCGCAATGGCTTCCGCCTGGCCGCGTTCCTCGGCGCTGACACCCGGATAGGCGCCTGCCGTATCAACCAGCGTGATCAGCGGCAGCTGAAAACGGTCGGCCATTTCCATGATGCGGACGGCCTTGCGATAGCCTTCCGGGCGGGCCGAGCCAAAATTGTGCTTGAGGCGCGTCTTGGTGTCCGAGCCCTTTTCCTGACCGAGAATGGCGACCGGCTGTCCGTTGAAACGGGCAAAGCCAGCCTGCAGCGCTTCGTCATTGGCGAACTGGCGATCACCGGCCAGAGGCGTGAATTCCGTAAACAGCCGGTCGATATATTCCAGGCAATGCGGACGATCCGGGTGGCGGGCGATCTGCGCCTTCTGCCACGGGGTCAGCTTGCGGTAGATATCTTTCAGCGCATCGGCCGAACGCTTCTCGAGGCGGCGAATCTCGTCGCTCATCTCAACGCTGCCTTGTTCCTGCGCGAGCTTCTTCAGCTCAAGAATCTGGCCTTCGAGATCGGCGACGGGTTTTTCAAAATCGAGATAGTTGTACATCGGGCCTGACTGTTCGTGCGTTTCCAACGAGATCGCCGCAATAGCGTGCCTGAAGAAGGCTGTTTTACGGCGCCTTACATATTCACTGCGGGCTCAACTTGCAAATTTTGCTTTTCTCATAACCGGAGCAGGCTCAATCGGCAAGCGGATGATGTTCACTGACGAGCTTATGCAGTCTTTCCTCAAGCACATGCGTATAAATCTGCGTGGTCGAAATATCGGCATGGCCGAGCAATTGCTGAACCGTGCGCAAGTCAGCGCCGTTCTGCAAAAGATGGCTGGCAAAGGCGTGGCGCAGAACATGGGGTGAAATGGCGGCGGCGGAAAGATTGGCGCGGGCGGCCAACCCCTTCAATTCGCGGGCAAAAACCTGTCGCGCCAGATGCCCGCTTTCGGAGAAGGCTGGAAACAGCCACGGGTTCTCTTCGCAGGCGGGCAGGGAATCGCGCAAGGCCAAAAAGGTCTGCAACGCATCCCGCGCCTTGGTCGACAGCGGCACCATACGATCTTTCGAGCCCTTACCCCGCACCAACAAAAAACGGTGATCGGTGCGCGCAACGCGGACCGGCAGGCCCACCAGCTCCGAAACACGCAAGCCCGTGGCATAAAGCGTTTCAATCAGCGCATGAAGCCGCAGTGCCTTGATGCGCTCGCCTTGTTCTTGCGCTTCGCCTGCTTCCAGCGCCGCCCGGTCGAGAAGGCGGGTGACCTGATCGACGCTCATGATTTTTGGCAGCGGCTTTTGCTTCTTCGGCGCATCGATGACGCTGGTGGGGTCGTCCTGCCGAAAGCCTTCCGCATAGAGAAAGCGGAAGAACTGGCGCAGCGCGGACAGCCGCCGCGCCTGCGATGTCGCGGCAAAGCCTTCTGTCGCCATGCCGTCAAGCACCGAGCGAATGTGATCGGCCTCAGCTTCCGCTAGATTGATGCCGCGCTCAGCCAGTGCTTCGGCGGTCATGGTGAGGTCGCGCGCATAGGATTCGAGCGTATTGCCTGCCGCGCCCCGTTCAGCGCTCATCATTTCAAGGAAATTTTCAATCGCCAGCGATGCGCGCATCATTATTCCTGTGAAGGCGTGGTTGTTTCAATAGCTGGCGTCTCGCTTGCGGCGGTTCCAGCATTTGAAGGTGGTGGCGCAATCGGCACTGGGTTTAGTTTGGAGGCTGGAATCTCCACCCGCATTTCCTGGGTCTGCGGCTCGACGAAATTCGCAAGCGCATACATCGCAGCATAGACAATGGCTGCGATCAGGACGACGAAAGCGATGAGGCGCGTCAGCGTAGGCATCTGTCGTTTATGATGCGGCATTGCGGTGAAAGCAAGAATGTCGGTGGCGTCGCTGCAAAAAGCCGCCATTCCTCCTTTCAGATTCCATGAAAGCAATTGACGCCGCCCGGTTTTTCATGTGGAACCATCCCAAATGGATGAGGTTGATGAGCAGTATAGAAAAACAAGCCAATTCACATGAAAAGGCTGGGCTGCATGAGAAGGCGGGGCTCCACGGGCGAGCCGACGCCATCCGTGGTCTGCTCGGTACGAAGGTTCTGGTGCTGGTCGGCCTGATGGGCGCTGGCAAGTCCACCATTGGCCGCAAAATGGCTTCGATGCTCGGCCTGCCTTTCCGCGATGCCGATACGGAGATCGAAGCTGTCTCGCGCATGACGATCCCCGAACTGTTCGAAGCCTATGGCGAGGTTGAATTCCGCGACCTTGAACGCCGGGTGATCCTGCGTCTTCTCGATGACGGCCCGATGGTGCTTGCCACGGGCGGCGGCGCTTACATGAATGCCGAAACGCGCACGGCCATAGGCGCTGCGGGTGTTTCCATCTGGCTCAATGCCGATATCGATGTGTTGATGGACAGGGTTTCCCGCCGCCAGAACCGGCCGCTTCTTCGCAACAGCGATCCGCGTGCCGTCATGCAGAAACTGATGAATGAGCGCTATCCGGTTTATGCGCTTGCCGATCTGCACATGATGACGCGCGAAGAGAAGAAAGAAATCATCGCCGACGAGCTGATCGAGGTTCTCGCCCAGCATCTGGAAAAACGGCATCTGGAAAAATCGACTGGAGAATAGAATGAATGCGCCTTCGTCCGCACATGACAGTGTTACCGTGCCGGTTTCGCTGGGAGAGCGCTCTTACGATATCCTGATCGGCAAGGGCCTCGTTGACCGTGCGGGCGCGGAAGTTGCCAAGCGCCTGAAGGGCGCGCGCGTTGCCATCGTCACCGATGAAAATGTCGCCAGAGCGCATCTTGAACGGCTGCGGACAAGCTTTGGCAATGCCGGTATCGAAGCCACGCCCGTTATTGTGGCACCGGGCGAAAAATCCAAATCCTTTGCGACGCTTGAAACCGTCACCAATGCCATTTTGGCGGCCCGGCTGGAGCGCGGCGATGCGCTGGTGGCTTTCGGCGGCGGCGTGGTGGGCGATCTGTCCGGCTTCGTGGCCGGGATTGTGCGGCGCGGCATGAATTTCGTGCAGATGCCGACCTCGCTTCTCGCGCAGGTGGATTCGTCAGTTGGCGGCAAGACGGGCATCAACACTGCCTATGGCAAGAATCTCGTCGGTGTTTTCTACCAGCCGCAGCTGGTGCTGGCCGACACGGATGTTCTGGACACGCTGAGCCCGCGTGAATTCCGCGCCGGTTATGCGGAAGTTGCCAAATATGGCCTCATCGACCGCCCGGAGTTCTTCGCCTGGCTGGAGAAAAACTGGCAGGAAGTCTTTGCCGGTGGTGCGGCGCGAGCGCAAGCGATTGCCGAATCCTGCCGTTCCAAGGCCGCCGTTGTGGCGCGCGACGAGCGTGAAACCGGTGATCGTGCGCTGCTTAATCTCGGCCATACATTCGGACACGCGCTGGAGACGGCGACGGGTTATGATTCGAGCCGTCTGGTGCATGGCGAGGGTGTCGCCATCGGCATGGCGCTGGCGCATCGTTTTTCGGTCAAGATGAATCTGGCCGGTGTGGAAGCAGCGGAACGGGTCGAGGCGCATCTGAAGGCCGTTGGCTTGCCGACGTCGCTTGGCGAGGTGCCGGGCGGCCTTCCGCCTGCGGAAAAGCTGATGGACTATATCGCGCAGGACAAGAAAGTGGCGCGCGGCGCGCTCACCTTCATCCTCACCCACGGGATCGGCCAGTCTTTCATCGCCAAGGATGTGCCGCCCGCCGCCGTGCTTGAGTTTTTGAAGGAACGTCTCGCGGACGCATAATTTTCATAGCGCAACCGGTCGGCGCGGACGGAAAAGGAGATCGACGGAATGGTTTTCGAACTCTGGATCATGTGCGGGATCATCCTGCTTTGTGTCATTCTATCCGCCTTTTTCTCCGGTTCCGAAACGGCGCTGACGGCTGCGTCCCGCGCGCGGATGCATTCGCTGGAAAACCAGGGCGACGAGCGTGCCGAGGTCGTGCAGCAATTGATCAGCCGGCGCGACCGGCTGATCGGCGCGCTGCTGATTGGCAATAATCTCGCAAATATCCTCGCATCCTCGATTGCCACCAGCATTTTCCTGACCTTCTTCGGTGACGCCGGTGTGGCCTATGCCACTATCGCCATGACGATCATTCTGGTGATCTTCGCGGAAGTGCTGCCAAAATCCTGGGCCATTTCCGCGCCCGACCGCTTTTCGCTGGCGGTGGCGCGCAGCGTATCCTTTGTGGTGACGGTCATCGGCCCGGTTTCATCGGTGGTGAACTGGATCGTGCGCGTCATCCTGCGGCTGTTCGGCATCAATCTGGCGGCAGGGCGTTCGATGCTCTCAGCGTCCGAGGAGATACGCGGCGCCGTCGCTGTGCTGCATCGTGACGGTTCGGTGATCAAGGAAGATCGCGACCAGTTGGGCGGTCTTCTCGATCTCAAGGAGCTGGAAGTCAGTGACATCATGGTGCATCGCACCGCGATGGGAACGATCAATGCCGACGCGCCCGCCGAGCAGATCGTCGGCGATATTCTGGCAAGCCCGCACACGCGCATGCCGGTCTGGCGCAACGATATCGACAATATTGTCGGCATCATTCACACCAAGGATCTGGTACGGGCGCTTTACGACGTCGATAATGATTTTACCCGCATCGACATCATGAAAGTGGCGAGCAAGCCGTGGTTCGTGCCGGATACCACGACCTTGCAGGATCAGCTGAATGCGTTTTTGCGCCGCAAGGCGCATATCGCGATCGTCGTGGACGAATATGGCGATGTGCAGGGTCTGGTGACGCTGGAAGATATTCTGGAGGAAATTGTCGGCGATATTGCCGATGAGCACGATATCGACATGCAGGGCGTGCGGCTGCAACCGGACGGTTCGGTCATTGTCGACGGATCACTGCCGATTCGCGATCTGAACCGCGCGCTCGACTGGTCGCTGCCCGACGAGGAAGCGACGACGATTGCGGGGCTGGTCATTCATGAAACCCAGTCAATCCCGGAAGTGAAACAGGCTTTCACCTTTCATGGCAAGCGGTTCTCCGTGTTGAAAAAGGAGAAGAACCGCCTGACTCGTCTGCGTATCGTGACGCTGGATGCCGATGGAAAGCCGGTCGTGGCCGTTGGCGTTCTGCCGCAGCGTACCTAAATAGGGGATCACCGGCGCGTCGGTTCGCCGGGGGCAGAAGGTTCAAGCGCCAGCGCATGAACACCGTTGTTCAGCTCGTCCTTGAGGACTTCGTTGATGGCGCGATGGCGCTGAACGCGACTCAGGCCCGTGAAGGCATCGGAGACGATCCGGACGCGAAAATGCGTCTCGCCGGAGCCGTCAAAAGCGGCATGGTGATCGCTGTCGTGATGATGATGGCCAGCGTGAAGGTGGCTTTCATTAATGATTTCAAGTCGTTCTGGCGCAAAAGCTGCCGTCAGCTTCGCTTCCATCACGTCTTGTTTGCTATTGTGAATGGACATTTGGGCTCGTTCTCCCCATATACACGCTGTGCTTCATATAGACTCAAGCCCCGACGGCCCAAGGTGGGGCAAATCCGCACAGGAACCAGATCCGCTTCAAAATTTCGCCCAGTTGAAATGGCCAAAAGCCCAACCGGACGAAATGTCAATTCTTGTTTAGCAACCCCTTAATCCGCATAATTGATTCGATGACCACGAACTCCAAACTTTTCGACAGTATCCGCATCCGCCCGAAAAAGACGCAGCAGGCCAAGTCCAGCGGCCCTTGCTGCCAGTGGGACGGTTGTGACAAGCCCGGCACGCATCGCGCGCCGGTCGGACGCATGCGCGAAGGGGAATATTTCCACTTCTGCATAGACCACGTGCGGGAATATAATAAGAATTTCAACTATTTCTCCGGTCTTGCCGATGGAGATATCGCCAAATTCCAGAAGGATGCGGTCACTGGCCATCGTCCAACCTGGTCCACGACGGCGAATTCGACGGCCAAGGCGCGCACTTCCCCCGACATGGCCAAGATGCGTTCCGGCTCGGCTTCCTATCACAATCGCATTCGCGATCCATTCAATTTCGTGAAAGAAGCAAAAGGGCAGGAGCCGGGGGCAACAGCTAAGCGCAAGCCGCGCACGCTGGAAATCAAAGCGCTCGCTACACTCGGACTTGAACCGAATTCGACTAGCGATAAAATCAAGGCGCGCTATAAAGAGCTGGTAAAACAGCACCATCCCGATGCGAATGGTGGTGACCGCGGTTCTGAAGAGAGATTCCGCGATGTCATTCAGGCTTATCAATTGCTCAAGCAGGCAGGTTTTTGCTAGAGCATGAAGGATTGGCCAGTCTTGAACTGGCCGGTTTTTGATTGATCAAGTCGAGCTGTGGCTCAAGCCGCATTTATGCGATGCCAGATGTTTTCATCTGGCTGCAAAATGCTTTGACGGACATTCTCCTGCCGTGCTGGAAGGCGCGGATTCAAGCATGGATGCCCGCAACGAACGACGGAAGGGGCATACCACCGGCTTGCCGGTCATCATGCCCCGGATGATACTTGGATGTCGCGGCCGGACAGTCCTGCCGCCCTGGAGGCATGATGAACAAGGTTGAGCGGGATATAGCCAATTTGCCGGATACGACGGTTTCGGTGCGCGATGTGTTCGGTATAGATTCCGACATGAAAGTACCGGCCTATGCGGCGGGCGACTCCTATGTGCCGGAGCGTGATCCGGATTATCTTTTCGACCGTCAGACGACGCTCGCGATCCTGGCCGGTTTTGCCTATAACCGCCGCGTGATGGTCTCCGGCTATCACGGCACGGGTAAATCGACCCATATCGAGCAGGTTGCGGCGCGCCTGAACTGGCCTTGTGTCCGCGTCAATCTCGACAGCCATGTCAGCCGTATCGATCTCGTCGGCAAGGACGCCATCGTCGTCAAGGACGGCGTGCAGGTCACCGAATTCAAGGATGGCATCCTGCCCTGGGCCTACCAGCACAATGTCGCGCTGGTCTTTGACGAATATGATGCCGGTCGCCCGGACGTGATGTTCGTAATCCAGCGCGTGCTGGAAACCTCCGGTCGCCTGACCTTGCTCGACCAGAGCCGCGTTATTCATCCGCACCCTGCTTTCCGCCTGTTCGCGACCGCCAACACGGTCGGTCTTGGCGACACGACCGGCCTTTATCATGGCACGCAGCAGATCAATCAGGCGCAGATGGACCGCTGGTCCATCGTGACGACGCTGAACTATCTGCCGCATGACAATGAAGTGGCAATCGTTCTGGCCAAGGCCAAGCATTTCCAGAATGCGGAAGGCCGCGAGATCGTCAACAAGATGGTTCGCGTCGCCGACATGACCCGTCAGGCTTTCATCAATGGTGATCTTTCAACCGTGATGAGCCCGCGTACCGTCATTACCTGGGCAGAAAACGCGGCGATCTTCGGCAATGATATCGGCTTTGCCTTCCGCCTGACCTTCCTCAACAAGTGCGATGAACTGGAACGCGCGACGGTGGCTGAGTTCTATCAGCGCGCCTTCGGTGCGGAACTGCCGGAATCGGCGGCCAATATCGTTCTGGCCTGATGCTGTCTCCCGAAGCGGAAACCGTTTCGGGGCAGACAAGCGTGAGCAAAATTGACGATGCCTGTCGCCGCCATGGCGGCAGGGCCTTGATTTGATGGGAAGCAGGATAGGCATATGTCAGGCCAGATGTCAGGAATGGGCGACAATTCGCGCGAGCGCAAGCCGGGGCCAGTGGACTCCGAGCCGTTCAAGCGCGCGATCACCGCTTGCATGCGCGCTATTTCCGGCGAGAACGAGCTGGAAGTGGCGTTCAGCAATGATCGCCCCGCTCTGACGGCCAACCGCGCCCGACTGCCCGATCTTCCGAAGCGCCCGACCGCGCACGACATTGCCGTGACCCGTGGCCTTGGCGACTCGATGGCGCTGCGTCAGGCGCGCCACAATCCCCGCATTCATGCGCAGCTCGCGCCGGAAGGCAAACAGGCCCGCGCCATTTATGATGCTGTCGAGCAGGCCCGTGTCGAGGCCATCGGCGCGCGTGCCATGGCAGGCGTTGCCGATAATCTGGCGACCATGCTGGCCGACAAATATGCCAAGGCGAATTTCTCCGCGGTTACGGACAAGGAAGACGCCCCGCTTGAAGAAGCGGTGTCGCTCTTATTGCGCGAAAAGCTGACCGGACGGGCCGCACCTGCGGAAGCGGGCGAAGTACTGGAGCTGTGGCGGGACTGGATCGAGCAGAAGGCTGGCGGCGATCTGGCGCGTCTTGGTGAAAATCTCGACGATCAGCAGGCTTTTGCGCGCACGGTGCGCGATATGCTCGCTTCCATGGACATGGCTGAAGAGCTGTCGCAGGAAGAGCCGAGCGACGATCAGGAACAGAACGAAGAACAGACGCCGGATTCTGACGAGAACGAAGAAGGCGGCGATGAAAGCCAGGAAGGTTCCGATTCCGCTGAAAGCGAAGAGTCGGATAGTTCCAGCGAAGAAGGCGAGCAGGGCGAGATGGATGCCGCCGATGCATCCGCCGACGATATGGACGACAGCGAGGATATCGACGCGGAAACGCCGGGCGATACGCGCCGTCCCAATCAGCCTTTCGCCAATTTCGCCGAGCAGATCGACTACAAGGTTTTCACGCGCGAATTCGACGAAGAGGTCGAGGCGACCGATCTGTGCGATGAGGCCGAGCTGGACCGTCTGCGCGGGTTTCTCGACAAGCAGCTGGCCAATCTGCAGGGCGTGGTGGGCCGTCTCGCCAATCGCCTCCAGCGCCGCCTGATGGCGCAGCAGAGCCGCTCCTGGGATTTCGATCTGGAAGAGGGCTATCTCGACTCGGCGCGCCTCGTGCGTATCGTGGTCGATCCGACCCAGCCGCTTTCCTACAAGATGGAGCGGGATACGGATTTCCGCGACACGGTGGTGACGCTGGTGCTGGACAATTCCGGCTCCATGCGCGGTCGCCCGATCACGGTTGCGGCCACCTGCGCCGATATTCTGGCCCGCACGCTGGAACGTTGCGGCGTCAAGGTTGAGATTCTTGGTTTCACCACCAAGGCTTGGAAGGGCGGTCAGTCGCGCGAGGCCTGGCTGTCGCGTGGCAAGCCTGCCAATCCGGGTCGCCTCAACGATCTGCGCCACATCGTCTATAAGAGCGCTGACGCGCCATGGCGTCGCGCACGGCGCAATCTGGGCCTGATGATGCGCGAAGGGCTCCTCAAGGAAAATATCGACGGTGAAGCGCTGATATGGGCGCATCAGCGCCTGTTGGGTCGCCCCGAGCAGCGCAAGATCCTGATGATGATCTCGGATGGTGCGCCGGTGGATGATTCCACGCTGTCGGTCAATCCAGGCAATTATCTGGAACGGCATCTGCGCGCGGTGATCGAAGAGATCGAAACGCGTTCGCCGGTCGAGCTGATCGCCATCGGTATCGGCCACGACGTGACACGCTATTATCGTCGCGCTGTAACGATTGTCGATGCGGAAGAGCTGGCAGGCGCAATGACCGAGCAGCTTGCATCCCTGTTCGAAGAGCAGGGCGCGGCATCCGCCGGAAAAGGCAAACGCCGGGCTGGCGGAAGAAGATAAAAAAGGGGCTTTAAAGCCCCTTTTTTTCTCGCCTTATTCTGCGGTCGCGCGACCGGCTGCATACAGAGCCGGGGCGAATATGGCGAGGATTGCGCCATAGGGAATCAGCATCAGCGTTCCCATGATGACCTTCACGAAGAAATCACCGAAGGCGAGCGACGCCCAGAGCGGGACGCCCAGGCCGAGGAACGAGGCTGGTTCCGTCAGTGACGAATCAGGCATGCCGGTCAGCCTGTCGATCCATGCAAAGCCCGCCGCAAAAGCGATCGAGAAGAACAGGATCGTGTCCAGCACCGAGCCGAACATGGCGGCTGCGAAGGGTGCTTTCCACCAGGTCTTGCGGCGCAGGCGGTCGAAAACGGTAATGTCCATCAGCTGGGCCAGCAGAAAGGCGGTCCCTGATGCGATGGCGATGCGGGGCGTGGCCAGCCAGATCGACATGACGACGCCGAGCACAAAACCGGCATAGACCACTTTGCGCGCCGCGGCGGGGCCGAAGCGGCGATTCGTCAGATCATTGACCAGAAATGCGACCGGATAGGTAAAGGCGCCATAGGTTAGCACTTCGCCGAGGCCGAAATGCTGGAAAGGATACTGGACCAGAATATTCGACGCGGCAACCGCCACGCACATAGCCAGTACAGCCGGCAAAAGCCGGGATAATGCAGGATTCTCAATAGGCATTTTTTTATCCTGGGTGATGGAACCAGCAAAAAAGGCCGACAAACTGTCAGCCTTTTTTGTCAAATCTTCAAGACTGCGTCTTCTGTCCGAAGCATAATCCTTTTTAGAAAAGCCCACAAACCATGCGGGTTTTCAGGATTATTGCTTAGGCAGCAACAGCTTCAGCCTGCTTCTTAGCGATCTGGCGCTTCAGAAGACGAGCGCGCTGCGACAGTTCCTTGTCGTCAGACTTGACGAGGAAAGCGTCGAGGCCGCCGCGATGTTCAACCGAACGCAGGGCGTTGGCAGAAACGCGCAGACGATAGCTCTGGCCGAGTGCTTCAGAGATCAGCGTAACATTGCAGAGGTTCGGCAGAAAGCGGCGACGCGTCTTGTTGTTCGCGTGGCTGACATTGTTGCCGTACTGGACCGACTTGCCGGTCAATTCACAAGCGCGGGACATTTTGGTCTCACCTTCAATTTTGTTTCCGGCCCTTTTCGTTTTCTTCGAAAAGCGAAAAGGTCCCTCGTTCCGTTTCCTCGCAATCCTTGAGCAAACTGCTTCGCATTTTTGCTGGAATTGCTCAGGCCCCGACCAGAATGTCCGAATTCAAGCATTCAAAGCAATTTAATGCTGCTGGCGCGCGGTTTCGGACAGGCGGCCTATTGGGAAAGTCGCGTTTCTATAGTGACAGGAGCGCTTGCAGTCAAGTGAGATTCCGCCGCGATGCCGTCACAGCGCGGTTTTACGGCATTCGCATCGCCTTCACGAAACGCTGCGATCATAACTTCGCCGGTTTTGCTTGGCTTACACAGATACTGTATCGAAGAATCTCTCGCAACTTTTTGACAGCTCAATGTGGTTGAAAACCATAGGTCCTCTTTCCGGGCCGGGACGCAGAAAGGAACGCCGAATATGATCGAGCCGCCATTCTTATCGAAACCCGTAGCGAACCGGCTGAAAGAGCTTGTTCTCTTGTCATGTGCAGGTTTCGCGCTGACCACGGGAGTAGCACAGGCGAACGATCTCTACAGAACCGAATATGCGATTTCGATTTTCGGCCTTTCCATTGCACGCGCCGCAACCGAAACGACGGTCAGTGGCTCCAGATATGATCTGAACGGCAATTTCAAAACGTCCGGCCTTGCGCGCGTTTTCGATGATACCAAAGGTACGGTGACCGTGACTGGCAATGCGGTCAACGGGCGGGTTGTTCCGAGCGGTTTCGATCTCAATTACAAGCACGGGCGGAAGAACAAGCGCACGACGATACGTTTTGCCAATGGCAATGTGGTGGCTTCGGAAAACCAGCCGCCGGTGAAGAAGCGCGATCCATGGGTGGAGACTACGCCGCAGGATCTGCTCAATGTCAGTGATCCGCTGAGCGCCCTGATGATCCCCGCCACCGATCCGCGTTCAGTCTGCAATCGCACACTGAGCGTGTTTGACGGGCAGACGCGCGCCGACATCAAGCTTTCCTTCAACGGCACCGAATCGTTCACCGCCGATGGCTTTACCGGCGAGTCGGTGATCTGCTCGGCCAAGTTCATTCCGATTTCCGGCTATCAGAAAGGCAAGAAGTCGATCGACTATCTGAGCAATAAAAGCCGGATCAGCGTGTCCTTCGCTTCGCTGGGCGATTCGGGCATTTATGCGCCGGTCGTCGCGCGGATAGGCACCCAGATCGGCACGCTGAAAATTACCGCCACGCGCTTCGAGAAGGTGAATTAAAACAACACCGCGCAATCAGTGCGCGGGGTGCAGGCATTCGTCGTGATTGCCCAGAATTTCGATCACCCGGCATTGGTCGATACGGCCATGGGCGGTGCATTCCAGCATGCGTTGCAGTTCCGTCTTCAGAGAGAGAAGCTTGGTGATGCGGTGTTCGATCTCAACAAGCCGGGCGCGGGCGATGGCATCGGCCATGGCGCATGACTGATCGGGATTATCCTGCAATTCGAGCAATGTGCGGATGGAATCCACCTCGAAACCCAGATCGCGCGCGTGGCGGATGAACAAAAGCCGCTGAACATCGCTCTTGTCATACAGGCGGCGATTTCCCTCCGTGCGCGGCGGCACCGGCAGCAAACCAATCTGCTCATAATAGCGGATGGTCGGCACTTTGACGCCGCTGGCTTTGGAGGCCTCACCAATGGGAAGATTGTTTGTCATTTTTCTCTTGCTCCTCTAGTCACTAGAGGATGTAGACCCTGTTCAGGACAATTCAAGAGTGCTCTGAAAGGGCAGGTCATGAATAAGGCAATAAACCAGATTCGCTTTCGTGTGGACGGCATGGATTGCGCGTCCTGCGCGACCAAGATTGATACCGCTGTCCGCCGCGTGTCGGGCGTGGAGGATGTCTCCGTTTCGGTCACCGCAGGCACGATGACCGTGCTACATGACGGCAGCAGCAAACCCGAAAATATAGAAAAGAAAGTGCGCAGCCTCGGCTATCGCACAGAACGGCTGGCCGCCGAAAAGCGCGCCGATGCGCCCAAGCCTAACGCGCATGCGCACGACCATGATCACGGAAGTTGCGCTGGTCACGACCATGATCATGACCACGGCGATGACCATTCGGGGCACACTCACGATCACGACCATGATCATTCTGGGCATGACCACGATCATGAGGATGAACCGGCAGCCATACCGGCATCGGCCAACAGCTTCCGTTTCCAGGTGTCGGGCATGGATTGTGCATCCTGCGCCGCGAAGATCAACACGGCGGTGCGCCGCGTTGCAGGCGTCAGCGATGTGTCGGTTTCCGTGACCAACGGAACTATGACTGTCAATCATGATGGCTCTGCAAACAGTGACGAGATTGCCGGAAAGGTGACGGGGCTTGGTTATAAAACCGCCCTCGCCACACCGCCATCCGCAGCGACGCCCGAGGCCAGCGCACCGTCTAAGCCCCTGTCATGGTGGCGGACGGACAAAGGCCGCACGATGCTCATCAGCGGTGGCGGACTGGTGGTGGCCTATGTGATCGGTCATCTTTATCCGCCGATCTCGCTCTGGGCCTTTACAGCGGCGATGCTGATCGGTCTCGTGCCGATTGCGAGACGCGCTTATATGGCTGCGATCAATGGCACGCCGTTCTCCATCGAAATGCTGATGACGATTGCCGCGATTGGCGCGGTGTTCATCGGCGCGACAGAGGAAGCGGCGGCAGTCGTGTTCCTGTTCCTCGTCGGCGAATTGCTGGAAGGTGTTGCGGCGGGCAAGGCCCGCGCCAGCATCCAGTCACTGACCGCCCTTGTGCCGAAGACGGCCTTTCTGGAGCGCAATGGCGCGACCACGGAAGTTGCTGCCGACAGTCTTGCCGTGGGCGATGTCATTTCCGTGCGCCCGGGCGACCGTATGCCAGCAGATGGTGAAATCCTGTCCGGTGAAAGCGCTATCGATGAAGCGCCAGTCACCGGCGAAAGCACGCCGGTCGGCAAGACCGCAGGCGACACTGTCTTTGCCGGAACGATCAATGGCGATGGTCTGCTGCGTGTGAAGGTGACGGCTGCCGCACAGGACAACACCATCGCGCGCGTCGTGCGGCTGGTGGAGGAAGCGCAGGAGGCCAAGGCTCCGACCGAGCGTTTCATCAATCGCTTCTCGACCTGGTACACGCCCGGCGTGGTGGTCGTTGCCGCACTCGTGGCCATTCTCCCGCCGCTGGTCGCGGGGGGCGCATGGGACGAGTGGATCTATAAGGGCCTTGCGATCCTGCTGATCGGCTGCCCTTGCGCGCTGGTCATTTCCACACCGGCTGCAATCGCTGCGGCCCTGTCGTCGGGCGCCCGGCGCGGCCTTCTCATGAAGGGCGGCGCCGTGCTTGAAACCATCGGCAAGATCACGACCGCCTGTTTCGACAAGACCGGCACGCTGACCGAAGGCAAACCGAAGGTTACGGACGTGCTTGCCGGTGCTCTGCCGGAGGATGAGGTGCTGCGCCTTGCTGCATCGCTCGATGCAGGTTCAAGCCATCCGCTGGCGCTGGCCATCGTGTCGGCGGCGGAAGAGCGCGGGCTGAAGCTTTCTGCGGTCGCGAAAGGCAAAGCTCATGGTGGCAAGGGCGTGTCCGGTACTGCGGACGGCACCGAACTGTTCCTCGGGTCTCGCAAGGCGGCAAACGATGTGTCGGCTATCCCCGAGGCACTGGCTACCCGGATCGCTGCCTGCAACGATGCAGGCAAGACGGTTTCGGTGCTGGTCGCCGGTGGCAGGATTGCCGGTGCAATCGCCATGCGTGACGAACCGCGCGCAGACGCTGTTGCCGGGCTCAAGGCACTGAAAGATGCCGGTATCCGCACGGTGATGCTGACGGGCGATAACCGCCGCACGGCAGAAGCTATTGGGCGCGACCTCGGTATTGAAGTGCGCGCCGAACTGCTGCCCGAGGACAAGCAGCGCATTGTCGGCGAATTGCGGGGTGAGGGGCAGATCGTCGCCAAGGTTGGCGACGGTATCAACGATGCGCCAGCCCTTGCTGCCGCGGATGTCGGCATCGCCATGGGTGGCGGCACGGACGTGGCGCTTGAAACCGCTGATGCAGCGGTGCTGCATGGCCGGGTCGGTGATGTTGTGGCGATGGTCGATCTGTCGAAGCGAACCATGCGCAATATTCATCAGAATATCGCCATTTCGCTTGGGCTGAAGGCTGTCTTCCTCGTGACGACCGTGCTGGGCATTACCGGGCTGTGGCCCGCCATTCTGGCCGATACCGGCGCGACCGTGCTGGTGACGATGAATGCGCTGCGGCTGTTGAGGCAAAAAGCCTGACGGCCTCTCCGGCCCCCTCATCCTGAGGAGGTGCGCAGCACCGTCTCGAAGGGCGAGGGGGAATAGCTCGGTGCCTGATCCTTCGAGACGCCGTCTTCGACGGCTCCTCAGGATGAGGGGCGGAGGTGCTGGGTGAGAATGATGAGACGCTGGGGGAGGGACGAGACTATTCCCCGATCAGTTCGCGGATGCGGTCGCCATATTGCTTGCCGAAGGCGACGTGTTCGGGATTGATCCCCTTCACCTCGTCGACGAGCTGGTCTTCTTCTTCCGCATCGACGGCGGCAAGGGCGCTCATCATGGCGAAATAGGCGAGCAGATAATCGCGCGGCGCGATGTTCTGCGCCTTCATCAGTTCCACGACCTGCGGGCGCGATTCGATGCTTTTCACCATGGAATCCATCGAAGGCCGGGCGTCCTGACCTTCTTCCGCGGTTGGGGAAAGCTGCATTCTCTCAAGCTCGGCATGGACCTTTTCCATGCGCGTCAGAAGATCTTCGCTCAGCTTGAAATTGTTGATTTCGGCTGGCGTTTCCGGCGGCGTGGCGATCGACAGGATGTCTTCCGCATAAGCCATTCCGGCAGAAGCAGGCAGGACAACAAGCGACAGGCCAATAAGAGCGGCGCGGTTCAGGCTTTTGAAGCGGGAAAGGGTCATCGTCGTCTTATCCTAAAAGCATAATCCCGAAAAGTTGCAGACTTTTCGGACAAGATTATGCGTGAAACAATTATATAGAGCAGTCGCCATAGGCGACGGCTCTAAAACAGGTCTTTACGCTTGCGGATCTCTGCAAACACGGCTTCGTCGGGCGCATCCTGCATGTCAAGGCGGGCACGAATGCGGCTGTCATGCCAGCGCAGGAACGGATTGGTGGCCATTTCGAGGCTGATGCTCGACGGCAAGGTCATCTTGTCGGCAGTGCGCAGCCGACCGATCTCCAGCGCCCGTTCTTTCAGCGCGGAATTATCCGGGTCGATGCTCAGCGCAAAGCGCGCATTGCTTTCGGTATATTCGTGGCCGCAATAGATGGCGGTATCGCCGGGCAAAGCAACGAGCTTTTGCAGTGAGCGGAACATTGTCGCTGGCGTTCCCTCGAAAAGCCGCCCGCAGCCAAGCGCAAACAGTGTATCTCCGGTGAAGACCACTTTGGCGTCGGGGATGTAATAGGAAATCTCGCCAGCCGTATGGCCGGGCGTGGATATGACCCTGACCTTGAAAAGCCCGAAGGTGAATTCTTCGCCGTCGTGGACCGTGCGGTCGATGCCGGGGATTTTGCTCTCTTCATCCTTGGGGCCGATGATGCTGAGGCCAAACTTCTTTTTCAGTGCGGCATTGCCTTCGACATGGTCGAGGTGATGATGCGTCGTGAAAATGAAATCAAGCGTCCAGCCGCGCCGTTCAAGCGCTGCTTCGATGGCATAGGCGTCGGGCGCATCGATGGCCGCCGTCAGCGCGCTGACAGGATCGTGGATCAACACGCCATAATTGTCGCTGCGGCAGATGAACTGTTCGATCTCAAGCTTGTGTGCGATTTCGACCATGCCGCGATTCCCTCAATTCCCGCTGTTCATATGACTATGATGCGGGCTTATTGTCCTCTGTCAATGAATGCTTCTGGATAAGCGGCATTTGTAAAAGTGTGAAGATGATGGTGATGGGCATGATGCCCCAGACCTTGAACGAAACCCACGCATCGGTGGAAAAATTGCGCCACACGACTTCATTGGCTACCGCCAGAAAGATGAAGAACAGGCCCCAGCGGAAGGTGAGCTTTTTCCAGCCCTCGGCATCGAGCCGGAAGGCCGAATCGAACACATAGCCCAGAAGCGACTTGCCGAAGAACAACCCGCCCAGAAGGATCGCGCCGAACAGCGTGTTCACGATAGTTGGCTTCATCTTGATGAAGGTGTCGTTGTGCAGCCAGAGCGTCAGCGCGCCAAACACCAGAACCACAATGCCGGAAATGAGCGGCATGATAGGCAGGGTGCGCGTCATGGCCCATGAAATGGTGAGCGCGATCACTGTCGCGACCATGAACAGGGCGGTGGCCAGAAAGATCGGCTCGCCGATGGAAGCGAGCACGGGAAAACGTTCGATCAGCGTTTCGCCGCGCGCATTGGCGAAGAAGAATACCAGAAGCGGCCCCAGCTCCAGCACCAGCTTGAGCAGTGGTGGCACTTCCTTGCGCTCGGCTTCGCTCTTCTGCGACGGATCGCGTTCGAAGACGGGGTGCTCCATCAGGCAACTCCTGCAATGGCGCGGGCAAATTCATTGGCCGCAAATGGTTCGAGGTCATCGACGCCTTCGCCGACACCGATGAAATAGACCGGCAGCTTGTGCTTGGCCGAAATGGCGACAAGAATGCCGCCCCGCGCCGTGCCGTCAAGCTTGGTCATGACCAGCCCGTTCACACCGGCGATATTTTTGAAGATTTCCACCTGATTGAGCGCGTTCTGGCCTGTCGTGGCGTCGAGCGTCTGCAACACCGTATGCGGCGCTTCCGGGTCGTGCTTGCCGAGCACGCGCACGATCTTGGCCAGTTCGTCCATCAGTTCGGCCTTGTTCTGCAAGCGCCCGGCTGTATCGATGATCAGCACGTCGCTGCCCGCGTCCCGGGCTTTTTCCCAGGCGTCATAGGCGAGGCCCGCCGCATCAGCGCCCAACTTGGACGAGACGACCGGTGCGCCGGTGCGCTCGCCCCAGATATGCAGCTGTTCGATGGCTGCGGCGCGGAACGTATCACCGGCCGCCAGCATGACTTTCAGGCCACCTGCCGTCAGCTTTGCCGCGAGCTTGCCGATGGTCGTGGTCTTGCCGGTGCCGTTGACGCCGACCACCAGAATGACATGCGGCTTATGCGAAAGGTCGAGTTCCAGCGGCCTGGCGACGGGACCCAGCACTTTCTCGATTTCCGTGCTCATGATCGAGCGCACTTCATCGCTCGAAACATCCTTGCCGTAGCGCCCGGAGGCCAGCGCATCGGTGACGCGCATCGCGGTCTCAAGGCCGAGATCGGCCTGGATCAGCACGTCTTCCAAATCCTGAAGCGTGTCCTCATCCAGCTTGCGCTTGGTGAAAATGCCGCCGATGGATTCGCTGAGCGATGAGGACGAACGCGACAGGCCGCGCCGCAAGCGCTCGAACCACGACAGTTTCGGCTCGGCGATAGGGGCGGCAGGCGCTTCTTCCGCCTGTTCCTCGACGGCCTTGGAAACCTTGACCTTCTTCGGCTTGGCGGGCGTGGGCGCTGGTTCAGGCGCAGGTGCAATTTCCGCCACCGGCTCCGCTTCGACGGGAGCAGGTGTTTCGACAGGCTTCGGCTCTTCGGGCTTTTCCGGTTCAGGAGCCGGTTCTGGCTCGGCTTCGGGTTCCGGTTCAATAAATGGCGGTTCGATCACCGTCGGTTCCATGACCGGCGGCTGCTCGATTGGGATTTCGATTTCCGCGACCGGATGTTCCTGTTCGCGCTGTTCTTCGACCGCAGCAGGCTCTAGCGGCTTTTCGGGCTGCGCTTCGACAGGTTCGGCAACCGGCGCTTCCGGCTCGGCAAGGACCGCCGGTTCTTCGGCTATCGGTGCTTCCGGCGCTTCAGGTTCTGGCGCGGGTGTGACTTCGGTTACGGTCTCGGGCGCAGGTTGATCGACCGGCCTTTCCTCGACCTCCTTCTTGCCGAAGGAGAACATTCTCTTGATGAAACCGATAGCCATGGATTCCGATGCCTTAGTTTATGCAGCTGATGGTCAGGCGGCGCGGGTGAGAAGTTTCTCACCGTCGTGGCCCGTCACCACACGTTCGATGATTTCACCCGGTGCGCCATTATCAATGGATGCGAGCGTAAAGCCTTCCGTGCGGGCGATGCCTTCCTTCTCGATCAGCAGACGCTGGGTCGTGCCGGTGAGCGAGGCAAGATGTTTCTCATAAGCCCTGTCGCCCTCGGCACGCAGCCGGGCGGCGCGCTCCTTTACGATTTCGCGCCGCACCTGCGGCATGCGCGCGGCAGGCGTGCCTTCGCGTGCGCTATAGGGGAAGACGTGCAGATGGGTCAGCCCGCATTCCTCGACGATCTTCATCGAGTTCTGGAACATGTCCTCGGTTTCGGTCGGAAAGCCGGTGATGATGTCGGCACCGAACACGATATCTGGCCGTAACGAACGCACCGCTTCACAGAAGCGGATGGAATCGTCGCGCAGATGGCGGCGTTTCATCCGCTTCAGGATCATGTCGTCACCCGCCTGCAAGGACAGATGCAGATGTGGCATTAGCCGCTTTTCATTGGCAATGGCGTCCATCAGATCGTCATCTGCCTCGATGGAATCGATCGATGAGAGGCGAAGGCGCTGAAGGTCCGGCACCTGATTGAGAACAGTCTTGACCAGTTTGCCAAGACGCAGGCTTCCCGGCAAGTCGGGCCCGTAGGAGGTCATGTCCACGCCGGTCAGCACCACTTCGGCATAACCATTGCCGACAAGGCGCTTCACCTGTTCCACGACCGCACCCATCGGCACCGAGCGGGAATTGCCGCGGCCATAGGGGATGATGCAGAAGGTGCAGCGATGGTCGCAGCCATTCTGGACCTGCACGAAAGCGCGCGCCCGGCCTTCGATGGCATCGACCATGTGGCTTGCGGTTTCGCGCACTTCCATAATGTCGTTGACGCGCACCTTCTCGAACTGGTTCACGCCGAAATCGGGCAGCATCCGATAAGAGTTGGATTTCAGCTTTTCCTCATTGCCAAGCACGAGGTCCACTTCATCCATGGAGGCGAAATTGTCGGCTTCGGTCTGCGCCGCGCAGCCGGTCACGATAATGCGGGCTTCCGGATTTTCGCGCCGCGCCTTGCGGATGGCCTGACGGGCTTGACGCACAGCTTCCGATGTCACGGCGCAGGTGTTGAAGATGATTGCGCCATCCTTCAACTGTCCAAGACCGGCAGCGTCGGCTTCGCGCTTCATCACCTCGGATTCATAGGTGTTGAGACGGCATCCGAATGTTACGACTTCCACACTCATCAGTCAGCACCCTT
Source organism: Ochrobactrum sp. C6C9 (assembly GCF_022627935.1). Classification (NCBI taxonomy): domain Bacteria; kingdom Pseudomonadati; phylum Pseudomonadota; class Alphaproteobacteria; order Hyphomicrobiales; family Brucellaceae; genus Ochrobactrum; species Ochrobactrum sp. C6C9. The sequence goes on along the minus strand of NZ_JABXGB010000001.1, from coordinate 43,183 downwards.
ATCCCCAGTCTTGTCGGTTGCCGGGCCGCCTTCAAGATCGCGGCTCCAGTCGCCGCTTGCCGGGTCGAATGTGCCGGAAAATTCCCATTCCGCCGGACCGGTCATCATGACGTGATCATCATCGCGCCATTCGATCTTGAGCGGGCCGCCCGGAACATTGACCGTGACGTTGCGGCCAGTGCGGCGCGTGCGTGCGCCGGAAACGGCGGCGGCGCAGGCGGCGGAACCGCAGGCGCGGGTCAGCCCCGCGCCACGTTCCCAGGTGCGCAGATCCATTGTTTCCGGCGACGTGACGCGGGCAATCGAGATATTGGCGCGTTCCGGGAAAATCGGATGGTTTTCCAGAAGCGGGCCGAACTTTTCCAATTCATAGGACCATACATCTCGGTCCACCCAGAAGATCGCATGCGGATTGCCCATGGAGGCAACCGAAGGCGAATGCAGCACGGGCGCATCGATGGGCCCGACCTGAAGCTCGATCATGCGCGTGTCGTGGAATGCTTCGGCAAGCGGGATTTGCTGCCATTCGAAATGCGGCTTGCCCATATCGACGGTGATCAGCCCGTCATCATGTTCCGTTGCGGTCAGAATTCCGGCGCGGGTTTCAAAGGTGAAGGCGCGCTTGCCGGTCTCGGCGGCCAGCGCCTGCACCACGCAGCGCGTGCCGTTGCCGCAAGCTTGCGCTTCCGTGCCGTCGCAATTGATAATGGAGATATAATTGTCGGTGCCCGGCGTGCGTGGATCATGAATGGCCATGATCTGGTCGAAGGCCGTTTCACGCGCACTGGCAAGATGAATGGCGGCGTCGGGCGTGATGCGGTCTGCGCGACCGCGCATATCGGCAACGATGATCTGATTGCCGAGCCCGTTCATCTTGGCGAAGGCTGCCCTGGTGGCCATGGTTTTTGTAGTTCCGTTCTGCCTGCGGTTGCATTGAAGCAGCCGACACGGTTCATTGAATGAGTTATCTGGCGTCTATATGGCGGAAAACCCGGCAAATTGCCAGTGCCAGCAATGAAGCTAACCTTGCTGGGGGCTTATAGGGCTGATTGTGCCGTTCCGTTTCGATCTGCGCAGATACTAAACTGTGGCCTTCCTGTCCCAGTCACCAAATATATGAGCAATTTCAAACCCGGAATGGTCTCTCCTGCTCAAATTGCCGGGCGGCAGTGTTGATTTTTTAACCATATAGCCATTTTATCGCGGCAATATTGTCGTGATGTTTGGTTTCGCAGACGCGTGGTTCGCGCCTCTTTCCCCGAGACCTCGACCGAAATGGAGAACCTGATGGGAATTTCGAAAGCAAGTTTGCTGAGCCTGGCGGCGGCTGGCATCGTACTGGCCGGCTGCCAGAGCTCCCGGATGAACAATGATCTCGGCCCGGTTTCGCCGCCCCCTCCGCCAGCGCCCTTGCAGGCCGCGCCGCAGGGAGCCGTTCAGAAGGGCAATCTCAATTCACCGGATGCTTCGCAATTCCCGACCGCGCCCACGTCCAATCCCGGCATGCAGCCGGGCAACACGCAGGTTGCAAGCCTGCCGCCCGCATCCGCGCCTGATCTGACGCCGGGCACGGTCGCAGGCGTCTGGAACGCTTCGCTTGGCGGCCAGAGCTGTAAGGTTGCTACGCCTCAGACCAAATATGGTCAGGGTTTCCGCGCAGGCCCGCTGCGCTGCCCGGGCGAACTGGCAAACCTCGCTTCCTGGGCCGTCAACGGCAAGCAGCTTGTGCTTTACGATGGATCGGGCGGCACGGTCGCTTCGCTCTATTCGTCGGGTCCGGGCCGTTTCGACGGCCAGACCACCGGCGGTCAGGCTCTGTCGCTTTCTCGCTGATATAAAGCCGAAACAATCGATCACGGCGGGGCGTCTCCGGACTGCTCCGCCGATGTTTAATTAGAGGTTCACGGAACCTGTCATGTCCTTTGATGGTAATCTGAAAGCGTTTCCCTCCGTCCGCGAGCATTATGATGCGATGGTAGCATCCGGCGATGTGGAGGCCGATCCCGCCCAGTTGCAACTCACCGACCGCTACGACCGGCTGATCGAGGAAATCTGCACCAAGCGGCTTTCCCGCAAATCCAGCGCGCTGGGCTGGCTGTTCGGCAAGCGCAAGCAGGCGCAGGAGATCGTCAAGGGGCTTTATGTCCATGGCGAGGTCGGGCGCGGCAAGACCATGCTGATGGATATGTTCTTCCAGCTTCTGCCCGTCGAACGCAAACGCCGTGCGCATTTCAACGATTTCATGGCCGATGTGCATGACCGTATCAATGCGCATCGTCAGGCTTTGAAGCGCGGAGAAACCAAGCAGGACGATCCGATCCCGCCGGTCGCCGATGCGCTGAGCGCACAGGCCTGGGTGCTGTGCTTCGACGAATTCACCGTCACAGACATTGCCGATGCGATGATCCTGTCGCGCCTCTTCAGCGCGCTTTTCGCGCGCGGGGTCGTGCTGATCGCTACGTCGAATGTCGCGCCGGACAATCTCTATCGCGACGGCCTCAACCGTCAGCTGTTCCTGCCTTTCGTCGATATTCTCAAGAAGCATGTCGATGTGATCAATCTCGATTCGCGCACCGACTACCGGCTGGAAAAGCTCGATTTGCAGCCGGTTTATCTCGCTCCGCTCGGCGGCGAGACGGCAAAGCGGATGGATGCCGCCTGGGCCGCGCAGAAGGACGGCATGGAAGAAAGGCCGGACGCGATCCGCATTAAGGGGCGTGACGTCGAGGTGCCGCGTGCCGTTCCGGGTGCTGCGCGTTTCAGTTTCGAGGAACTGTGCAGCCGTCCGCTCGGCGCTACGGACTATCTGGCCATTGTCGGTCGCTATTCGACCTTGTTCATCGACAATGTGCCGATGCTCGACCTGTCGCGACGCAATGAAGCCAAGCGTTTCATACTGCTGGTGGACGTTCTTTACGATCACCACGCCCGCGTGTTCATCACGGCGGAAGCGCAGCCGGAGAAGCTCTACGTCGCAAAAAGCGGCACCGAAGCGTTCGAATTCGACCGCACCGCGTCGCGTCTTTTTGAAATGCAGAGCGCCGAATATCTGTCGCAGATACCGGAGAATGCCGGGTGAGACCTGTGCGTTTCGCGCATCGGTTTGGTGGAAAGTACGGCTCGCCGATTCTGCGGGCTCTCTCTGGCGAGCAATCTCCTGATCCTATCATCTGATTGCCACAGACTGGACTTATATCCTCAATCGGCTATCGTGCCCGCGCAAATTCAGCGCATTTGCCCCGGAACGCGCAGGCGATTTTGGAGGTGAGGGCGTGCAGGTTCAGATAGTTGGAGCAACCTTGGTGCACCCGGAAGGATGTATCTGCTCCAGCATTGTTGCACCGTGCATATGGATGCGGGCTGCGGCAATGACCGATCGGATTGGCGGCTTGCCTATCGCACCATCGGCATGGTGGTGGCGGGCGAGAAGGAGGGCAATTGCCATTATTTCGCCCAATTATCTTACGTTTACGTAAGAACATATAATTCTAACCGATTGAAAACATTGGTCGCAAAATAATGAGTTGTGTTTTTTTGCAAAGAGTCATATCGAACCCTCGCAGCGCTTAAGCGTTTCCGGGAGGACACCGGATGGCTTCATGCGTTTCTGGATCAAACTTGAGGAAAGAAACAATCATGGCACGCAACAAGATTGCCCTCATCGGCTCCGGTATGATTGGCGGCACGCTCGCTCATCTCGCCGGTCTGAAGGAACTGGGCGACGTCGTCCTTTTCGACATTGCGGAAGGTACTCCGCAGGGCAAGGGACTGGATATCGCCGAATCTTCTCCGGTTGACGGTTTTGATGCGAAGTTTACCGGCGCCAACGATTACGCAGCCATCGAAGGCGCGGACGTTGTCATCGTTACCGCCGGTGTGCCGCGCAAGCCTGGCATGAGCCGCGACGATCTTCTGGGCATCAACCTGAAGGTGATGGAACAGGTCGGCGCAGGCATCAAGAAATATGCGCCTGAAGCCTTCGTCATCTGCATCACCAACCCGCTCGACGCGATGGTCTGGGCTCTGCAGAAGTTCTCGGGCCTTCCGGCTCACAAGGTCGTCGGCATGGCTGGCGTTCTCGACAGCGCCCGCTTCCGTTATTTCCTCTCGGAAGAATTCAACGTTTCGGTTGAAGATGTCACCGCATTCGTACTCGGCGGCCACGGCGACAGCATGGTTCCGCTGGCGCGCTACTCGACCGTTGCAGGCATCCCGTTGCCGGATCTGGTCAAGATGGGCTGGACCAGCCAGGAAAAGCTCGACAAGATCATCCAGCGCACCCGTGATGGCGGTGCGGAAATCGTCGGCCTGCTCAAGACCGGTTCGGCTTTCTACGCTCCGGCTTCTTCGGCCATTCAGATGGCTGAATCCTATCTCAAGGACAAGAAGCGCGTTCTGCCTGTCGCTGCCCAGCTGAGCGGTCAGTATGGCGTGAAGGACATGTATGTCGGCGTGCCGACCGTGATCGGCGCCAATGGCGTTGAACGCATCATCGAAATCGATCTCGACGGTCAGGAAAAGGCCGAGTTCGAAAAGTCGGTGGCTTCGGTTGCCGGTCTTTGCGAGGCTTGCATCGCTATCGCTCCGTCGCTCAAGTAATATCCAGACAAGGCCGGATGCCCTGTTTTTGATGGGGCTCCGGCCTTTTCCGGCTGTCAATATTGGTCGAAGATTTGGGCCGTACCGGTTCGCCAGACGAACCGGGAATCCGTAGAGGACAACCAGATGAATATTCACGAATATCAGGCCAAGCGCCTGCTTCACACCTACGGCGCGCCGATCGCCAATGGTGTGGCTGTCTATTCCGTCGAACAGGCGGAAGAATGGGCAAAGACGCTTCCTGGCCCGCTTTACGTCGTCAAGAGCCAGATCCACGCTGGCGGTCGCGGCAAGGGCAAGTTCAAGGAACTCGGCCCGGACGCCAAGGGCGGCGTGCGCCTCGCCAAGTCGGTTGAGGAAGTGGTTGCCAATGCGAAGGAAATGCTGGGCAACACGCTCGTCACCAAGCAGACCGGCCCTGCTGGCAAGCAGGTCAACCGCCTTTACATCGAAGACGGCGCCGACATTGATCGCGAGCTTTATCTCTCGATCCTGATCGACCGCACCGTCGGCCGTCCGGCTTTCGTCGTTTCGACCGAAGGCGGCATGGACATCGAAGCCGTTGCCGAAGAAACCCCTGAAAAGATCGTGACTGTCGCCATCGATCCGGCCAAGGGCGTAACGGATGAAGACGCCAACAAGCTCGCCGACGCGTTGAAGCTTGAAGGTCAGGCTCGCGAAGACGGCCTCAAGCTGTTCCCGATCCTCTACAAAGCCTTCACCGAAAAGGACATGAGCCTTCTCGAAATCAACCCGCTGATCGTCATGACCGATGGCCGCGTGCGCGTTCTCGACGCCAAGGTATCGTTCGACGGCAATGCGCTGTTCCGTCATCCTGACATTCAGGAACTGCGCGATTTATCGGAAGAAGACGAAAAAGAAATCGAAGCTTCCAAATACGATCTCGCTTACGTCGCTCTCGATGGCAATATCGGCTGCATGGTCAACGGTGCAGGCCTTGCCATGGCAACGATGGACATCATCAAGCTCTACGGTGCAGAACCTGCCAACTTCCTCGACGTTGGTGGCGGCGCTTCCAAGGAGAAGGTGACGGCTGCGTTCAAGATCATCACCGCTGATCCGGCTGTCCAGGGCATTCTGGTCAACATCTTCGGTGGCATCATGAAGTGCGACGTGATCGCCGAAGGCGTGATCGCTGCGGTCAAGGAAGTCGGCCTGAAGGTTCCGCTGGTTGTCCGTCTTGAAGGCACCAATGTGGAACTCGGCAAGAAGATCATCAACGAGAGCGGCCTGAACGTTATTTCGGCTGACGATCTCGACGATGCGGCGCAGAAGATCGTCGCTGCTGTGAAGGGGAATTAAGGCATGTCCATTCTCGTCAACAAGGACACCAAGGTTCTCGTACAGGGCCTGACCGGCAAGACCGGTACTTTCCACACCGAACAGGCGCTTGCCTATTACGGCACGCAGATGGTCGGCGGTATCCATCCGAAGAAGGGTGGCGAAACCTGGGAAGGCTCGAAGGGCGAAAAGCTCCCGATCTTCGCAACCGTTGCCGAAGCCAAGGAACGCACGGGCGCCGACGCTTCCGTGATCTATGTTCCGCCAGCAGGTGCTGCCGATGCGATCATCGAAGCCATCGAAGCTGAGATTCCGTTCATCGTCTGCATCACCGAAGGCATTCCGGTCATGGACATGGTTCGCGTCAAGGAGCGTCTGGAACGCTCGAAGTCGCGCCTGCTCGGACCGAACTGCCCGGGCATCCTGACCCCTGAAGAATGCAAGATCGGCATCATGCCGGGTAATATCTTCAAGAAGGGTTCGGTGGGTGTTGTATCGCGCTCCGGCACGCTTACCTATGAAGCTGTGTTCCAGACCTCGAACGAGGGCCTCGGCCAGACCACCGCTGTCGGTATCGGCGGCGATCCGGTCAAGGGCACCGAGTTCATCGACGTCTTGGAAATGTTCCTGGCCGACGACGAAACCAAGTCGATCGTCATGATCGGTGAAATCGGCGGTTCGGCTGAAGAAGACGCGGCTCAGTTCCTCAAGGACGAAGCCAAGCGCGGTCGCAAGAAGCCGATGGTCGGCTTCATCGCTGGCCGCACCGCGCCTGCAGGACGCACCATGGGCCATGCCGGCGCCGTGATCTCCGGCGGCAAGGGCGGAGCGGAAGACAAGATTGCAGCCATGGAATCGGCTGGCATCCGCGTCTCCCCGTCGCCTGCGCAGCTCGGCAAGACGCTGGTTGAAGTCCTCAAGGGCTGAGACCGACTGAGTTTGAATATCCCGGCGGCGGCGAAAGCCGCTGCCGGGTTTGGCATAACAAAAACATACTGAAGCCGGATACCGGGCTTTAAGGGAATGGCAGGCATTCGCGGTCATTCTTCGGTGTCGAACAAATAGACCGGGTGGTTTTGACAATTGCGTCGGAACAGATCGCTCGGGTCGCGTAGAAACGAGTTTTGCCGGGGTCTGTTGTGGTTCCTCCCCGGCGGCGTGAGGGATGAAGGTTTCGGTATCTTCCGGCCCGCGCAGATGAGCTACTGACAAGGAGACGGAGCAAAGCTCCGGATTAGGTTATGGCAAGGCAAGAACAGGCCAACGACGTTTTCGCCCTTACCTCGTTCCTCTATGGCGGCAACGCCGACTATATCGAGGAGCTGTACGCCAAGTATGAGGATGATCCGAATTCGGTTGATCCGCAGTGGCGCGATTTCTTCGCGAAGCTGGGCGATAGTGCCGAAGATGTGAAGAAGAATGCGCAAGGCGCAAGCTGGACCAGAAAAAACTGGCCGATTGCCGCCAATGGCGAACTCGTCTCCGCTCTCGACGGTAATTGGGCCGAAGTCGAAAAGCACGTCACCGACAAGCTGAAGGGCAAGGCTGCCAAAGGCGACAGCAAGGCCGCCGCAGCGCTTTCCGCTGAAGAGATTGCACAGGCTGCACGCGACAGCGTTCGCGCCATCATGATGATCCGCGCCTATCGCATGCGCGGCCATCTGCATGCCAATCTCGATCCGCTCGGTCTCGCTGAAAAGCCGAACGACTATAACGAGCTGGAGCCGGAAGCTTACGGCTTCACGCCTGCAGACTACAATCGCAAGATTTTCATCGATAATGTGCTCGGCCTCGAATATGCGACCGTGCCGGAAATGCTCGACATTCTGAAGCGCACCTATTGCGGCACGATCGGCGTCGAGTTCATGCATATTTCCGATCCGGCTGAAAAGGCATGGATTCAGGAACGCATCGAAGGTCCGGATAAAAAGGTCGCTTTCACGCCGGAAGGCAAGAAGGCTATCCTGTCGAAGCTCATCGAAGCGGAAGGTTTCGAGCAGTTCATCGACGTCAAGTACAAGGGCACCAAGCGTTTCGGCCTCGATGGCGGTGAATCGCTGATCCCGGCGCTGGAACAGATCGTCAAGCGCGGCGGCCAGATGGGCCTTAAGGAAGTCGTGCTCGGCATGGCGCACCGTGGCCGCCTGAACGTGCTGTCCCAGGTCATGGGCAAGCCGCACCGCGCCATCTTCCACGAGTTCAAGGGCGGCTCCTACGCGCCGGACGATGTGGAAGGTTCGGGCGACGTGAAGTACCATCTTGGCGCTTCGTCGGACCGCGAGTTTGACGGCAACAAGGTTCACCTGTCGCTGACCGCCAACCCGTCGCATCTTGAAATCGTCAACCCGGTTGTCATGGGCAAGGCCCGCGCCAAGCAGGATCTGCTTGTCGGCCGCACCCGCGACGACATGGTGCCGTTGACCGAACGCGCCAAGGTTCTGCCGCTGCTGCTGCACGGCGATGCCGCTTTCGCAGGTCAGGGTGTGGTTGCCGAGTGCCTCGGCCTGTCGGGCCTCAAGGGTCACCGCGTCGGCGGCACGCTGCATTTCATCATCAACAACCAGATCGGTTTCACCACCAATCCGGCCTTCTCGCGTTCTTCGCCTTATCCGTCGGATGTGGCGAAGATGGTCGAAGCGCCGGTCTTCCACGTCAATGGCGACGATCCGGAAGCTGTGGTGTTCGCGGCCAAGGTTGCGATGGAATTCCGCATGACCTTCCACAAGCCGGTGGTCGTGGACATGTTCTGCTACCGTCGCTTCGGCCACAATGAAGGCGACGAACCGTCCTTCACCCAGCCGTTGATGTACAAGGAAATCCGCGCGCACAAGACGACGGTTCAGCTCTATAGCGATAAGCTGATTGCCGAAGGTCTGCTGACCCAGGCCGACGTCGACAAGATGCGCGCCGACTGGCGCGAAAAGCTCGAAATCGAGTTCGAAGCCGGACAGAGCTACAAGCCGAACAAGGCCGACTGGCTGGACGGCGCCTGGGCTGGTCTGCGCACGGCGGACAATGCCGATGAGCAGCGCCGCGGTAAGACCGGCGTTCCGATCAAGACACTCAAGGAAATCGGCAAGAAGCTGGTTGAAGTGCCGCAGGACTTCCATGTCCACCGCACCATCCAGCGCTTCCTCGATAACCGCGCCAAGATGATGGAAACCGGCGAAGGCATCGATTGGGCAACCGCTGAATCGCTGGCATTCGGCACGCTGGTTGCGGAAGGCCATCCGATCCGCCTGTCCGGTCAGGACGTGGAACGCGGCACCTTCTCGCAGCGTCACACGGTTCTCTACGATCAGGAAAACCAGAACCGCTATATCCCGCTGAACAATATCCAGAAGGGGCAGGCGATCTACGAAGCCATCAACTCGATGCTTTCGGAAGAAGCGGTACTCGGCTACGAATACGGTTATTCGCTGTCCGATCCGCGTGCGCTGGTTCTCTGGGAAGCCCAGTTCGGCGATTTCGCCAATGGTGCGCAGGTCGTGTTCGACCAGTTCATCTCGTCGGGCGAGCGCAAGTGGCTGCGTATGTCCGGTCTCGTCTGCCTTCTGCCACATGGCTATGAAGGTCAGGGTCCGGAACATTCGTCGGCCCGTCTGGAACGCTATCTCCAGCTTTGCGCTGAAGACAATATGCAGGTTGCCAACGTTACGACGCCGGCTAACTACTACCATATTCTGCGCCGCCAGATGAAGCGCGACTTCCGCAAGCCGCTCATCATGATGACGCCGAAGTCGCTGCTGCGCCACAAGCGCGCCGTGTCCAGCCTTAGCGAACTGTCGGGCGATTCCTCGTTCCACCGTCTGCTGTGGGACGACGCGCAGTACAACAAGGGCGAAGAAGGCATCAAGCTTCAGAAAGACGCCAAGATCCGCCGTGTCGTGCTCTGCTCGGGCAAGGTCTATTACGATCTCTACGAAGAGCGTGAAAAGCGCGGCATCGACGATGTCTACCTGCTGCGCGTGGAACAGCTTTACCCGTTCCCGGCCAAGGCGCTCATCAACGAGCTGTCGCGTTTCCGTCATGCGGAAATCGTCTGGTGTCAGGAAGAGCCGAAGAACATGGGTGCGTGGTCGTTCATCGATCCGTATCTGGAATGGGTGCTGGCGCATATCGATGCCAAGCATCAGCGCGTCCGCTACACGGGCCGCCCGGCTGCCGCTTCTCCGGCAACCGGCCTGATGTCGAAGCATCTTGCGCAGCTTGAAGCTTTCCTTGAGGATGCGCTCGGTAACTGATCCGGGTTATAGTTCTGGAGCGGTTTTTCGAAACTGCTCCAGCCTGAATTGAACATAAAATCCAAAGTTTGAAGATCAACGGAAGAAGAAACCATGGCCACCGAAATTCGCGTTCCCACGCTTGGGGAGTCCGTTACTGAGGCAACCATCGGAAAATGGTTCAAGAAGGTTGGCGATGCCGTCGCCATCGACGAACCGCTGGTGGAACTGGAAACCGACAAGGTGACAGTGGAAGTTCCGGCTGCTGCTGCTGGCGTGCTGGCTGAAATCGTGGCCAAGGAAGGCGACACGGTTGAAGTGAACGCTCTGCTCGGCCAGATTTCGGGTGAGGGCGCTGCTGCCGCTCCGGCTCCGAAGAAGGAAGAAGCCAAGCCTGCCGCCGCCGCTGCTCCGGCTGCCGCTGCACCGGTTGCTTCCGCATCGTCCGGTCCGGCCATGCAGCCAGCTCCTGCCGCTTCGAAGCTTCTGGCTGAAAGCGGTCTTTCCGCCGATCAGGTCGATGGTTCGGGCAAGCGCGGTCAGGTCCTCAAGGGCGACGTTCTCGACGCTATTGCAAAGGGCGTGTCGGCTGCTCCGGCTGCTGCCCCAGTTGCTGCACGTCCGGCTTCGTCGGCTGACGACGCATCGCGTGAAGAACGCGTGAAGATGACCCGTCTGCGTCAGACCATCGCCAAGCGTCTGAAGGATGCGCAGAACACTGCCGCTATGCTGACGACCTATAACGAAGTCGACATGTCCGCAGTCATGGAACTGCGCACCAAGTACAAAGACGTCTTCGAAAAGAAGCACGGCGTGAAGCTTGGCTTCATGGGCTTCTTCACGAAGGCCGTCACCCATGCGCTGAAGGAAATCCCGGCTGTAAACGCCGAGATCGACGGCACCGACATCATCTACAAGAACTTTGCGCATGTCGGCATGGCTGTCGGCACCGACAAGGGTCTTGTGGTTCCGGTCATCCGCGACGCCGATCAGCTTTCGATCGCGGGCGTGGAAAAGGAACTGGGCCGTCTGGCCAAGGCCGCGCGCGATGGCACGCTTTCGATGGCTGACATGCAGGGCGGCACCTTCACCATCACCAATGGTGGCGTTTATGGCTCGCTGATGTCTTCGCCGATCCTCAATTCGCCGCAGTCGGGCATTCTCGGCATGCACAAGATCCAGGATCGTCCGGTTGTCGTCGGCGGTCAGATCGTCATCCGTCCGATGATGTATCTGGCTCTCAGCTACGATCATCGCATCGTGGACGGCAAGGAAGCCGTGACCTTCCTCGTTCGCGTCAAGGAAAGCCTGGAAGATCCGGAACGTCTGGTTCTCGATCTCTAAGCTGGAATTCAAAAAAAGCCGCCCGAACATGATCGGGCGGCTTTTCGGTCGGGTTTGCGAGAAACGGGATTTGCACGATGGAGTCGGGTCTTTTCTCCTCTTCGCCTTATCTGCCGCCCTACCTGCCACTTGTCGGCTGGAGCGTGGTTTTGCTGGTGGCGCATGTGCTGCTTCAGGCCATGACGGCGACGCGAGAACTCGGCACAGACTGGAATGCCGGTCCCCGCGATGAAGGACTGAAGCCTTCCGGCGCGATTGCCGGTCGTGCGGAACGGGCATCCGCCAATTTCCGCGAAACCTATCCGGCTTTTATCGCGCTGGCGCTGGCTTTGACGCTGAAAAGCGATGCAGCGCAATGGGGCGTTTACGGGGCCTGGCTCTGGTTTGCCTGCCGTATTGTCTATATTCCGCTCTATCTGGCGGGCATTCCCTATATCCGGTCGCTGATCTGGGTCGGCTCGATGGTCGGACTGGGTGTCATGTTTCTGGCTTTGATTTTTTGATGGTTGCCTGCGCGGGTCTTCGCGCATAGTGCAGCAAAGGAAAAGCGATGCATCCCTATCTCTTCGAACTGGCCTCTCTGATGGCGATCTTCTTCTTTGCGATTGTTTCGCCGGGGGCTGATCTTGCCATGGTCATGCGTCAGTCACTGATGCATGGCCGCCGTGAGGCGATCATCACCAGTTTCGGCATCGGTAGCGCGCTGATGATGCATGTGACCTATACGGTTCTGGGTCTCGGCCTCATCATTTCTCAGTCGATCTATCTGTTCAACATCGTCAAATGGTGCGGTGTGGCCTATCTCGTCTATATCGGTATCAAGGCGCTGCGCGCTGGCGCGACGAAGATCGATGTCGAAAACGATGCGAAGGAGCCACGCAAGCAGCAGAGCTTTGCCAAGGCCTTCGGTCTCGGCTTTGCCGCCAACGCGCTCAATCCGAAAGCCGTGTTCTTCTTCCTGTCGATCTTCTCAACGGTCGTGCACGCGCATACGCCGACCGAAGTGAAGCTCGGTTACGGTGTTGTGATGGCAACCGCGCTGATCAGCTGGTTTATTGGCGTCAGCATTTTCATGACCACGCCGAAGATGCGCGCGGCCTTCTCGCGCGCTTCGAAATGGATTGATCGTACCAGCGGTGTTGTCTTCATCGCGCTGGGGCTTAAACTTGCGACCGAAAAGGCTATGTAAGAAGCAATTGATTTGCTGCCGGAAAAACTCAAGGAGAACCGACAGATGCATGTTGCAGTTAAGCTTCTCAGAATAACGGCCGCTTCGGTCGTTGCCGCATCGGTGTTCTCGACTGCGGTGCAGGCGGCCTGCACACAGAATCGCGGCATCTATCAGGATCGTGACGGCGCCTATACGCTGACGTTCCAGCCCTTGCAGTCGAACGATCTCAAGATGACGCCAGCGCCGACAAATGAATTCACCATCACGGCCAATGACAAGCCGGAATTCAAGCTGAGCGGCATGGTGATCTGGCCGGAAGAAGGTGTGGCGCGGCCTTATGCGCTCATCACCTATAATTGCAAGGGCGACGGCTCCAATGCGGAAGACCTCGATGATTGCAGCATCTGGCAGAGCGTCATCTATGCGCTGAAGGAAAGCGCGGAAGCTGATGTTCTGCCGAAGGCGGACGAACCAGCTGCGCAGGCCGTGCTGTTCCCCGATCTGGTGACGGCGCTCGACGGCTATGATTTTGGAGCGGCCAAACCGGAAAAGCCGCTTCAGTGGGAAGTGTTCCGCTTTCAGGGATGCACCCCGGATGAAAACTGACCGGCTGTTCTCACGAATGCCGGTCTCAAACTAAAAACGTTCAGGAAAGACTGAAAAGGGTAATTCAATGTCTTATGATGTGGTTGTCATCGGTACGGGCCCCGGCGGTTATGTCGCCGCAATCAAGGCCGCGCAGCTCGGTCTCTCGGTTGCCGTGGTGGAAAAGCGCAAGACCTTCGGCGGCACCTGCCTCAATGTCGGCTGCATTCCGTCCAAGGCGCTTTTGCATGCGTCGGAAGTGTTTGCCGAAGCTGGCCATTCCTTCGACACGCTGGGCGTGGAAGTCGGCAAGCCGAAGCTCAATCTGGAAAAGATGTTGGCCCACAAGGACGCGACCGTGAAGTCGAACACGTCGGGCGTGGAATTCCTGTTCAAGAAGAACAAGATCACCCCTTACATCGGCACCGGCAAGATCGTCGCCAAGGGCAAGGTTTCCGTGACCGCCGAAGACGGCAAGGTTGAGGAAATCGAAGCCAAGAACATCATCATCGCCACGGGTTCCGACGTCGCCGGTATTCCGGGCGTCAAGGTCGATATCGACGAGAAGACCATCGTGTCCTCGACCGGCGCTCTGTCCTTCGACAAGGTTCCGGGTCATCTGGTCGTTGTCGGCGGCGGTGTGATCGGTCTGGAGCTGGGTTCGGTCTGGGCGCGTCTCGGTGCGAAGGTGACGGTTGTCGAATATCTCGACAAGGTGCTGGGTGCGATGGACGGCGAAGTTTCCAAGCAGTTCCAGCGTCTGCTCGAAAAGCAGGGCATTGCCTTCAAGCTCAGCGCGAAAGTCACGGGCGTCGAAAAGTCCGGTAAAGGTGCAAAGGTCACTTTCGAGCCGGTCAAGGGTGGCGATGCGGAAGTGCTCGAAGCCGATGCCGTTCTGATCTCTACGGGCCGCCGTCCTTACACGGATGGTCTCGGCCTTCAGGAAGCAGGCGTCACTGTCGATGAACGCGGTCGCGTTGCGATTGACGACCATTGGCGCACCAATGTCGAAGGCATCTATGCTATCGGCGACGTGGTACAGGGCCCGATGCTGGCGCACAAGGCCGAGGATGAAGGCATTGCCGTTGCCGAAATCATCGCCGGTCAGGCCGGTCATGTGAATTTCGACGTCATTCCAAGCGTCGTCTACACCCAGCCGGAAGTGGCTTCCGTGGGCAAGACCGAAGAAGAACTGAAAGCTGCCGGCGTTGAATACAAGGTCGGCAAGTTCCCGTTCACCGCCAATGGTCGTGCACGCGCCATGCTGCACACCGATGGTTTCGTGAAAATCCTCGCCGACAAGGCAACCGATCGCGTTCTGGGCGCACATATCCTCGGTTACAATGCCGGTGAAATGATCCACGAACTGGCCGTACTGATGGAATTCGGCGGTTCTTCGGAAGATCTGGCCCGCACCTGCCATGCGCATCCGACCATGTCGGAAGCCGTGCGCGAATCCGCTCTGGCGACCTTCGCCAAGCCGATCCATATGTAATCTCTTCGAGAGAGCATGCAGAAAGGCCCGCGTAAGCGGGCCTTTTTTTGGAAATCAGTTCTGGGCTGGCGGATTGGCAGGGGTTGCCGGGGCCGGTGTGGCCGGTTCGCTCTGCGTCGCGGGCGGTGGTGCCGCCATGTCGGTTCTCGTGCCGTTATTGTAGAAGAAATAGCCGAGAATGATGATTGCAACGAGCAGAACAGCACCCAGAAGATAGCCGCTGCCGCCCCGTTGTGGCGGTGGCATGCCGGAAGGGTCCGACAGTCTCGGATCAGTATTCACCGGGTTTGTTCTGGGGTCGTTTCGCGGATCGAGGGGATCAACCATTGCGCGCTCCTCCAGTTTTCGCATGGGGCTTGCGCGGTATCCAGCCGTCACAAACCTTGTGTGGAGAGTGAACGCAGTCAAAAGCCGATTGTTCCGCAGCCACGCCGGAGCTAGAGCGCCGTCAGGCGATAGCCCTTGGCCCGCAGCAGTTCCACCACGCCTTCCTGACCCGGCAGATGCAGCGCGCCGATTGCAATGAAGACATTGCCTTTTTCCAGAAGCGGAACGGCGCGATCCGCCATGGTGTGGTTGCGGTCGGTGATCAGATATTTCTGGAACAGGTCGTAATCCTGATCGGACAATGCATCCGGCACGATCTGTCGCAGCGCGGGCATGATCATGCCCAGTTCACCGTTCAGATAAAGCGCGGTCGTCGTCTCCATCGCGTCTTCGGACTTGTCGCCGTAATCGACCGTGGCGATCAGATTGCGAATGTGAAAATCGAGCGGAAGCTTTTCAGTCGCTTCGAACTGTTCGGCAGCCGTTTCCAGCCCCGCTATTTCGCGCCCTTCCGCCTTTGCATTGACGGCCAAAAATTCGTCAAGCGACTTTTCACCTTCGCTTTTGCGTTCGCGCTCGCATTCGGGCAGGGATAACAGCGTGGTCAGAACCCACGGCTTCATCTTGGCGACCGCATCGAGAATAATGCCGCGCTCGGCCAGTTTCTTTTCAATATCGTCGCGCCTGTCGGCAGGCAGATGCGATTTAAGCGTGCTGCCATCGGTGAAAAGCAGCAGTTCCGGGCGCTCCAGCTTCAGGCGCAGAAAGTTCTTCTGATCGAGAACATCGGTGGTTTCGATCACGACGGTGCCGGTCGAACGATAGGCGTCTTCGACAGGCTTCGGCAGGTCCAGCACGCGCGGATCGCTGAGATGAATCGTGCCGAACAGATAGGACGGCGCTACGCCGTCCTTTTCGATCTTCCAGAGGCGGCCCTGATGGTTGGGCGTTGCTTCGGCTTCCGCCTGCAATTTTTTCCAGAGGGCGGGATCGCTTTTCTCCACGCCATCGACGAGATTTTCGCCGCGAACGGAGCAGGCGGTGGCCTTTTCGTCAGCGCGGGCGGTGACGGACCCGGCGAAGACGGCGCATAGAAGAACAAGAAGCAGCTTTTTCATAAAGTGAATATAGGCGATCTTCCGCGATGTGAAAGGTGCCCGGGTCAGGCTCTCGGATGCGCCTTGTCATAGACTTCCAGCAAACGCTCCGTATCCACGCCGGTATAAATCTGCGTGGTGGACAGGCTGGCATGGCCCAGCAATTCCTGAATGGTACGCAAGTCGCCGCCGCGACCCAGCAGATGCGTCGCGAAGGAATGGCGCAGTGCATGTGGCGTGGCGCTGTCGGGAAGGCCCAGCCCAGCGCGCAGCTTCTGCATTTCGCGCTGGATGATCGCGGCATGAAGCTCGCCGCCCTTCGCGCCGCGAAATAGCGGCTTGTCGGCAGAGAGATCATAGGGGCAAAGCGCGCGATATTGCGCGACGGCGCGGTGTATGATCGGCAGCAGAGGAACAAGGCGGGACTTATTGCCCTTGCCGGTTATGGTGATCGAAAGCGCGGAACTGTCGGCTAGCGCGTCGCCTTTCAGGCCAAGCGCTTCGGAAATGCGCAAGCCGCAGCCATAGAGAAGGGTCAGCACGGCGGCGTTACGGGCGGCGATCCACGGCTCCTCGGCCATCTGGCCATCGGCTGCGACCACACGGCGGGCGTCGTCTGCGGTCAGCGGTTTTGGCAGCGATTTCGGCTGGCGGGGCGCGCGTATGGCACCGGCGCCAGCGGCATTGGCCAGTCCGCGTTTTTCCAGATGCCGCAGCAGCGAGCGCACACCAGCCAGACCGCGCCCAAGGGTTCGTGCGCCTGCGCCGTCATTGCGGCGGCTGGCGAGGAACGAGCGCAGATCGGCAACGCGCAAGGCGCTCACATCCTTCAGCGAGGGCGCTTCGCCCAGATGGCCGGTGAGAAAATTCAGAAACTGCCGCGAGTCGCGCTCATAGGCTTCGATGGTATTCTCGGAAAGACGGCGCGTATCTTTCAATGTCTTCAGCCATTCCTCACGCGCAGCCGCGAGGTCTGCACGGGCGGGAATCAGGAATTCGCCATTCATTGCCATCTTGAAATCTACCGGTTGAAGTTTCGGCAGACAGTTTGTCAGGCAGAGGTTACCGGCTGGTTGCCTTTGATGCTTCCATCGGCGACTTTGCTGAAACCGTGCATTTTTCTTGGCGTTTCGGTCTGAATTCGCTAAGCGATAGGCTAATCAGCAGCGCATATCGGTCCGACTGTCGGGACGATGCGCCCGAATCCAGATCAGGGGCAACCATGCCACGTCCAGAAAATCCGATCCAGCTTGCCATCGTCGGTGCCGCCCATGGCATTCGCGGCGAAGTCCGGATCAAGACATTCACCGAAGACCCGCTGTCCATCGGCGATTATGGCCTGCTCTATGATGAGCAGGGCAAGGGCTACGAAATTCTTGAAGCGCGGGCCGCCAAGACGGTGGTGATCGTGCGCCTCAAGGGCGTCAATGACCGCAATGCCGCCGAGGCGCTCAACGGCACGGCGCTCTACATCGACCGTTCGCAATTGCCGGACGACGATCTGGACGATGACGAGTTCTTCCAGACCGACCTGATCGGCCTCGCGGCCATCGATGCCGACGGCAAAAGCTATGGCATTGTCAGCGCGGTGTTCGATTTCGGCGGCGGCGACATCATTGAGTTGAGCGAGAAGGGCAAGCGCCCGATGCTCATTCCGTTTACCGAAGCGGCTGTGCCGGAGATTGATTTCGAAAAAGGCACCATTCTGGTGGAGCCTTTCGCGGCGGGCCTGATCGCCGATGAAGACGACAATCCGCTGAAGGGCGGCAATCAGCCCAAGAAGCGACCGAAGAAGTCATGACGGGCGAACTTTTCCATGCTTCGGTCCTGACGCTTTATCCGGAAATGTTTCCGGGGCCGCTTGGCGTTTCCCTGGCGGGCAAGGCGCTGGCCGAGGCGAAATGGCAGCTTGATACGGTGCAGATTCGCGACTTTGCCGAAGGCAGGCATCGCATGGTCGATGACACGCCGTCCGGTGGCGGCGCGGGCATGGTGATGAAGCCTGATGTGATTGCGCGGGCGCTCGATTCCGTTGCCGATGATCGCCCAATGCTGCTGATGACGCCGCGCGGTGCGCCGCTGACGCAAAAGCGCGTGCGCGAGCTTGCAGCCGGTCCGGGCGCGATCATTTTGTGCGGTCGCTTTGAGGGCGTGGATGAACGTGTGATCGAAGCGCGCCATCTCGAGGAAGTGTCGATCGGCGACTATATACTTTCGGGCGGCGAGACGGCGGCCATCGTGTTGCTGGATGCTGTGGTGCGCCTGTTGCCCGGCGTGATGGGCAATCAGCAATCGGGCGAAACGGAGAGTTTCGAGACCGGGTTGCTCGAACATCCGCATTATACGCGCCCACAGGTTTGGGAGGAGCGTTCCATTCCCGATGTGCTGACATCCGGCAATCATGGCGCCATCGACAAATGGCGGCATGCTGAGGCCGAGCGGATTACCCGGGAGCGTCGTCCCGATCTCTGGGATGTCTATCAGGAGACGAAGCGCAAAAGCTGATCGAGCGCTTGAAAAGTATCGTCCCGCAGAAAAATGCCCGGTTTTCACCGGGCATTTCTGTTTCAGGCATGTTGCTTTGCGGATGCGCGAAGGGCAGCTTCCGGCTTGCGAAGCAGGTAATAGACCCCGCCGCCAATGCCGACCCCGAAGAACCAGCCATAGGTTCCCCACCAGTTCGGCAGAAGATTGGTGGCTATCGGCAGGACCGACGAGAACAGCGCGCCAATGGCAAAGGCGATGAAAGCCTTGACGTGCCAGCCGTTCTGGAAGCGGAACTCGCCATTTTCCTGATAGAGATCGGCGACATTCAGCTGTCCGCGACGCAGCAGATAATAATCGACCATCATGATCCCAAAGATCGGCCCCATGGTGGAGCCGAGGAAATTGACGAAATGCGCAGCGCCGGTTTCCCATGGTGCGAACGGATAGAGGATCAGCGCGATCAGCGCCGCGATAAAACCGCCGCGCTTGAAGGAAACCTTCTGCGGAAATGTGTTCGAGAAATCAAAGGCGGCGGAAACGAAGTTTGCCACCACATTAATGCCGAGCGTTGCGACGGTGAATGTCAGCGCGGCCAGCAATGCCAGGAACCAACTGTCGAACTTGGCTGAAATCTGGTCGGGATGCAGCAGCACTTCGCCATAGACCGTGAAGGCGGCTGTGGTCGTGACACCGGCCACGAGGCAGAAGGCCAGAAGATTGACCGGCAGGCCCCAGAGATTGCCGCGCCGCAGTGCCGCCTCATCCTTGGCATAGCGCGAGAAGTCGCAGAAATTGAGATAAAGCGCTGCGAAATAGGTGATCCAGGTGGCGGCAACCGCCGCCAGCGCCGGGATGGAACCCGGTTCGCCGGATACGCCTGCATCTCTTGTCTTCTCCAGCAGAACATCGCGCGGGATTTCGCTGCCGAAGGAGAATGTGCCTGCCTTGATGACCAGATAGATGGCGAGAATGAGCATCATGATCCAGACTGCCGGGCCGGCCCAATCCTGAAAACGGCGCACCGTTTCCATCCCGCGCTGGATGATCAAGAGCTGCGCCGCCCAGACGAGCACGTAGCAGATGACTTCAAGGGTCGAATGACCGAGCAAATGGCTGTTCTGGTGAAAAGCCAGCATGCTGTCATTGCGGATCAGCAGCGCAACAAGGGCGCCGGAAGCTGCCGCCGTCTGCGCGCCATACCAGAAGCAGGCGACGACGCCGCGCACGAGGGCTGGGAAATTCGCGCCGAATGTGCCGAAGGAGGCGCGGGCCAGCACCGGAAAAGGCACGCCGGTCCGTACGCCCGCATTGCCGACGAGGCTCATCAGGAAGAAGATGACCAGAGAGCCGAGACCGATGGCAATGATAAAGTTCAGAAAACTGCCGCAAAGCAGGAAAAGACTTGCGGCAAGATAGTAGCCCCACAGACTATGGACGTCCGATGTCCAGACGTTGAAAATACTGAAGGCGCCCCATTTGCGCTCAACAGCCGGCGCCAGATCCTCATTATACAATGAGGGTGACGGTTGTTTGCTTGTCATATTGTCCCCATTTTAGCTTTATGCTTTATTCGATTGCTTGCATGCGCAGCCGTCATTTTTTGCAATATTTCTGACATAGACCATTGCGGCTGGCTATTAAAAATTCTGACAGGGCGTGACAAAACCCTCGCGATGCTGTATTGGCGCGTCTGTTCGGAAAAATCCGACATTGCGATGGCTCGTTCGGGCATAGCCCGGGACGTCCGTAAACCAATAAATGGTGTACCGCTCCTGCCTGATATCGAGGGCATAGCCGCAAGGCCAAGGATTGCTTGGCGGCAAGTGCAGAGCGCTCTGACTGTTTGAGAAGAACATAGAAGGAGTCAGACGATGACCGATATTATTCGTCAGCTTGAAGCCGAACAGGCAGCAAAGATCGAAGAAAAGCGCAAGCTTCCAGATTTCCAGCCGGGCGACACGGTTCGCGTTCAGGTTCGCGTGACCGAAGGTACGCGTACCCGCGTACAGGCCTATGAAGGCGTCTGCATCGCTCGTTCGGGCGCAGGCCTCAACGAAAACTTCACCGTCCGCAAGATTTCGTATGGCGAAGGCGTAGAGCGCGTATTCCCGGTTTACTCGCCGATCGTTGAAGGCGTTGAGCTGGTTCGCCGCGGTAAGGTCCGTCGCGCCAAGCTTTACTACCTGCGTGGCCTCACCGGTAAGGCTGCCCGTATTTCTGAAAAGAAAGACAACCGCACCAAGGCCGAGCGCGAAGCCGACAAGGCTGCCGCCGCTGCCGAAGCTGCCAAGACCGCTGCTGAATAAGTTTCAGCCAGAGATCTTTGAAAAAGGCGGCCTGTGGCCGCCTTTTTTATTTGCCAAACGCATTACGACGCATAATATCAGGCATAATTCTGCCCGCTTTGCGCAAGATTGTTACTGCGACACCCTGTTGCTGTTTCAGTTTCTTGACGAAACGCAACAGCAGGTGCATATGACAGGCCCAATTAAGAACCGTTCAAAGGAACTCTCGCAATGAGCGCGCCGCGTACACTTTATGACAAGATCTGGGACGACCATGTAGTGGATCAGCAGGAAGACGGGACCTGCCTCCTTTATATTGATCGCCATCTTGTGCACGAAGTGACGAGCCCGCAGGCTTTCGAAGGCCTGCGCATGGCTGGCCGTCAGGTGCGCCATCCCGAGAAGACGCTGGCTGTGGTCGATCACAACGTGCCGACCTCGAAAGATCGCGTCAACGGCATCAAGAACGAAGAAAGCCGCATTCAGGTTGAAGCTCTCGCCAAGAATGCCGCGGATTTCAACGTCGAATATTATTCCGAGCGTGATCGTCGCCAGGGCGTCGTGCACATCGTCGGACCGGAGCAGGGCTTTACCCTGCCGGGCATGACGATTGTTTGCGGCGACAGCCACACCTCGACCCACGGTGCTTTCGGTTCGCTGGCGCATGGTATCGGTACGTCGGAAGTCGAGCATGTGCTCGCGACCCAGACGCTGATCCAGAAGAAAGCCAAGAACATGCTGGTGCGTGTTGAGGGCGAACTGGCTCCGGGCGTGACCGCCAAGGACATTACGCTCGCCATCATCGGCGAAATCGGCACCGCAGGCGGCACCGGTTACGTGATCGAATATGCAGGCAGCGCCATTCGCTCGCTGTCGATGGAAGGTCGCATGACCGTCTGCAACATGTCGATTGAAGGCGGCGCACGCGCTGGTCTCATCGCACCGGACGAAACGACCTTCGCCTATGTGCGGGACAAGCCGCGCGCGCCGAAGGGCGAAGCGCTGGAACAGGCTATCGGCTACTGGAAGACGCTGCATTCGGATGAAGGCGCGCATTTCGACAAGATCGTCGAGCTGGATGCGGCCAAGATTTCGCCGGTCGTTTCCTGGGGCTCTTCGCCGGAAGACGTTGTTTTCGTCACCGACATCGTGCCGAATCCGGATGATATCAAGGATGAAACCAAGCGTGCATCCAAGTGGCGTGCACTGGACTATATGGGTCTGAAGCCGGGCACCAAGATGACCGACATCAAGATCGACCGCGTCTTCATCGGTTCCTGCACCAATGGCCGTATCGAGGATCTGCGCGACGCAGCCCGCATGGCCGCTGGCAAGAAGGTTGCCGATGGCGTCAATGCCATGATCGTGCCTGGCTCGGGTCTCGTGAAGGAACAGGCGGAAGCCGAAGGCCTCGACAAGATCTTCATCGAAGCCGGGTTCGACTGGCGCGAGCCGGGATGCTCGATGTGCCTCGCCATGAATGACGACCGTCTGAAGCCGGGTGAACGTTGCGCTTCGACCTCGAACCGCAACTTCGAAGGCCGTCAGGGCTTCAAGGGCCGCACCCATCTCGTGTCGCCTGCCATGGCCGCCGCAGCTGCCATTGCCGGTCACTTCGTGGACATTCGCGACTGGAACTAACGTGTCCAGACAACACTGAATAGAACAAGCCGCCGGAGCGATCCGGCGGCTTTTCTTTTATGCGCCGCCATGGGTAAGAAAAAAGCTTTGCTCTTATCCGCTTCTTCACGGTTTCCTCGCATATTCCATGTATAAGTAAGTGCTGCTAGATTAGCGCCTACTTTAGAGAAGCCGCTACGAACCAAAGCAGGCGGAATAGGCATTCATGGGCGGGGCCGATTTCATTCTCATCATCAACATGACCGTATCCGGTCTGTTTGCCTTCGCGTTTTTCGGCATTGCCGTTTATGCGAAAGGCAATGCCGCGGCGCGCGTCTTCGCGACGGGCTTCGTCTTTGCGATGCTCTATTTCCTCAGTGAGCTGGCGATGCCGTCCATGCCGAGCCCGCGCATCGGCTATATGCTCGCATTTGCAACCTATCTGATGACACTGGCTTGTCTCGTCATTGGTCTGGCGCGGATGTATTCTTCGCCCGTGCCGTGGAAGACGCTTGGCGCGCTGGCGTTTGTTTCGCTGGTGATGATCCATGCCATATACGGCATCGCGCGCAGCACCTTGCCCGGTATGTTCCTCTACCAGACGCCTTATTTTCTGACATTGGCGCTCGCCGTCTGGATCATCCTGCGCTCCAGCAGACGCGGGGCTGTCGATATGCTGATGGCCGTGCTTTTTGCCTTCAGTGCTGTGCATTTTCTCATGAAGCCGGTGCTTGCCAATGTGTCGGGCGGCGCGGGGGCTGAGCCGAACGATTATGTGAATACGGCCTATGCGCTTTTTGCCCAGTCGATCGGGGCCGGCCTGTCGGTCGCGGCGGGACTTCTATTGCTATTGAGCCTGATGCGGGAACTGCTTTCGGACATGACCATTCGTTCCGAAACGGACGAGCTTTCGGCGCTGCTCAATCGCCGCGGCTTTGCGTTGCGGGCAGAGGCGGCCATCGAAAAATCGAAGCGGTCTCGACAGGCCCTGTCGCTGGTGGTTTGCGATATCGACTATTTCAAATTGATAAATGACAATTACGGTCACGCGCTGGGCGACCGTGTCATTGCAGCCTTTGCTGCCGAATTGCGCAAGACTGCCGTTGCCCGAGGCGGATTTGCGGCGCGTATGGGCGGCGAGGAATTTGCGGTCCTGCTGCCCGGCAACACCATTCAGTCGGCGTCTCGCTGTGCCGACGGTATGCGTCTGGCCTGCGGCACGATCCAGATACCGAGCAATCATGGCGATATCGATTTCACAGCCAGCTTCGGCGTTGCCGAAATGGAATTCGACGACATGTTTTCCGACCTCTACAAGCGAGCTGACGGTGCTCTTTATGAGGCGAAGAAGGGCGGTCGCAATTGCGTCCGCGCAGCCTCGCCCATTATCTCTGATGAGAATGTCGTGGAGTTTCGTCCGTCAGGCTCAGCCCGCACACGCGGATAATCGGCCTCAACAGCCCGGATGATCCAGAACCGGGGTTTCGCCGCTGTCCAGCCCATACATGAAAGAGCGTCCGCGCAGGACGATGGCGCTTTCGCAACTGCTGTTCGGAGGGCTGACGATATAGGACACAGCCTTGTCCTGCGACGCGGTTATTGTTGTCGTGCCGTGCACCTTGCGCGGCATCTGCAATGTCGGGTCTTTATGCGCTGCACCGACCCGGATGATCTTAGCGCCGCCGTCAGCCTTCTGCATGACGAGGTTTCCAGACGCGTCGGCATAGCGCAAGGTGGTCTCGGCAGAGGCTGTCGCGACCAAGCCACCAAAAGCCAGTGTACATGACGCCAGCAACGCGATCCTGTTTCTGTTTGCCATGGTGCCGTTTCGCCTTCGCCGTCTGACGCAAAAAGAGTTTCCGCACCATCTTAACTCTTTCTTTACCTTTGTCATCCGTGCTGGCTACAATCGGATAAGTCTTTGGTCGCAACTGCTTCGCGGCGTTGTGAGCAAGGACGACTTGAACCGCCCCGAAGGCCAAGGAATGTTCAATGACCAAAGATCATGCCGTCGATATCGCGCTGCTCCATCTTCGTGATGCTCACGAATTCGCGCCGCTGCTTGCCAGCTATGCGCAGGCGCTGAAGCGTGGCGCACCGCGCCGCCCCGACGATTATTATGCCGAGCATCTTCTGCAGGACCGTGCCACTGAAATTCTAGGCGCGCGCGTGGACGGCAATCTTGTCGGCTTCGTGATTTTCTACGATCTGCCGGAGCCGGTATCGGGTCTGCGCGCAGGGCAGGTGGATCATATCTATGTGCATCACGATCATCGCGGCAAAGGCATCGCCAAGGCGCTCATCGACCTGCTGGCCGACAAGGCGGAAGAGCGCAGTTGGTCCAAGCTGGTGCTCAACGCGCCGCGTGTGCCGGAAGACGGACGCAAGCTCTATGAGCAGGTCGCGACGGCAGCCGACTGGTCGAGCTATGTGATTCGATTCGGCGCCTGATGTGCTTTTGCTAAAGTTGATGAAATTACACATGTTTTTTAAATTGCGGCCTTCAAACGATTGAAGGCCGCATTCACGTGAAAGTGTCGCAAAGGTGCGACCAATTGTTAGTCTTTTCGTGAAAAAGCTTCTTTGACGTGGTGGTAAAAGAGCAGTAGAAAGCGGCACATAAGGCCGTATTCCACGGTCTCGCCATATTTTCAGGTCGCACCGGCGCGGGATCGAAAGTTCCGGTTCATTGCGTAGAGCGCGACTTCAAAACTGGGTTTTTAGAAAAACCCGCCATCCGGTGCGCCAGATCGATCATTATCGGTGGGCATTCCGGGGGAGAAACGTCAGGGAAGCCCCACGAGAGGCCAACGAGAACCATGACACAACCGACCGTAACGCGTCAGCGTCCTTTGTCGCCGCACCTGTCCGTCTATAAGCCGGTCATCACGATGACGATGTCCATCGTGCATCGTATCACGGGCGGCGCTCTCTATTTCGGCACCCTGCTGCTTGCAGCCTGGCTTATTTCCGCAGCCGTCGGCGAAGAGTGCTTCAATGCCGTCAACGCCGTGTTCGGCTCCTGGATCGGCCAGCTTGTGCTGTTCGGCTATACCTGGGCGCTGCTGCACCATCTGGCGGGCGGCGTTCGTCACTTCATCTGGGATACCGGCGCAGGTCTTGAAAAGCATACCGCTTCCAAGATCGCCTGGGCTACGGTCGTCTTCTCGGTCATCGCCACGATCCTCGTCTGGGTCGTCGCTTACTCGGTGCGCTAGGAGGCTGATCCCATGAGCGGTTCGAATAATGATATGCGCACGCCTCTCGGCAAGGTTCGCGGTCTTGGTTCTGCCAAGGAAGGCACCAGCCATTTCTGGTATCAGCGCGTGACGGCAGTGGCCCTGGTGCCGCTGGTTCTCTTTTTCCTCGGTCTGGTGATTTCGCTCAATGGCGCAAGCTTTGCGGAAGTCCGGGCTGCTCTCTCGCATCCCATTACCGCCATTGTCATGGCGCTGTTCGTTCTGACCGGCGTTTATCACATGCGTCTGGGCATGCAGGTTATTATCGAAGATTATGTGCATGGCGAAGGCATGAAGGTCGTGCTGGTGATGCTGAACACCTTCTTTGCGGCGGTGGTCGGTTTTGCCTGCGTTTTCGCGATCCTCAAGCTCAGCTTCGGAGGTTGATAGCCCGATGGCTAGTGCAGAAAAGAATGCAGCTCCGGCTGCGGGCGAAAAGTCCTACAAGTTTGTCGATCACAAATTCGACGTTGTCGTGGTCGGCGCTGGCGGCGCTGGTCTGCGCGCCACGCTCGGCATGGCCGAGCAGGGGCTCAAGACCGCCTGTATCACGAAGGTTTTCCCGACCCGTTCGCATACGGTCGCGGCACAGGGCGGCATTGCCGCCTCGTTGAAGAACATGGGCCCGGACAGCTGGCAGTGGCACATGTACGATACCGTCAAGGGATCGGACTGGCTCGGCGACACCGACGCGATGGAATATCTGGCGCGTGAAGCGCCTGCCGCCGTCTACGAGCTCGAGCACTACGGTGTGCCGTTCTCGCGCACGGAAGAAGGCAAGATCTACCAGCGTCCGTTCGGCGGTCACATGCAGAATTTCGGTGACGGTCCTCCGGTTCAGCGCACCTGCGCTGCTGCCGACCGTACCGGCCACGCCATCCTGCACACGCTTTACGGCCAGAGCCTGAAGAACAACGCGCAGTTCTTCATCGAATATTTCGCGCTCGACCTGATCATGACCGACGGTGTCTGCACCGGCGTGGTGGCGTGGAACCTCGATGACGGCACCATCCATCGCTTCTCCGCCAAGATGGTGGTTCTGGCGACCGGTGGTTACGGTCGCGCCTATTTCTCGGCTACCTCGGCCCATACCTGCACCGGCGACGGCGGCGGCATGGCTGCGCGCGCTGGTCTGCCGCTTCAGGACATGGAATTCGTTCAGTTCCATCCGACCGGCATTTACGGCGCAGGCTGCCTCATCACCGAAGGCGCACGCGGTGAAGGCGGCTATCTGGTCAATTCCGAAGGCGAGCGCTTCATGGAGCGTTATGCGCCATCGGCCAAGGATCTTGCCTCGCGCGACGTGGTGTCGCGCTGCATGACCATGGAAATCCGCGCCGGTCGTGGCGTAGGTAAGGCCAAGGACCACATCTTCCTGCATCTCGACCATCTCGATCCCGCCGTTCTGCATGAACGCCTGCCGGGCATCTCCGAGTCGGCCAAGATTTTCGCGGGCGTGGACGTGACCAAGGAACCGATCCCGGTTCTGCCGACCGTTCACTACAATATGGGCGGCATTCCGACCAATTACTGGGGCGAAGTGCTGAACCCGACGCCGGAACACCCGGATCGCGTACAGCCGGGCCTGATGGCTGTCGGCGAAGCGGGCTGCGCTTCGGTGCACGGTGCAAACCGTCTCGGCTCCAACTCGCTGATCGACCTTGTGGTGTTCGGTCGTGCGGCTGCGATCCGCGCTGGCGAAGTCATCGACCGCGCCGCGAAGATCCCGGATATCAACGAAGCCGCTGTCGAAAAGATCATGGATCGTTTCCATCGCCTGCGTTACGCCAATGGCTCCACGCCGACGGCAGAGCTGCGCGAGAAGATGCAGCGCACCATGCAGGAAGACGCCGCCGTGTTCCGCACGTCGGAATCGCTCAAGCAGGGTTGCGAACGCATGGAAAAGATCTGGCAGGAACTGCCGGATATCAAGGTTTCCGACCGCTCAATGATCTGGAACTCCGATCTCGTCGAGACGCTGGAGCTGGAAAACCTGATGGCCAATGCGTTGACGACCGTTGTTTCGGCGGAAGCGCGTCATGAAAGCCGCGGCGCGCATGCGCATGAGGATTTCCCGGACCGTAACGATGCCGAATGGCGCAAGCACACCCTGTCCTGGCTGTCGCCGGACGGCAAGGTGACGCTCGGTTATCGCGCCGTTCATCTCGATCCGCTCACGACGGAAGAAGAAGGTGGCATCAGCCTCGCCAAGATTGCGCCGAAGAAGCGCGTTTACTGATTAAGGGAAAGAGCAATGGTTGAACTCGCACTTCCCAAGAATTCCCGCATGCAGGAGGGCAAGACCTGGCCCCGTCCTGATGGCGCCAAGCGCGTCACGGAATTCCGTATTTATCGCTGGTCGCCGGACGACGACGCCAATCCGAGCATCGACACCTATTATGTCGATCGCGATGATTGCGGCCCGATGGTTCTGGACGGTCTGCTCTATATCAAGAACAAGATCGATCCGACGCTGACGCTGCGCCGCTCGTGCCGTGAAGGCATTTGCGGTTCCTGCGCGATGAACATCGACGGCGCCAATACGCTGGCCTGCACCAAGGGCATGGACGATATCAAGGGCGCCATCAAGGTTTACCCGCTGCCGCATATGCCGGTGGTGAAGGATCTCGTGCCCGACCTCAACAACTTCTACGCCCAGCACCGTTCGATCGAGCCCTGGCTCAAGACGGTTTCGCCGGAGCCACAGAAGGAATGGTTGCAGAGCCATGACGACCGCCAGAAGCTCGACGGTCTTTATGAGTGCATTCTGTGCGCCTGCTGCTCGACCTCGTGCCCAAGCTACTGGTGGAACGGCGACCGTTATCTCGGACCGGCTGTGCTGCTGCAGGCCTATCGCTGGTTGATCGACAGCCGCGACGAAGCCAAGGGCGAACGTCTCGACAATCTCGAAGATCCGTTCCGCCTATATCGCTGCCACACGATCATGAACTGCGCGCAGACCTGCCCGAAGGGATTGAACCCGGCCAAGGCGATTGCCGAGATTAAAAAGATGATGGTCGAGCGCCGCGTGTAATCGCGTGACCGATCAGGAAACTGAGAAGGGGAAGGCTGTTGCCTTCCCCTTTGTTCTTTGCACGATCCGGCAGCAGATCATGCACTCATTGATTGTATGGTCTTGACCTTTACGTTGCCGCCGATATGTCTTGAGATAACAAGGCAGCACGGAGAATGGGCAATCATGCTCGACCATATTGGCTTCAACATTTCCAGCATGCCCAAGTCGCGCAAATTCTATGATGAGGCGCTTGCCCCTCTGGGCATTACCCGCGCCATGGAATTCGGCGACTGGGTCGGATATGGGCGCAACGGTAAGCCGGAATTCTGGATTGGCAAGCAGAAGGGCGCCAAACTGGAAGGGGTTCTGCATGTCGCCTTTTCGGCGGGCACGCGCTCGGAAGTGGATCGTTTCTATGAAGCGGCCATCGCGGCTGGCGGCAGCGACAATGGAAAGCCGGGCATCCGCGAAGGTTACCATCCCGATTATTACGCTGCTTTCGTGATCGACCCGGACGGGCACAATATAGAGGCCGTCTGCCACCTGCCGGAATAAAAGGCGGGATCTGTAACCCCGCCTTTCGTGGTCTCAGACCAGTTTTGCGTCCAGCGTCACTTCGATTGCGCCAAGCGCCTTCGAAAGCGGGCAGGATTCCTTAGCCTTCTTGGCAAGATCGGCAAAGGCCTCAGCCGAAATGCCGGGAATCTTGGCATTGAGGGTCAGCGCGCTGCGGGTGATTTCAAAACCGCCGCCCGAAGCTTGGCCGATGTTGACGGCTGCCGTTGCTTCCAGTTTTTCCGGCGGGGTGCCGTTCTGCGTCAAAAGGGCGGAAAGCTGCATGGCGAAGCAGCCCGCATGCGCCGCACCGAGAAGCTCTTCCGGATTGGTGCCAGCGCGCCCGCTTTCATCCTCGAAGCGAGCTTTAAAATCATAGGGAAGGTCTTTCAGTGCGCCGCTCTGGGTGTTGAGCGTGCCTTTGCCTTCCTTCAGCGTGCCTTGCCAGACTGCTATTGCTTTTCTTTCCATGGGGAAGCTCCTCTCGGTGATTGTCCGTCACGGATATAGGGCGCTTCGCGATGGCTTCCAGCGATGAATAGGCAGCAATTAGGGGGGCGGCGGTCAGATCGGCTGCCCTTTCAGAAGGCGGGGCGTATCGCCGGACAATCCGGCTGCCTGCTTGATGAAGAAGGATTTCAGGCTCGGGACGCGATCCACGAGACCAAGGCCGATATCGCGAATGGAGCGGATGGCCGGATTGTCGTTGGAAAACAGCTTGGTGAGAACATCGGTAGTCACGCCCATCTGCACCGTGTCAAAGCGACGCCAGGACTGGTAACGTTCAAGGGCGGCGAACGATCCGATATCGAGGCCGAGGCGATCCGTTTCGACGATAACCTCGGCAATGGCAGCAGCATCGCGGAAACCGAGATTGAGGCCCTGTCCCGCGATCGGGTGGATGCGATGCGCCGCATCGCCGACAAGGGCAAAGCGCGGTTTCACGAATTCGCGCGCCAGCGTCAGGCCAAGCGGGAAGGCGCGGCGCGGGCCTTCGACATGCAGCGCGCCGAGACGATGCCCGAAGCGCTGTTCCAGTTCGGCTTCGAAAACGAAATCATCTTCGCGGATCAGCCGGTCGGCGTCAGCGGTGCGTTCGGTCCACACCAGCGAGCTGCGATTGCCCTTGAGCGGCAGAATGGCAAAGGGTCCGGCAGGCAGGAAATGCTCGTCGGCGCGTCCGCCATGCGGCTTTTCGTGGGATACGTTGCAGACGATGCCCGACTGGCCATAGTCCCAGTTGACGGTCTTGATGCCCGCCTGATCGCGCAGACGGGAGCGCGCACCGTCGGCGGCAATCAGAAGGCGGGTCTCGATGGCGTCGCCATTGGAAAGCGAAACGGTAACGGTTTCCGGCTTGGTTTCGAAGCCATTCACGCTGGTTGCTTCGAGGAAGTTAATGCCCAGCGCATCGGCCTTGTTGTGCAGGGCAGTATTGAGAATGCGGTTTTCAACCATATGGGCGAAAGGCTCGCCGGGGTCCACATCGCCGGCAAAGGTCAGGAAAACAGGTCGCACCGGGTCGGACACACGCGAATCGGTGATGACCATTTCGGTGATTGGCTGCGCATCAGGCACGATTTGCTGCCAGCAGCCGAGCTTATCGAGCATGCGTGATGCGGCAGCCGCGATGGACGAGGCGCGTGGGTCGGTTTTCCACGAACCGGCGGGCGCGCCATCGACAACGGTGACGGAAAGATGTGGCGCCGCCGACTTGACCGCAACCGCCGTGACGAGGCCAACATAACCGCCACCGGCGATCAGCAGGTCGGTGTTGCGGGTGCTTGTCTGTCTGGAAGTCGCAGCCATCGGTTCGTCCTTTTCGGAAAGCCTATACCATGCTTGTGCGCTTCTGGCACAAATACGGCAAGAGTGAAGCCGATATTTTGCCGCGGCACTGTGAGGCACACCGACCGAATCCGAAAAGCCTCCGGGCCACTTGACAGATTTCGACCGGCAGGAACAAACATGAGCCTCAAGTTTATTAGCTTCATATATGGTCGCAGGAGCCAGGCTGTCCATGTCCGATCGCGAAAAGTCCGAATATCAGCAGTCCGATCTTACATCTGTCTCAGATGAGAGCGCAGGCCAGACGGCTTCCATGCGGCAGCTGCTGTCGATACTCGATCTGGAAACGCTGGAGATGGACCTGTTTCGCGGCAACAGCCCGCAAGTGGGTTGGCAGCGCGTGTTCGGCGGTCAGGTGATCGGCCAGGCGCTGATCGCGGCGCAGCGCACCGTGGAGCCTGCGCGGCATGTGCATTCGCTGCATGGATATTTTGTGCGTCCCGGCGATCCGGCGATTCCGATCATCTATGAGGTGGATCGCATTCGCGACGGTTCCAGCTTCAACACCCGCCGCGTGCTGGCCAAGCAGCACGGCAAGGCCATCTTCACGCTGTCGGCGTCGTTTCAGGTGGATGAGGGCGGTCTGGACCACCAGATCGCCATGCCGGAAGGCTTGCCGATGCCGGAGCAATTGCTGGGCGACCGCGACATCAAGGAGCAATATCTGCATCTCGCTCCGGCCAATGTTCGCAGATATTGGGAACAGGAGCGTCCCATCGAGATCAAGCCGGTGCAGCTGACGCATTATTTCTCGCGGGAGAAGCTGGAGCCTGCGCAGCATGTCTGGGTGCGCGCAAATGGTATTGTTCCTGATAATCGCGCGCTTCAGGCGGCAATCCTCGCTTATCTCTCCGACATGACGCTTCTCGACACATCGCTGCATCCGCATGGGCGTTCGATTTTCGACCGCGATCTTCAGGCGGCAAGCCTCGATCATGCGATGTGGTTCCATCGTCCGTTCAAGCTGAATGACTGGCTGCTTTATACGCAGGACACACCGAGCGCTTCGGGCGCGCGCGGGTTCAATCGCGGTTCGCTTTATACGCGCGACGGCATTCTGGTGGCTTCCGTTGCACAGGAAGGACTAATTCGTGTGCATGAAAACAAAGAATGATTAAATATTAACCACACCAATGCCTTCTGTATAAATATTATGCAATTCGACGGTTTTCAGCCAAGTTCAGCGCTCGGGCATGGCGCTGAAAAGATGAATCGCTAGAATCACTTAGCCTGAATTTGCCTAAACCTCCGGCACAAAAAGCCCGGCTTTGCGGGGCTGCCGGAAGCCGCAACGACCCGCTTCACAAAAAAATCACATTTTGCGCCGCGCCTTTCTGCAACTGGCACGATTTTTGTTTCTCTTGGTTCGAACCGGTCTTTCCAGCGCATACGCGTTTGAAACCGCCATTCGACGGAGATATTCGATGCTCATAACAGGAAGAATCAAGCCAGCAGCTCTTTTGGCCTCTTTGCCTGCGCTGGTCGCCATGGCTGGAATGGCGATGGCACAGGACGCAGCGCCTGCTGCGGCTCCCACGCCCACTCTCGATACGGGCGATACGGCCTGGATGCTGACGTCAACCGCGCTCGTGTTGATGATGACCATCCCGGGCCTTGCGCTGTTCTATGGCGGCATGGTGCGCAAGAAGAACGTGCTGTCCACCGTGATGCAGAGCTTTGCCATCACCTGCCTCATGTCGGTTTTGTGGATGGTCGCCGGCTATTCGCTCGCTTTCACCGACGGTGGTTCGTCGAACGCTTATATCGGTGGTCTTTCCAAGGCTTTCTTCTCCGGCGTCACGATGGAATCGCTGACCGGCACCATTCCGGAATATGTCTTCATCACTTTCCAGATGACCTTTGCGATCATCACGCCCGCGCTGATCGCCGGCGCGTTTGCTGAACGCATGAAGTTTTCGTCCATGCTGGTCTTCCTGACCCTGTGGCTGTTCATCGTCTATATCCCGGTCGCGCACTGGGTCTGGGGCGGCGGTTTCCTCGCGTCGGACGGCGTGCTTGATTTCGCCGGCGGTACGGTCGTTCACATCAATGCTGGTGTTGCCGGTCTGGTGGCTGCACTCATCCTTGGCAAGCGCGACGGCTATGGTCACACCAACATGGCGCCGCACAATCTCGTTCTCTCGGTCATCGGCGCTGCCCTTCTGTGGGTGGGCTGGTTCGGCTTCAATGCCGGTTCGGCTGTCGGTGCGAATGCTCTCGCCGGTGTCGCCATGCTCAACACGCAGGTTGCGACCGCCGGTGCGGCTCTGGCCTGGATGTTCGTGGAATGGGCAATTGCGGGTAAGCCAAGCGTGCTTGGCATTATTTCGGGTGCTGTGGCCGGTCTGGTCGCCGTCACGCCTGCTGCCGGTTTCGTCAATCCGATGGGCGCGCTCATCATCGGCATCGTGGCCGGTGCGATCTGCTACGTCGCAGCCGTCAAGATCAAGCATGCGCTCGGCTACGACGACTCGCTCGATGCGTTCGGCGTCCATGGCGTCGGTGGTTTCGTGGGTGCGATTTTGACCGGTTTCTTCGCAGACACCACCATCAATTCGCTCGGCGAAGGTGCTTCCATGGGCAAGCAGTTCTTCGGTGCGGCAATCACCATCGTCTATACCGCAGTCGCGACGGCCATCATCCTTTATGTGATCAAGGCCGTGATGGGACTGCGTCCAAGCAAGCAGGCTGAAATCGAAGGCCTGGATATCTCTTTGCACGGCGAATCTGTTCAGTAAGAACAATTCTCCCAAGAAGGAGAAAGGCGCGGGAAACCGCGCCTTTTTTCATTTATAAGAAGAAAACCCATGGTTAATGGGGAATTAACCATCGCCGGATTAGGATCGGACCGATTCATTCTGCCCATAGCTATTCCGTTATGGGCGACAGCAGAAATTTCGGTTCGGGACTGGCTATATGCGGCAAGGATATTCGCCCTCATACCCGCTGCGTGACGAGCGGATTACGGAAGACAGGCTCCGCCTGACCAATATCTTCCGCAGGCAGTTCTATATATTGTTCGGTCTGGCGCTTCTGTCGCTGACGGCAATGGCAGTTGGTGCACTGGCCACTTGGAATGTGGCTGATCCAAGCTTCAGCCATGCAACCGACAATCCGGTGACCAATGCGCTTGGCTATCCGGGCGCTGTCTTCTCTGATCTCGCCATGCAGTTTTTTGGTCTGGCGAGCGTTCCTGCATTGTTGCCGCTGGTCGTGTGGTCGCTTCTGATGATGACGCGCGGCGGTATTGGCCGCGTTGCCAAGCGCAGCTTTGCCTGGATCGGCGCTGCCCTTCTGTTTGCCGGCATTGCAAGCTGCTTTGCCGTGCCGGAAAGCTGGCCGATGCCGATCGGTCTTGGCGGTGTGTTTGGCGATATGGTGCTGCGCCTGCCCGGCCTGTTCCTTGGCCAGTTCCCGCAGGGCGCAATCGCTTCGGCCATTGCATTGGTTCTCGCCGTTCCCGCTTTGTGGCTCTGCCTTTTTGCAAGCGGCATTATTGGCCGTGGCATCATCAATCCGGTTCAGCCCGTGCAGCGCGGACGGGCGGAGGAAG
This sequence comes from Ochrobactrum sp. C6C9, assembly GCF_022627935.1. Taxonomy (NCBI): domain Bacteria; kingdom Pseudomonadati; phylum Pseudomonadota; class Alphaproteobacteria; order Hyphomicrobiales; family Brucellaceae; genus Ochrobactrum; species Ochrobactrum sp. C6C9. Next base: position 8,437 of record NZ_JABXGB010000001.1, on the reverse strand, counting down.
ATTTCATCGATGAGGATGACGAGGAAACCGCAGGCGGCGGCTTCCAGTTCATTGGTGCGCTGACCCATCTCGTGCTGACAACGACAGCCAACTTCAAGCGTCTGACCGGGCTTGGTCGCCGCCAGTCCCGCGACGAGGATTTCGGCGACATGCGCGCCGTGCGCCGCAGTGCCGAAACGCGTAACGGTGCGGAAGCGGGCAGACGTCGTGAGCCGGGCTTCGGTGGGCCGTCGGCGGACGAAGCGCCGTTCCACATGGATGATCCGATGGATGACGGCATGGACGACGTGCCGCTGGCCGGTCAGGAATGGCACGATGCGCCGCCAGCACGCAGCCGCAAGGCGCGTGTCGAACAGGCCGCGCCGTCGCCCAAGCCGGGCGCTCGCGCACAGCGTGAGGCGCAGCCGTCGTTCCTCAAGGACAAGGGCGTGTTTGAAATGCCATCGCTGCATTTCCTCGCCGAACCAAAGCTTGTTCAACGTGATCCCGCTCTGTCGAAGGATGCGCTGGAGCAGAATGCCCGTCTGCTTGAAGGCGTGCTGGAAGATTTCGGCGTGCGCGGCGAAATCATCAATGTGAAACCCGGACCGGTGGTCACGCTTTATGAACTGGAGCCAGCGCCGGGCATCAAGTCTTCCCGCGTGATCGGCCTTGCCGACGATATCGCCCGTTCGATGAGCGCGATTGCGGCGCGTGTTGCCGTTATTCCGGGCCGCAACGCCATCGGCATCGAATTGCCGAACCCGAAGCGCGAAATGGTTTATCTGCGCGAAATGCTGGCCAGCCGCGACTTCGAACATTCCAAGGCGAAGCTGGCATTGGCGCTCGGCAAGACCATCAATGGCGAGCCGGTGATTGCCGATATCGCGAAGATGCCGCACGTCCTCGTTGCCGGTACGACCGGCTCCGGCAAGTCGGTGGCGATCAACACGATGATACTGTCGCTGCTCTATCGCATGACGCCGCAGGAATGCCGCCTGATCATGATCGACCCGAAGATGCTGGAACTTTCCGTCTATGACGGCATTCCGCATCTGTTGACGCCCGTTGTGACCGATCCGAAGAAGGCGGTTGTCGCGCTCAAATGGACCGTGCGCGAAATGGAAGACCGCTATCGCAAAATGTCGAAGGTCGGTGTTCGCAATATTGACGGTTTCAACCAGCGGGTGGGTCTGGCGCAAAAGAAGGGCGAACCGATTGCGCGCACCGTGCAGACCGGCTTCGACCGCAATACCGGCGAAGCGATCTACGAGACCGAAGAGCTGGATTTGGCACCAATGCCCTATATCGTCGTGATCATCGACGAAATGGCCGACCTGATGATGGTCGCAGGTAAGGATATCGAAGGTGCGGTGCAGCGTCTGGCGCAGATGGCGCGTGCCGCCGGTATCCATGTCATCATGGCGACGCAGCGTCCGTCGGTGGATGTCATCACCGGCACGATCAAGGCCAACTTCCCGACCCGTATTTCCTTCCAGGTGACGTCGAAGATCGACAGCCGCACTATATTGGGCGAGCAGGGCGCTGAACAGCTGCTCGGTCAGGGCGACATGCTCTTCATGGCGGGCGGCGGTCGCATCCAGCGCGTGCACGGGCCTTTCGTCGGCGACGACGAAGTGGAGCGCATCGTGCAGCATCTGAAGCTTCAGGGCGTGCCGGAATATCTGGATGCCATCACTGAGGATGAAGAGGATGACGAGGGCGGCAGCGGACCGGCTGGAACCTCCAATCTGGAAGACTCCGACGATCCTTATGATCAGGCCGTTGCCGTAGTGCTTCGCGACAAGAAGGCTTCCACGTCCTATATCCAGCGTCGTCTCGGCATTGGTTATAACCGCGCTGCCTCGATTATCGAGCGTATGGAAGACGAAGGGATTGTCGGTCCCGCCAACCATGCCGGCAAGCGCGAAATTCTGGTGCCGACCGGTGACGATGACTTCTAAGCCGAGTGCAGCAGCGCGCCATACTCGCGCCAAACTGGCGGCGTAGTTAAACAGAATGATGAAAAGAGAAAGTATATTGATGATGTTCTCCCGTTTTTCAGCCTTGGTAAAAGCTGGCCGTCTTGCCGCCGTGCTGGGAATGGGAGCGCTTGGTCTTGGCGTATCATCGCTTGTTCTGGCACCTGTTGCTGCGATGGCGCAGGGCGCAGGCAGCGGTGCGGCGGCGCAGCAGATTGCCGACCATTTTTCATCGGTACGCACCATGACGGGTGAGTTCGTGCAGTTCGGGCCGAAAGGCGACCAGACCGGCGGCACTTTCTATATCGAGCGTCCGGGCAAGATCCGCTTCAACTACAACAACTCGCCAATCCGTGTAATTGCCGACGGCGAGTCCGTCGTTATCAACAATCGCAAGCTGGATACGTGGGATCTCTATCCGCTTTCCAAGACGCCGCTCAAGCTGTTGCTGGCGGATCGCATCGATCTCGGCGGCGGTCGTTTGCAGAACGTGAAGCAGGAACCGGACATGACCACGCTGGTGCTCGGCGACAAGTCGATCTTCGGCGATTCGAAAATCACCATGATGTTCGATCCGAAGTCCTATGAGCTGAAGCAGTGGACCATCACCGACGCCCAGAAGCTCGATACCACGGTGATGATCTTCAACGTGCGCAGCGGTGTGCGCTTCACCGACGACATGTTCAAGATCGACTATCAGCGCATCGCCATGAAGCGCAAGCGTCCGTAATCGCCAGTTTATGGTCTGCAAGCCGTTTGCATTTGCGCGATAAATGGTTAGGTTCGCGGCATCTTTTTCGTTGCTGCGAGTCCTTCCCCCATGGCTTTTTCCGTTGCTACCTGGAACATCAACTCCGTGCGCCTGCGCATGCCGCTGGTCGAGCAGTTTCTGCGCGACTATCAGCCCGATGTTTTGTGTCTTCAGGAAACCAAGTGCCCGGACGATCAGTTCCCCTCCAAGGGGTTTCGCGCGCTCGGCTATGAGCATATCGCGATCAGCGGCCAGAAGGGCTATCACGGCGTTGCGACCATCTCGCGCCGTCCGTTGTCCGGCGTCGAGAAGATCGGCTTTTGCGATATGGGCGATTGCCGCCATTTGAGTGCTGTCGTCGAAGCTGGAAACAAGAAGCTCCGCATCCATAATTTCTACGTGCCAGCCGGCGGCGATGAGCCGGACCCGGCAATCAATCCGAAATTTGCCCATAAGCTCGGCTTTCTGGAAGAAATGCGGGCCATTGTGGCGGACAGGCAGGACGGATTGTCGTCGATCCTGGTGGGCGATCTCAACATCGCGCCGCTGGAAAACGATGTCTGGTCGCATAAGCAGCTTTTGAAGATCGTCAGCCATACGCCGATCGAGACCGAGACGCTGGAAGACCTGCGCGTCAAGGGCGGCTGGAGCGACCTCATGCGCCAGATCATTCCAGCGGATCAGAAAATCTATACCTGGTGGAGTTATCGCGCCAAGGATTGGGATGAATCGGATCGTGGTCGCCGCCTCGACCATATCTGGGGTTCCGCTGATCTGGAGGTCCATATGAAGGGCTTGCAAATCTTGCGCGATGCGCGCGGCTGGGAGCGGCCGTCAGATCACGTCCCTGTTATCGCGACATTTGATCTGGATTGATTTCGTAACAGTCCCTATATTGGGAGCAGTCTAAACAAGGAGAGAAGAACGATGGATCAGGCAGCACTGTATCAACCAACCAGTGTTTTCAATGTTTCCATGGTTCGCAATGACTGCTCCTCTCACACTTCAGGACGTTTCCTGCATCACGGCTGATGGCCGCACGCTTTTCGAATCCGTCAATTTCAGCGTGACCGAAGGCCGTATTGGGCTTGTCGGGCGCAATGGTGCGGGTAAATCCACGCTTCTCAATATCATGAGCGGCGCCATGGCGCCGACTTCCGGCGCGGTCACGCGCAACGGCAGGCTCGGTGTTCTGCAACAGAATATTGTGACTGACGGCGGGCGAGCGCTGGCCGATCTGTTCGACCTTTCCGCAGCGTTCACCATGCTTTCGCGCATTGAAGCCGGGCTGGGGTCGGATAACGACTTTGAACAAGCGGACTGGCTGTTGCCGCAGCACTTTGCCGATGCCTTGCAGCGCTTCGGGCTGACGCTTGAACCGCAGACACCCCTTGCAACGCTCAGCGGTGGGCAGCGGACGCGCGCCGCTCTCGCCGCCCTTCTTTTCCATCAGCCTGATATCATTCTTCTGGATGAGCCGACTAACAACCTCGATCATGATGGCCGTCTGGCCGTGATGACTATGCTGGCAGAGTGGCGCGGGGCAGCAATTGTCGTTAGCCATGATCGCGCCTTGTTGCGAAACATGGATGGCATTGCCGAACTTTCACAAGGTGGCCTGCATCTTTATGGCGGCAACTGGGATTTTTATCACGACAAGAAGCAGGAAGAACGGGACAACGCAGCTCGCAATCTTCAGCTTGCCCAGCGCGATGTGAAACAGGTTCAACGCAAGGCGCAGGACGCAGCCGAACGTCAGGCACGCAGTGATTCACGTGGACGTAATTCACGTGCCGATAGCGGCATAAGCAAAATGACACTCGATGCGCGTGAGGATCGGGCGCAGAAGACCGGCGGCAAAGGTCAGGCGCTTGCGGATCGCAATATGGAGAAGGCTGCGGCGCAACTGAGAGAAGCTGAAACGCTGGTCGAAACAGTCAAGCCGATGCGCTTCAGCGTCGAGCGCGAGGCGCTTCCTTCCGGGCGCGTCCTTCTGCAAATGGAGAGCGTGTCGGGCGGGCCGCGACCGGACACGCCCGTCATACGCGATTTTTCGATGAAGATTGTCGGACCGGAGCGCATTGCCATACGCGGTGCGAATGGCGCGGGCAAGACATCACTGCTGCGGCTTGTCACGGGGGAATTGCTGCCGGTTGCGGGGCGCGTGCAGTGTTTCGTGCCGATCGCTATGTTCGACCAGCAGATGAGCTTGATGGACCGCAAAGCCACGCTTTATGAGAACTTCCGGCATCTCAATCCGGATGCGAATGACAATGATGCCCGCGCAGCGCTGGCGCGTTTTTCATTTCGCGGCGAAGCTTCGTCCCGGCTTGCCGGAGAACTGAGCGGCGGTGAATTACTGCGCGCAGCACTGGCCTGTGTGTTGGGTGGAACGCAGAAGCCGGAACTACTGATCCTGGATGAGCCGACCAATCATCTCGATCTGGATTCCATCGAGGCGCTGGAGGTAGCGCTGAACGACTATGAAGGCGGACTGCTTGTCGTCAGCCACGATCAGGCGTTTCTGGATGCTATCGGGATCGAAAGGATGATTGATCTGTAGGTTCAGCGAATTGCCAGGGGGGCGCGCGGAGGATTTGCAGGCGGCAAAACCTGCTCTATTCGTCTACAGATATTCTTTCAAAATTTGGGGGGAAATTTTGGATTTGTCCTTCGGGCCAAGCCGCCGAAAGACTGAGGGGATAGAATAAGATTAGAGAAGGCCGAAGGTGCGGGCTTTCGCGACCGCCTGAACTTTATTCACCGCAACAAGTTTGGTCAGCACGTTGCTGATATGGAAATTCACGGTACGGGTTGAGATATTGAGAATTGCGCCGATGATTTCCGATGTTTTGCCCTCGCTGGCCCAGTGCAGGATTTCCCTTTCACGCGCCGTCAGGTTCACTTCGGAAACGCAGTTCATGGTTGGAACATCAAGATGTTCATACATGGACAGATGAAGCAAATTGGCCGAAATCTGCATCTGACGACGCAACGTGGCGATTTCGCCGGAAGCTAACGGCGGATCGCTTCTGATGAAAGACAGCATGCCGAATACGCCCTGCGCGGCCCAGCAAGGCTGCGAAATACCAACCTTGAAGCCGAAACTCTGCGCATCCGTCCAGATTTGAGGCGCCTCGGCGTATAGTTTCGCCGACCAGACCAGCGGCTCGATGCTGTTTAATGCTTTACGAATAAGCGGATCTTCCTCCGCATATTTTTTTGAAGCGTAATGATCTACCCACTCTTGCGGCAGAGAGCCGAAGCTGAGCCATTTCACCACGCCATTGAGCAGTGGAACGCGCATGATATAGGACACATGTGCGAACCCGCGCTGTTTGGCATAGTTGTCTATGTGCTCCAGAAGCTGCCCAGCATCATCAGCGGATTGCATAGATTCATAAATTTGTTCCCATTTCATTGCAGACACCCAATAAGAATGTTTTGTTTATGCTCGTGTGAAATTTAGTAGTGTATTGTATTCAGTTTTACTGAAACAATTTCATCATATTACTCTCTTTTTTTCAAGATTTTAATACCGATGGGAACAATTTTAATTCAATTGGCTGTATATTTAAATGAAATTCAGCTAAATTAGCGCGCGTCCACTTTACTCGGGGTTATATCCGCAGGATTTGAAGTAGTTTGCGGATTCTTGTGGTTCGAACAGCGTGACGATCTGGCCGACAGTATTCCATAAGCCCTGGACGGTCCGCTCGGCTTTGGCGCGCAAGACGGCCTTGAGCTTGGCGAAGGCCTTCTCGATGGGGTTGAAGTCTGGACTGTATGGAGGAAGGTAGAGCAAGCGGCACCCAGCACCTTCGATTGCAAGACGCACGCCCTGCGCCTTATGTGACGGCAGGTTGTCCATGATGACGATGTCGCCGGTCACCAAGGTTGGAATGAGAACCTGTTCGACATAGGCCTGGAATGGGACGCCGTTCATCGCGCCGTCGAGGGCCATGTCATGCCGGATAGTCTGAGTGCACCGGTAAATGTCGTTGTCTTCCAATGGCCGTTTGGGACCGGTGAACGGCATCGATCTCCGCAAGGGGGGCGCCCGCGAAGCCGGGACATCTTCGTGCTCAGGCTGGTTTCATCAATGAAGACGAGGCGCGCTGGATCGAGATCGAGCTGGCCGTCGAACCAGTCCTGGCGATGCTTCAGCAGGTCAGGACGGTCCTGCTCCAATGCATGTGCGGTCCTTTTTTGAAAGTCCAGTCGCGCTTTCGCAGCCAGACGTCAAGCGCACTGCGGCCGATCGATACGGCTCTCTCCTCATGCAATCGCCGGACCATCTCGTTGAGCGTGATGTCCTTCGCCTCTTCGATCATGCCGAAGATGAAGCCCTCGTGAGGATCCAGGCGTGAGCCGCCGCGTCTGCCCTGCTTCGCCGGGGCCAACAGACCTGCCCGCGCACTCGCAATCCAGGCGATGGCTGTTGAAATCCCAATCCCAAATCGGGCTGCCGCTGAACGCGCCGACATGCCATCCCGTGACGCAGCCAGAACGCGGCTACGCAGATCATCACTGAAAGCCCGGGTCATATTGCCTCCAACCAAATCACCCGTCGGAGCGATGGAATCAGAATTCGGCGACCAAGGGAATCCCCAACGCGATTCCGCGTTCAATGGACGCGCTCTAGCTTTAATTCAATTAATTTTCATTGACATGAAGCTGATGATAAGTGGCCGAGGCCAAAAAAGTGCGCGGCTGCGTTGATCTGACATTTGTATAGGTGCTTTAGTCGATGAGCCCTAACTAAAGCTCGGCGGACAGCTGTTCTGTTTTCTAAGCCGACACCTCAAGCACTCCATAATCGCTTCAGCGATTTCAGCCAGTGTCCACGTTTTAAAATGTTGTGGAGGCGGGCATATACATCGCCGCGAAATCGTCTTCTTTCTTATCGGTGCCGCCGTGCTAACAACGACACCGATATTGAACTCGCTACTATTAGGGTTCGACGGTATCAATCTCGATGGGGCCAAAGGCTTTCGACCAAGTATCATCTATATTATAGTCGGACTCCAGCGTTCCTTTATCGTATCCTTTAACGTCATCGAAAGCAAAATTAAATACTAATTGCTTGTTATTGATGTCGCTTCCGGCTATTTTCCTTCTTTGTTGTAATCTATTTCCATATCCACCACCCTTTTTGTTTAGGTAAAGGATCAGGGTGATTGTTTTTCCAATTAATGTTTTATCAGAGTCGATATCCACAAAGATATCCAATCCGTCAACGATATCAGGGAAATTAATTATGCTAGCATGCTGTCGCAGATATGGAGCCGCCAGTGTTCGAGTCACGCCCGGAGCGGGATGATTCGGGGCCGAGCTAATTACCTCCGGTAATACGGGCCTTGTCTGGAAGCCAGCGCCGGTAGTGTTCACGAGCATATAGGAAAAGATGTTCGAAGGCTGCCCATCAATGTCTGGCGTAAGATATTTGAACGGAACAACAACCGAACCGTCGACGGCTTCCTCGTAGCTCGTGATTACTATATTCTCCTGAGAGTTATCCGCAGTACGACTATTGATCCAGAAAACAACCTTTTTGTATTCTTCTCCAACGCTTCCCGGCGGCACTTGTAGGGTGAAGCCATCGTGATCATATGCATATTTGCCAGTTAAATCAATTGGTTGAGGTTAGAGCTGGCTCGGGAAATCTGCACAGCTAGGATAAGTGGAATTTCCGCCTGACTTCAGCTTAAATGCTGGGAACAGG